>CAZZHO010000069.1:0-22937 GCA_964653795.1 uncultured Roseivirgaceae bacterium | reverse complement strand
ACAATATGGTAGAAAAAGCTAAGATGAAGATGCCATACTCAAAGGCGAAAGTCAGGTGATCAATGAAATGTCTTTTTCTTTTGAGGCCAATCATTGCAAAACCAAAAGAAAAGAAAAAAACCAGGACAATGAGCATCAGCTTGGAGTTCGCGGATGACTTCTCGGTATACAGCGATTCAAACTCTGAAAAGGTCATCTCTAATTCAGCTACTCGGGCATTTACGCGCTCTTCCACTGAGAATATCTTAGCTGAAGGTAAACCCTGCATTTGAGTCTTTAGTGAAGTATTGAAGGTCTCGAATAGGGGTAGAAAGAAGTAAATCAGGTTACACATGAAGAACAGGCTGATTGGCTTCATGAACCTAACCCTTATGCCGCTTGTGATCTCAGCAGAATACCGACCTGGTTGAGCTAAAATCAACTTTAGGCTTCTCAAAAGTTTGGTATCAGCAAAAGTGAAAGCACTGAAAACCTGCCGAAAGAAATATACCAGGGTCCGCTCCTTCTGAATGAGTTTTTTCTCTCCACACAAATTGCAGTACAGGCCAGTATGTACATGACCACAATTCAAACAAGTATGTAAATCGTCATTCATCTAAGTCCGAGCTTAGATGAGAAAATTATAAAAATCGAGTGAAATAGTACTGTGATATTACTTAGCTTGGATTGGCTTCATCGCTACTCCGCCGGAATGACATCTTTCCAAGAGTTTAGCGTCGCACTTCGACAAACTCAGAGTGACACCATAGATATTTAATCAAAAGGGATACTCAATTTTCGAAGATGACCTGCTCTGACTTTCCGAACCACTCGGGATAAAAAGGCATGTGGATCTTCTCCACCTGGTTCCGCTTGACCTTCATAGTAGGGGTTAGGAGATTATTATCCACCGTCCAGTCTTCCTTCATCACCACGGCTTTCTCCAGCTTTTCGTGTTTTTCTAATGTTGGATTCACAACAGCAATGGTATCCGCTATGCTGCTTGAAATATCTTCATTGGACTTGTTCTTTGCATCTTCAGAAGTCACGATCAACGCAATCGGCTGCGGTATACCAACTCCTACCACACAGACTTGCTCTATGTCAGGGTTTTTCATCAGCTCAAGCTCGATGGGTGTTGGCGCTATGTATTTGCCCTTGTCCGTCTTGAAGAGGTCCTTGGCCCTACCCGTAATCATCAGATGCCCTTCATGATCGTACTCTGCCAGGTCGCCGGTTCGTAAGAAACCATCTTCAGTGAAGCACTCTGCTGTCTTATCTGGCATCTTGTAATAGCCTGTCATCACTGCCTTACTCTTGAGCAATAGCTCACCCTCGGGAGTAAACTTGCTCTCCGCCTCTGGAAGCAGTTTGCCCACCGTACCAAAACGGTTGGTCTCCGGAAAACAGAAGTGAGAATGAAGACCATCTTCGGTCATACCGTAGCCTTGGAGGATATTCACACCTATTGTCATGAACCACTCTTGCAAACTCACCGCAATAGGTGCAGCGCCTGAGTAGATGTACTCGGCCCTGGAAAGCCCTAGAGCGGTTTTCAGTTTCTTTTTGATGACGTTTTTGATCACCGGAATCTTCAATAGCGTATCCAGTTTCTTCTGAGGCAGTTTTTGAAGGATCTTCTCCTGAAATTTGGACCAAATACGTGGTACCGCGAAGAATAAGTGAGGCTGTGTACCAGCCAGGTCATCCGCGAACGTATCCAGCGATTGCGGAAAAGTGACAGTAGCACCTCGATAGAGAGAATTGAGGCCTATACCCAATCGCTCAGCCACGTGTGAGAGTGGCAGATAACTAAAGAATTGGGCGCCCTTTGGCAAATCATACATGCTTAGGATCATATTGCCCATGTAAGCAAAGTTGCCCACCGTATGCATCACTCCTTTTGGCAATCCCGTGGTACCTGAGGTGTACATGATGGTCAGCAGATTCTCATGCTTTTGCTCTGCGGGCTCCTGCATAGGTTCATGCTTTTGCATCAGGTCTTCCCATTGATCTCCATCATTAAGATCGTAAAGTCCCACTCCTATTTTCTGGATGCTGCCAGGGATGCCAGGTTTTTGGCTTTCATAGTCGTCCAGCTTGCCCAGGATCACCACCTTGGACTCGCTGTGTTCCAATATGTGCCTGATGGAGTCAGCTCCCAATGTTGGGTAAAGGGGTACAGACACGCACCCTGCCATAGCAATGGCAATATCACTCATGATCCAATGTGCGCAGTTCTTAGAAATGACGGCCACCTTATCACCTTCCTCAAGCCCATAAGACTTCAAGGCTGTTGCCATCCGACGAATCTCATCGCCGCTTTGAGCATAGGTGTAAGTTTTTGTCTCTCCAGGAAGTAATTGCTTTAAATACAGGTTGTCAGGTGTGGTGCTTTCGTAGTGAAGAAAGGCATCCAGGGGGGAGCTGAATGTGGTCATACCTTCTAAAATACTGAAAACGTTTGTTTTGTTTGATTCAAATCGAAAAAGCGCCTTAAAATATTGCTATAAAAAGCATCTGAAGAAGATTGTAGTGATTTGGGGACAAGGAGCCGTTTCCTAGCTGGCTTTCACTTTTGAGGTCACATTTTCAAAGCGCACCGAAACCTTAGTTCCTGATTTACTTGCAGACTCGATCATCAATTTGCCATTGTTGGCTTCTACCCGATCTTTTAGGGTTTTGAGTCCTCTTCTTTTGGAGGCACCTTTTTGCAAGTCGAAACCCACACCATCATCGCAATACATCAGCTCGAGGCACTTGTTCCTCATCACAAGCTTTACCTTGATATTGATGGCGGAAGCATGCTTGATGCCATTTTCTAGTAACTCTTGTAGGATGCGGAACACCGCCAATTCAAAGGAGAGATCAAACCTTAGATCTTCTACCTCTTGCTCTACATGTATATTGGGAACAATGTGCTGCTCATTTAATCGCTGCGTCAGGATCAGTACTGCCTGCGCAATGCCATGATAAGTCTCCTGCGGCGTAATGGCCTTCGCCATTTGCTTAATGTCCTTGATGGTTTCTGTTAGAATCTCTCTTGAAGCATTTACTGAGGTATGAGGGGCCAGACCATCCAATTTAAGCAACGTGGCATACAATTGCTGGGCTATGCTTTCGCTAAGACTCATGGCAATCTGGCGATTGGCCAATTCCTGCTGGTTGATAAACTCCCATCGATCTTTCGTATCCAATTCAGCCTGCTCAGTCATGTCTTGAAAACTTACGATGCTGCTATCTACATTGAGCCGCGAAATAGAACATAAAATAACCCTCGTGCCTTGCTCTGGATGCGCATAATCCAGCGTCAACGAATTTACTTCCTCACTGCCTGCCGGGAAGAACATCCTTTGCTCGGAATTGGGGAAGCTGAAAAGATCATAAAAATTCTTCGTCTTCAGCTCTTCTTCGCCAACCCCCAAAATGTGATAAGCTTTCGCATTGGCGAATTGGATTATCCCTTTAGAAGACACTTCCAAAATCCCTTCTGAAACGGTCTCCACTATGCTATTGATCCTTTGGCTTTGATCCGCTATCAAAGTATAAGAATGCTTCAATTTCTTTAGGCTTTTCTGTCGCAGGTAATAGAATATGACCATTCCCACTATAATGATCAATGAAAAAACGAGTGACAGCATAAAAAGCCTTTGTTCAGCCTTCAGTTCTTTCCTTTCCTCCTGAAAAGCCATTTCCTGTCGAGCCTTGGATATGTCTAGAGAATCCCTCTCCCTTACTAGCTGATATTCAAATTGCTGAAAATCTGTGAGCAACTGGACGAAAACACCATTGAGACTATCGCTGAGTATCTGATGTTGCCCCATATAGAACAGCGCCTCATCTTTCTGACCTAAAAGCCTAGACACTTCCGCGATCTCCTTGTAGCACATCACCAAATGAGAGGGCGAATTGATGGTAAGGCCAATCTCAATAGCCTGGCCAAGAAACTCCCTGGCCTTTTGATACTGTCCTCTTTCCCTGGCCAATCTTCCTAATAAATAGTCTACTTGAGCCAAGTCAACTCGATGGTTACCTTCCTGAAAAATGGACTTAGCCTGCTGCAGGAAATGAGCTGCCTGGACCAGGTCTTCTTTCAAATAAGATTCTCCAATACCTAAATAAGCCGCTCCTACCCTAAATTCATTTTCAACCTTCTTTGATATCAAGAGCGCCTGCTGGTGATAATATCTCGAAGAATCAAATTGACCGATCTGTGAGAAGTATTTACCAATATTATTATAGGCATCGCATGCCCCGAATAGATGATTGATACCCAAAAATGTGTTGAGCGCCGTTTGATACTGTTCTAAGGCTTTGGTATTCTGCTGTAAGCTGGCATATACCCGACCAAGGTTCATCTGGTTGATGGCAATTCCTTTCACGTGCTTCAGCTGCTCGAATAGCGCAACTGATTTCTGGTAGTTCTGTAAAGCTTCAAGCGTATTACCCCGACGTAGATGAAGATCCCCAATTGAAGAGTAAGTAACGGCAACATAACTGTTTACTTTGTCTCCCTCAATCTGCAACAAAGAATCATAGTAGCTTATGGCCAATTCAGATTCTCCAAATTCATTATATATCAAACCGAGATTGTGATAGGTCCTGGAAACACCTTCTATATGTCCAGCCTTCTTGTACAGTCGATTGGCGCTATCATACCGTGCAAGGGAGAATTGTAGATTCCCAGCGTATAGATCTTTAGACCCTAGCAGATTGTAGGCATCTCCCAAAAACTTTGGATTTTGCGATTGAATACCGATTGCCTTCAATTCCAGCGCAAGAGATTCGCTCTCTTTAAATTCCCCGAGCCCCAGTCTCACCCAACTTTTTTGGTAAAGCGCCGCAGCCAGACCTGGAGTGTAGCCAATCTCTCTGGAAAGTTCTACTGCATGATTGGCATAGATCAAAGCCTGATCGTAGTTACTCTTTCTGTATTCCTCAGCCAACAATGTATTGAGGTCTACCCTGGCAATAGGGTCCTCTGTCTTTTCCAGCACACTCTCCAGCGAGTCAAAATACGCTGTTGATTGTGTATAGGCCGTTATTTCCCACGATAGAAATAAGAGTAATAAGAGAAAACGCACGCCCGCTTTTTTCAGAAAAAGGTACAAAAATTGAATAAGGTCTTGTCTAAGTAAACCTAAACAAAATGAAAAAATTCATCCTCAGTAGGCTCCAAAAACGGTCAATTCACACTGATTCAAATGGACGGTTTCGAACAAAAGTCAAATCCCCCAGTTGAGTAAACCATGCAATAATTCAATGAATGAAGGATTTTGCCTTTTTGGCATGGTATATGTTCTACAGAATTTGAAATAATAGAAATGAGAAAGACTTACATCGGCGAACTTGAAGAGATTGTGTTGCTCATGACTGTACTCCTGCAGGAGGATGCTTATGGCGTGGCCATTACACAGGAGATTGAAAAGCAGCTGAACCGAACCATCAGCGTAAGCGCTGTTCATGCCACACTACACCGTCTGGGTGAAAAAGGCTATGTCAGCTCCTATCTAGGTGGCGCTACTGCTGAGCGGGGAGGAAGAAGCAAGCGATTCTTCAAGATCACCGTAGCCGGCAGTAAAGTGCTCAGAAAATTGCAGGAAGACAGAGAACTAATCTGGGGTCAACTTCCTCCAAATGCTATGCCGATATGAGTAAATCAATTCACAATCCTCCATCCTGGATTGCCAGGATCATATCTCGCGTTAGCAGACATCATGTTCAAGACGAAATAGAGGGAGACCTCCTTGAATTCTATCAATACTGGGTAGAAAAATACGGCTTTAAAAAAGCAAAACGACTTTACTTCTGGAACGCCTTGAAGTTTCTGCGATACGCTTCGCTTGTTTCCATTTTCCCAAAAACTCAAAACTCAACTCTTATGATCAATCATCACGTTCACATTGCCTGGCGAGGAATACGCTCTGGAAAAGGTAGTGGCTTCGTCAATATCCTGGGATTAACGCTTGGCTTCGCCAGTAGCCTGCTGATCTTCCTCTGGAGCTATAAAGAGGTCAATACCGACAGTTTTCATGCAGATGGCGATCGGCTTTATAGTGTTTATAGTCACATGATTTTCCCAGATGGTGAGAATACGGGACCTAACACGCCTGCTAAGCTCCCAGCAGAACTGGCCGTGCAAATCCCTGAAATCCAGTATGCCACCGGTTTTGCCAAAAGTTTCAGGTTGAGTCTTCAGGGCGTAACCGCTGAGACTTTCCAAAAAGATGATGTGATCCTCAAGATGAAAGGATCACGAGGTAGCCCACAATTCTTCAATATCTTCAGCTATGAAATTCTTGAAGGTACTGCTGAGAACGCTTTGCTCGATAGAAGTGCGATCGCCATCTCCAGAAAAATGGCGGATATTTTCTTTGGTAGCCCTGAAAAAGCCATTGGTCAGTCTATTCGCTATCAGAACAAAGAAAACCTAAATGTAGCCCTTGTATTTGAGGACATTGGGAATGAATCTTCCTTACAATTTGAATACCTGACTAATTGGGATGCGTGGGTCGATGGAGACCGGTTTAAACCTAGCTGGAACCACTTCGGCACGCAGACTTATATCAAACTGAAAGAAGGTGCAGATCCCGCAGCTGTAGAAGCCAAGCTTGAATCATTTTTGACTGGATACATAGACTTTGAACAAGGCGAAGATGGAAAATTGAGATTGCAGCCTTTCAAGGAGCAATATCTGTATGATAATTATCAAAATGGTCGGCCTGCTGCCGGAAGAGCTATTTACGTAAGGCTCTTTGGTGGTATCGCTATTTTCATCTTACTCATTGCGGTGATCAATTTCATCAACCTGATGACGGCCAAAGCCAATGAACGAGCAAGAGAAGTTGGTCTAAGAAAAGTAATTGGCGCCAGTGGTAATAATCTGGTCAGTCAGTTCATGATTGAGTCGCTAATGACAACTGCAATCAGTTTTATCCTGGGCCTTTTGTTAGCCTTTGCATTATTGCCTGCGATGCAGGTAGTAAGCCAGACAACATTGCGCTTTCCTTTCGAGGATGTACAATTTATACTCATGTTACTGGCTATAGTATTTGCTGTAGGGTTCTTAGCTGGCTCTTACCCTTCATGGGTACTATCAAGATTGGGGATTCAGGCGACTATCAGTAAGAGACCGGAGAATAAAAAAGGAGCAGCAAGATTGAGAAAGGGATTGGTGGTTTTCCAATTTTCCATTTCCATTTTTCTCACTGTCGCCACCATAGCGCTATCCAGTCAGATGAGCTACTTACTCAACAAGAACCTGGGCTTTCAGAAGCAAGACCTTTTATACATCCCTATTGAAGGAACGATGCAAACAGATTATCTCAGGTTTAAAAATGAGGCAATGAAAGTCCCTGGTGTGGTACAAGTAGATAGGAGCAGTCAGACACCTCATGAAATGGGCTTTTCCGGTCCCTTTTTCAACTGGGATGGTAAAGAAGACGATAACAATAGCAACTTCACTCCCACATCCGTAGGGTATGATTTCGTAGAGACAATGGGTCTGGAAATCATCGACGGAAGAGACTTTGACCGAGGAAGACCGGCGGATGAAAACAACTTCCTCATCAACGAGAAAGCGGCGGAGACAATCGGAGTAAATGCGCTCAACAAAACGGCCAGCATTTTTGGCAAAGAGGGTAAGATCATAGGTATCGTCAAAGATTTTCATTTCAATTCACTCCATATACCCATACAGCCCATGGTGATAGATGTGAAAGAAGGCTTGAACTTCGGTACCATCACCGTTCGAATAGGCTCAAATGACATCTCTGGCACATTGAATAGACTCGAACAGCTCTACTCCTCACTCAACCCAGGGCATGCATTCGAGTATTCATTCCTGGAATCAGTTTATAAAGAGGAATACGAAACAGAGCAATTGGTAAGTACTTTAGTTCCCGGATTTGCAGGACTTGCCATTTTCATTTCTTGCCTCGGCTTGTTCGGATTGGTCACGTTTGCTCTGCAAAGAAGGGTCAAAGAAGTAGGGATTAGAAAAGTATTAGGGGCTACGTTTACCCAGCTTACCAACTTGTTGGCGAGGGATTTTGCCTTTTTAATGCTGGTGGCCATCATCATCTCATTGCCTATTAGCTACTTCTGTATGCAATATTGGCTAGAAGGTTATGCCTATAGCATCGATTTGGAATGGTGGATCTTTGCCCTTGCGGCAATGATGTGTATTAGCATATCAGGACTCATCATTTTCTCCAAAGTGGCTAAGTCAGCTACTTCTAATCCAGTGGAAAGTTTGAGGAGCGAGTAAAAAGTATGATTCGATAAGCCCGGCATATCATAAATTTGCCGACCATGCACGGCATCCAATCGACAGACTTTCATTTTCCTAATCAAACTGGTAAATACACTGGTAAAGTTCGGGAGGTATATGAATTTGGAGAGAGACTCGCAATGGTCGCTTCAGACAGGATATCAGCTTTTGATGTGGTGTTGCCAAGACCTATTCCATTCAAGGGTCAGGTACTGAACGAAATCGCCTATTACTTTCTGCAAGAGACTAAAGATATAGTGCCCAATTGGGCTCTTTCTAAGCCGGACCCCAACGTCACATATGGCTTAAGGTGTGAGACTTTTCCAGTGGAGATGGTAATTAGAGGCTATCTCGCGGGGCATGCCTGGAGGGAGTATCGCTCAGGCAAAAGATCGATTTGTGGAATAGCACTACCAGAAGGTTTGAAAGAAAATGACCGTCTCCCCTCTCCCATCATTACGCCTACAACAAAAGCCCAGGAAGGACATGATGAAGATATTAGCAGGGAAGAGATCCTGGCACAGGGACTGGTGGAGGAAAAGACCTATCAACAACTTGAGGCTTATACCAGAGCACTGTTTAAGAAAGGCTCGGAGATGGCGGCTGAAAGAGGGTTGATCTTAGTTGATACGAAATATGAGTTTGGACATGTGGATGGTAAAATCTATCTCATCGATGAAGTGCATACACCAGATTCAAGCAGATATTATTATCAGGATACCTACGAGTCATTGCTAGAAGATAACAAGCCCCAACGGCAGTTGTCGAAGGAATTTGTGAGAGAATGGCTCATGGCAAATGGCTTTCAGGGAAAGGAAGGTCAGACTATCCCGGAAATGGATGATACTTTTGTAAACTCTGTTTCAGAACGCTATATTGAGCTGTTCGAACAAATCACTGGTAAATCGTTTGAAAAAGGAGCTCAGGATGATATACTGAGTAGAATAGAAAAGAATATTTTAGGCATATGAAGTTCACAATAGACAGACAAGAAAAGTATACAGGTATCACGCTACAGGATGAAAAACTGGATACCACTTTAGCTCCTGACATGAAATCGGAGGTAGTGAAGCTACATGCCGATGGTGCTGGCAACCTGATCATGAACATGAAGAATGTGAAATACACGGATTCTTCAGGTCTTAGTGCTTTGTTGGTGGCCAACAGACTCTTTAAAGAGAAAGGATCTTTCGTACTGTGTGAAGTGCAAGAGCACGTAATGAAGTTGATCAAAATCTCTCAGCTTGATAAGATCATGGACATCACCAATACCGAGGAGGAAGCCGTTGATTTAGTGTTCATGAATACACTCGAACAAGGTTTTAGCGAAGAGGAAAGCCAGAGCTAAGACCTCTTGTCCTTAGAGCTACAGATCATTGGATCCAATTCTGCTGCTTTTGCCCATCATCGGCATCATACAAGTCAGCTTCTAAAAATTCAGGATCAGTACGTCCTCATTGATTGTGGTGAGGGCACACAACTTCTACTGAAGAAGTATAAAATTAAGATCTCTAAAATCAATATGATCGTCATCAGTCATCTGCATGGCGATCATTACTATGGGCTCATCGGACTACTCTCCACCCTACATCTTTTTGGTCGGCAGAAGGAGCTGATTTTGGTAGGGCCTCCAGGACTCGCCGATATCATCTCTTTGCAATTAAAATACAGCAATACAGCTCTCAACTTTCGTATTGATTTTCGCGAGTGGAAAGAAAACGAACACGGTGTGGTCATAGACCATCCAAAGTTTGAAGTATCCACCTTACCGCTAGATCATAGAGTTCCTTGCTCCGGATATTTATTCAAAGAAAAACCCAAGAAGCGGCGAATTAAGAAAAACACTATCGACGAAAAACTGAGTGTGGTTCAGATCATGGCACTTAAAAATGGAGAAGATATTATAGACCTTGAGGGCAATGTGCTCTATGAAAACAAATTGGTCACAGACCCTCCATTACCTGCATTCAGCTATGCTTATTGCTCGGACACTAGATTCAAACCAGACCTGGTTGACCTAATAAAAGATACGGACCTGCTATACCATGAGTCTACTTTCACCTCAGAGATGGCTGACAGGGCAAGGGACACATACCACTCTACAGCGGCAGAGGCAGCGGAAATAGCGAAGCTCTCAAACACCAAAAAACTTATTCTTGGTCATTTTTCCACCCGGTATCAAGACCTCACTCCGTTGTTAGAGGAAGCACAAGAAGTTTTTCCTAACTCACATTTAGCGATCGAGGGCACTCAATTCTTAGTCAATGGATAGCAGCAAAAAGAAACAGCGCATTTTCATGGTGCTTACAGGTATATTCCTGACCAATGCTATTCTAGCTGAGATGATTGGTGTGAAAATCTTTTCAGCAGAAGGAACGATTGGAGTGCCTCCAGCCAACATTAAACTCCTTGGTGGATTGGTATTGGATTTCAACCTTACAGCCGGAGCTGTGATATGGCCAGTGGTTTTTATCACCACCGATATCATCAATGAGTATTTTGGGAAAAAGGGTGTTCGACAAATTAGCTTTCTAGCTGCTGGATTAATAGCCTATGCCTTTCTAGTCATATGGTTGGTAACCAAGCTAGCACCAGCAGACTTCTGGCTCAATGTGAATGCTTCTGACCCGGATGGAAATCCATTTAACATCAATTATGCTTTTAATGTCCTTTTTACTCAAGGAATGGGTATTATCGTCGGATCCTTAACCGCCTTCCTGATCGGACAAATCCTGGACGTGTATGTATTCCAATCTCTTAGAAAAATCACCGGCGAGAAAAAAATATGGTTAAGAGCAACCGGCTCAACTTTGGTATCTCAGCTCATTGATAGCTTCGTAGTATTAGGTATCGCTTTCTACGTTTTTGCTCCAGCCAGTACCCGTTGGAGTCTGGATCAGTTATTCTCCGTCGGACTTATTAACTACATCTACAAGTTTGCAGTCGCCATTCTCCTTACGCCCGTTATTTATTTGGGACATTACCTGATAGACTCGTATTTAGGGGAGGACGCTGAGAAGATAAAAGAAGAGGCAAGCCTATCTTAATCGCACACTTGAGCTATCAAGAGATTCCCTTTCCGAAGGTTAGGATATGCCCTTCCGGATCAACGACATCAAAATCTCTCATACCATATTCGCGATTTCCGACTGGTGTTTTTACCGTGACACCTTTTTGAAGAAATTCCTTATAAAGCTCATCCACCTCCTGAACAAAAACATACATCGCTGTATGAATCTCCGATGGCCTTAGGTCATCCTGACGTTTGGATAAATGAATGTTCACGTTCTCACCTCTACGCAAAACGGCATAGTCAACCGGATCATTCCACTCAAACTCCAGGCTGAAACCAAGTTGGTCCCTATAAAAAGCAATGGCAGCCGAGATATTCCTGACTGCCAATGTTATTGCAAAATGCGATAGAAGTTCTTTGTCGTGCGCCATTATTGGCTTTTGACCATTCCGTCTTCCAGTCTGATGATACGGGAACCATATTCCGCGTTTTTCTCCGAATGCGTCACCTGGATAATGGACATACCTTCCTGATTCAGTTGAGTGAAGATATCCATGATCTCCGAAGCCTGCTCGGAGTGCAAATTACCCGTAGGCTCATCCGCTAGTAATAACTTGGGCTTTCCAATAATCGCTCGGGCGATACCTACCAACTGTTGCTGGCCTCCTGAAAGCTGCTCAGGGAAAAGATCCTTTTTCGCCACCATTTGGAAACGGTCAAGCATCTCAGCTACCATACTGGCTCTTTCTTTTCTTTTTACTCCTCTGTAGAGAAGGGGTGTTTCAATGTTTTCATACACATTGAGTTCGTCAATCAGGTGATAAGCCTGGAAGATAAATCCTATGTTCTCCTTATGGATTTTAGAAGTTCGCCTCTCGTTGAATTTGTGAACTGGCTCTTCGTTGAAATAGTATTCCCCAGCTGAGGGTTTGTCCAACATACCAATCAGGTTAAGCAAAGTAGACTTGCCGGAACCACTAGGCCCCATGATACTTACAAACTCACCTTGTTTTACCTCTAATTCAACACCCTTGAGGATGAAAATCCTTTGGTACTTTGAGTCGACGTACTTGTCGACATTGACGAACTTAATCATGCAATCAAAAATTTCTTCAATATAACTAATGTAAAATTAGGCACATCCCGTGCCAGAAAAAGTAGTGCCTGATATCCAGCAAGTTGATGTCAAACACAATTCAGAAACTGTACGATTTTGATACAATATTGTTCAGATCTGAAGTAATAATTCAGGTAATATCTCATGCCTCCCTTCAAAGAAATTTGCATTAATCTCTTTTCCGGTCAGCTCCGCCATTCTTTTCTCCTGTGTTTCAATGAGCCCTTCTTTAATGTAAGGATCATCATGGCCACTGAAATACGAAATTTTATAATCCTCTGGCCAGCCCTTAAGGTCTTCTTTTTCCAAATCGTGAGGAAAAGATCCGGCCCATAGTACCATATGATCAAACTTGATTTTGCTAAAAGTTGCAAACCGCCCCATCGTGGCAACTCCCTGAGAAAACCCGAATAAAATCAGCTCCCCTTCAAAGCCAGCTAGTTCCTTCTCGATCACTGCTCCCAGGTAGCGCTGCTGGTTATCAATCTCGGTAAGACGATCTTCTTTTGTCATCCAGGTGGCTCCTACCCTCTTATGATCTTGCAGGTAGAATTTAGAAAGACCTTGAGGCGCCAATATAAAATTGGTTTCAGGATCAAGAATTTCAAACTTCTTAAGAAAGTACTCGGTCAACTGACCATAACCGTGAAATACGATCCAAGCACGCTTTACACGAGAAGTGAGACTATTGAGTGTCCTGTAAGAGCACTTTAGACTTATCTCCAAATGATGTTCTTCACTCTTACTCATATACTTTCTTCATAATTTCAACCAATTCGCTTAGCATCATAGCAGTAGCTCCCCAAACCACTTTGCCATTCACATCGAAATAGGGCGAATCTAGGTGGAAGCCATTAGCAGCCTCTACGTTTTTCCTTTTCAGCGCTTCATTGGAAATAATATGATCTGTTTGGGCTAGCACTACCTGGTCCACTTCCCTATTATCCGGAATAAAATCAGGCTTATGATCCATAAAACCCAGCACAGGTAACACCTGAAAATTACTAGCCACCACATAAAATGAACTCAGTTCTCCAAAGACTTCAATCTTAGCGCTATTCACCCCGATCTCCTCTTCCGTTTCTCGCAAAGCTGTATGCCGCAAGTCGCGATCATCAAGTTCTGACTTGCCACCTGGCAAAGCCATTTGTCCGCTGTGAATACCTTCATACTTTGGGCGTTGGATCAAGGGAAACTTGACGGTTCCCTCCTCCTCAAAGAATAAGATCATCACCGCACCTTCTCGAGGTGGATTTTTATGCTTCAAATTGATAGCAGTGCCATCCGCCATCTTCGGCAGCATTTTTTGATGCGCTTCATGTCCTGGCAAACCATTCGAAAGCTGTTGCGAAAGCTTCCCTACAAATTCCGATATCCCCACAATTCAAAAATAATTTTGATCGAGCAAACGACTCCATGATTGGAGGTAAAAGCCAAAGGGTCTAGTCGATTTTTCCTAATTACTTAAATTAGGAGAACCAAATACGCCTATGGACAATATACCACCCTACATACCCTATGTTTTTATAGCTATCACTTTGGCCTGCATCGCATTCATCGTTTTTGCGGCGAATGTTGCAGGACCAGCCAAAAGGAATAGTACCCCAACGGTTGTATTCACCTTCATGGCCGTATGGTTGTTTGTCATTGCCCTACTTACATTTCAGGGTGTGTTTGAAGACACCACCAGCTTTCCACCCAGGTTATTCATAGCTGTAGGCATGACGGTAATAGCGCTCATCACTCTATTCGTGTCAAAAGGTAGTCGAGATTTCATATTGAAAATGCCCATTACCACCCTGACCTATCTACACATTATTCGCGTACCAGTAGAGTTAGTATTGTGGTGGTTGGCCATCGAAAAATTAGTGCCTATTGAGATGACCTTCGAAGGATCCAATTTCGATATCCTTACAGGAGTCACTGCGCCCTTTGCCGCGGTGTTTCTTGTTGGAATGCGTAGCAAAAGCACTTTCGCTGCTGTAATATGGAATATTGCGGGTATCGTGATGTTAGCCAACATCGTTATTATCGCCATCAGAGCCTCTCCCTATTTCTATAATCCAGAGAGTTTTGCTGTCCCCAATATTGCCGTCTTGCAATTCCCACTGATCTGGCTACCGACTTTTGTAGTGCCGGTCGTATTGTTCGCACACATAGCCTCCATTTTGAAGCTGGTTACTCCAGACCCTTCTGAATAGGATCAGAGACAGTTTCGGTTGAAAAGCTGTTGGGACATAGTCTCAGACAGTTCCATCCCCTTTTTCCAGGCGGAACAGGCTTCCTGCTTTCGATCCAATTCATCAAAGGCTATGCCGGCATATGCATTGATATCCTGGACGAACATGTCTTTGTCCAATACCTGTCTGAAGTATTCCAAGGCCCTTTCAGCATCTCTTTTCTTCAGAAAATAAATCCCCTTGTTTCTGTAAGCCCACATGTTCTTCCCGTCCAACAAAATGCTTCGATTTATAAACTCCAAGCCACCTTCTAAGTCCTCTAAATCAATCATGATTAATCCCTTATTGTTGAGAAAGTATGGATTACCAATTTCGAGATCGATTGCTTTTTCCACAGCAGATAGTGCACTCTCAAACTGACCTTTGCTTTGCAATAGCTGACTCAGCGCATTGTGAGCGTGAGCATTCTCTTGGTTAAGGTTCAAGGCTTTGTCTAATGTGGATTCAGCCTTCTCAAGCTCCCCAAGATAAAACTGGGCAATAGCCAGATTTACCAACACTTCATCATCCTCCGGCCGGGCCTTTAAGTACTGCTCAAAAGTCTTAGTCGCTCCCTTAAAATCGGTCATTTTAGCCTCAACAAGGCCCGAAGAGACCAGAAGCTCTAATGAATCAGGAAATGCAGCCTGAAGCGACCTCCAGTCCAGAAGACTTTTTTCGTACCGATTGATTTGATCGTAAGCATGAGCCCTATTTCCTATACACTCGTAGTACTTGGGATCTATCGCAATGGCTTCATTGTAATCCTGAATAGCCTCTGCAGCTCTGTCAGCTTGAAGCTTCGCAACACCCCTATTGTTATAGGCTAATGCAAAGCTGTTGTCTAAGTCAATCGCCAGCGAGTAGTTTCTGATGGCTTCTTCTGTATTGTTCTGGTCTAAGGCGGCATTGCCTTTTATGAAAAATCGATCTCTTCTCACTTCTTCGGTATCGCAGGAGAAGAAGGCGAGCATCAATAGGAAATAGAGTTTTTTGTGCATAAAAAAGCCTGTACTAAGACAGGCTAAACTACTATATCTTAAGATTGGTTATCAGGATTTTCTCACTCTTCCGCCACTGCTGCTATCAGCATATACTTTAGAAGGTTCTCCTTTATAATAAACGCTTCCTGAGCTACTGGCATCAGCCTCCAATTTGTCAGTAACGAAAACCCTGGCGTCACCTGAGCTACTTGCATTTACTTCTGCTCTTTCACTCTCTAAATCATACCCATCATAGTCCCCAGAGCTACTCACTTTTACGTACTGTTCGGTTGCCTTCCCTTCAATGGTTAGGTCTCCGGCACTCGAAACCCTTACATCTAGTTCTTTTACGTCTATTTCCAACTCCACATCACCGGCGCTACTCACTTCCACCTCCAACTGGTCTGAGACCAATTTGCCTTTGGTGGTAAGATCTGCAGCGGAGCTTACGTCGATTTCATCAATGGATTTATAAGTGACATAGACATTTACATCTACATTTCTCCAATTCCCTCTTTCCATTCTGATCTTCAACCGATCTCCAAATACCTCAGTAATGACATTTTCTGGTTTTGCACCATCTATTTCTATAATGGCCTCTTCCTTATCTCCAGGAGTAATCTCCACGTCGATAGCCTGCCCTACTGAAATAGCAGAAAATGATGATAATGCCCTCGTTTCTCTTCTTTGAGCAACCAGGATTTGACTAAGTCCGACAAAGCAGATTAAAAAAAGATATTTGGTCTTCATGATTTACAATTTGAACAATAGACCTTATGCATCCCGAAAGGTTGCAAGAACCAATAAAACAAATTCAGATAATTCTCTGGAAAGACTAGTTCGCAGCTAGAAAAGGACTCTTATAGGTCTTTTGAAATTCTGTCCAGGGAGTGGTTTCGTAAACACCATCCCCATAATATTTCAATACCATGTCCATGAACTCTGCCTTCTGATATCCAGGTATTGGCGGGAGCCTTTCGAGTTTTTCGTTCAGAATCACCGTCGTTGGGTAACTGGCTTTTTCTCCCATTAGCGCATACGCTAAGTGATGGATACCTCTTCTGCCTCCATCTGGTGGAGGAACGAATTTCCATGTACGACCCTGGAACTCAATGTCATTAGTATACTTCTCAGTATTAAATTTTACTGCGTAGTATTTCTTGTTCATATAGGAAACTATCTCCTTGTTAGCGTAAACGTCCTTTTCCATTCGCTTACACCACCCACACCAGTCAGTGTACATATCCACCAGGATCATCCTAGGCTCGGTCTTATTTCTCTTTATTGCTTCCTCAAAGGAAATCCAATTCAGCTCCTGGGGCTCTTCTGACTCCTCTCGAACTCCATCAAACGCCGCTATCAAACCGATAAGTGGCAAAATCGCTACGTACTTCAAAAATTTCATAGACCTCCTTCTCATGTCAATTATGTAAATCTACTCATCTTCAACAGAAGGAATAACGATAGAGTTGCGTGAATAGTGAAAAATGACGTGTGAATTACTTTCAATTCGATGCTCTCAGTTAAATTGTTATGTCAAAAATTAGCCCCATGCTGTCGATCCAAAGAAAATTAAGCACCTCCTTTTATGCCCTACTAAGTCTTCCTGCTACAGGAATGGGGTTCGCCCTTTCTGTCCAAATTTCAGCCCTGAGTTGGATCCTCAGCAACAAGTATGGACTCGATATACATGATGTAGGATTAGTATGGGCAGCAGGACCTATTGCCGGTATAATAGGACAGGTGTTGATTGGCATCATAAGCGACAATGTTTGGTTCTGGAATGGTCGTAGACGCCCTTTTATCCTGATAGGTGGAGTACTGGCAGCATTAATGCTTTTGGCACTACCCAATATCGATGTGATTTCAGAGGGATTGGGAATAGATGGAATTTTAGGAGTGGCCATTACCGTAGCCCTCTTTCTAGATCTCGCCATCAATGTCAGTTTCAACCCTACCAGATCGATTATCGCGGATGTAACGCCTGAAGGTGAAGCCAGAACAAAAGGATACACCTGGATGCAGACCATTTCGGGAACATTCGGTGTTGGTGCATATGCTGTGGGTGCTATTTGGGACAATTACGTACTCATCTATGGTGGTGCTGTAGTGGTATTGCTCACCGCAATAGTCCCCCCATTTTTTATCGAAGAACCCAGAGAACTGAACTCCGAAGAAGAGGCCAATACCAATACAGAAAAAGCATCTTTCAAAAGCATCGTAATGTCCATCCAGCCATTGTGGGGCTTTTTGGTGTATGACATCTATGCAATGACGCTAAGACTCGCACACATTCAGGTAACCAATTATTGGGTAGAATACATATGCCTAGCTATTACCATTCTTTTAATTGCCAAAACACTGTTCACATCTGATGCTGGCAAAAGCAAAAGCGAGGCGAATGAAATCGGCTTTAGAAAGGTGCTGGCTGCTCACTCCTTTTCCTGGGTGGGCGTGCATACCATGTTTGTCTATATGCTGTTCTTCATTCAGGATAAATACCCATCGATGGCGGCCCTGGATCAAGGCAGAATCATCTCTTGGAGTTTTTTAATTCTCAACGCCGTTGCGGCTATTTTGCCCGTATTGGTACTTGCTCCATTGAGTAAAAAATGGGGTCGGGTGAAAACGCACTATGTCTGTATGGCGATTATGTCAGCTGGTTATGCCGGACTTGTATTCTTTGGGCAATTAGGTCCAATGATGATCTATGTGCTAATGGCTCTATGTGGGATAGGTTGGGCTGCGATCATCTCCCTCCCCTTTGCTATCATGTCTTCTCAAGTGGAACAAAGCAAAATGGGTCTCTATATGGGCCTATTCAACCTTTCCGTCGTATTGCCACAACTAGTTGCTAGTCTGGGAGTGGGTTACGCCATAAATCAGGTGGAGGACAAGAGTCTGATTTTCATCATCAGCGCTATTTCCCTTGGGATATCCTTTTTGGCTTGGACAAAAGTAAAGGACAACTCAGACCAAGCTGAATTGTCCCAAACCGGAGGAGGTCACTAAACCTCTTCTATGCTATTGAAAGAGGAAGCTCTCTATTTCTCTTTCCTGTAATTCGATATACTGCATTGGCTATTGCTGCACCTATAGGTCCCAAAGGCGGCTCACCCACAGGGCCAGGTATTCCCGTACCATCAATCAGCTCTACATCGATCTCCTTAGGAGCATTTCGCATCAAAGCCATTTTATAGGCACCATAAATCGTAGGTCGGAGCTGACTGTTCTTCACTTCCATTTTCTCATAGAGAGAAGCGCTCAGCCCCATAATGATACTACCTTCACACTGTGCCTTTACCTGATCAGGATTTACCGCCAAGCCCGGATCCATGACACAAACCACCTTATGGACTTTGATCTCATCTCCTTCTACAGAAACATCGACAACCTGAGCACAAGGAGTACCCGCATCAGTTGAGCAGGCAAATCCCATGGCCCTATTACCGGAAACCTCATTCTTGTAACCAGCCTTTTTACCTGCTACCTCAATCACTTTTTTGAGTCTGTCACCTGCCTCATCACTCTGGATGTGAGCCAAACGAAACTGCAAAGGATCTTTCCCGGCTTTTCCAGCCAACTCATCTATGAATGTCTCTATCACGAAGGTATTGGCCAACAAACCTAAGCTTCGCCACCAGCTAGTCGCGAACGGTAGACTTCTATGATAGGCTACAGCACGATGATTTGGAATGGCGCCGTACTGGATCATTCCTCCCCTCAAAGCTCCTATATCTGAACCCACCAAGGATTGAACAAAACCTGGCAAGAGAGCCGAGTTGTACATTACATCTCCAGACGCATAATTATGCTCTAACGCCGCAATGTCTCCGCTTTCAGTTAATCTGGCTTTTATCACATGATGTGTAGGGGGTCTGAAAGTGTCATGCTGAAACTCTTCTTTTCTATTGAAATAGCATTTTACAGGTCTGCCCACAGCTTTCGACAACACTGCCGCCTGCATAGCATGAGGGGTGTGCAGTCTCCTGCCAAAACCACCTCCCAAATAGGTCGGAATCAGGTTGACGTTTTCCTCTTCCAGCCCAAGTCTATTCGCAACTTCCGTTCTGGTGAGCTTCACCACTTGCGTTGAGAGGACGATTGTCGCTTTATCTCCATCTACGTGGGCCAGACAACCATTTGGCTCTAGTTGTGCATGCGCACCAATAGGACTTTTATATTCAGCTGAAATCAAATCACCATTCTCCTCCGCCTCATCCAACTGACCACCGGCATCTCCGGATTTCTGGACAATCATCTTATTACCTTCTCCTACTTTGATGTAAGCTTCAATATCCTCTGTCGACCAATCTTTTTCTGTCTCCCACTCGGCTTTGATGGTCAGTTTGGCTGTTTCCGCTTCATGCTGAGATTCAGCTACTACCCCAACAAAATCATCTTCCTTCACCACCTTGATAACACCAGGCATTGATTCTGCCCGACTCGTATCAGCCGACTTGAATTTTGCACCAATTTTCGTCGGACGAAGAATAGAGCCATAGACCATATCAGGCAAGGTCGCATCCATGCCGAAAATGGGCTCTCCGAAGACTTTGTCCTCCAGGTCCACCCTTGAAACGGGATTTCCTATGTATTTGAAGTCTTTCTGATCTTTAAGTTGGATTTCTTCGGGAACAGTCCATTCCTCTACTCCTTCTACTATCTCACCATAGGTCAGGGATTTTCCGCCTCCAGAAATTTTACCTTCGGCTACTGATAAGCTAGAGGCATCTACTTCCATTTTTTTGGCAGCTTCGTTTACCAACATCTGCTTCAATGTGGCAGCTAGCTCCCTAACTGGGCTGTAGAGACCTGCTATTGACGTACTCCCGCCTGTACTAAACTGGTCGATGTTACCGGTCTTACTTTGGGCATGTACAATATCTATTTGGCCAATATTCAAGTCCAGTTCATCAGCAGCTATCTGCGCTAAACCTGTGAATGTTCCCTGTCCCATCTCCACTTTGGGACTATGAAAAATGACCTTGTTTTCACTAGTCACTTCAAACCACATTTTGGGATCGGAAGTATCTCCGACATAAGCCATGAATGCAGGGTCATCCTGAGCACTGTACATGGCGCGTCTCATAGAATTTCGACCGAGATAGGCCGTTCCCACAATTACTCCTGTACCACCAAGGAGCGTTCTAACTATAAACTTCCTTCTGGAGAATTTTTTCTTTTCTGCAGCCATCGTATTAAGAGTTTATAGTTGAATTAGAATTGATTTCAGCGGCTTTCTTAATGGCCTTTCTCATACGGTAGTAGGTACCGCATCTACAAACATTGATGATGTTTTGGTCGATATCTTCATCAGTAGGATTCGGCACTTTTTCTAACAATGCCGCAGTGGCCATCATAAACCCAGGCTGGCAATAGCCGCACTGAGGTACTACTTCCTCCATCCAAGCCTGTTGCACCGGATGAGGCTTTTCTTTTGTGCCAAGTCCTTCAATGGTGGTGATAGTCTTGCCATCAGCGTATTTCACTGCATAAGAGCAGGATCGTACGGCTTCCCCATCAACTTGGATGGTACATGCTCCACAAGCCGCTTTACCGCAGCCAAACTTCGTCCCTTTCATATCAAGGACATCCCTTATTACCCATAGCAACGGCGTGTCTTTGTCGACATCTACCATCGTGGGTTTTCCATTTATTGTGAATGAAATATTCATAATGATTATGCTTTAAAGTCTTTATTCAGTTGGTATGACAGCACCTAGCTCTATCCAGGTTTTGACAGCTTCTATGTATTCTTCTTTAGGCACTGGAGGTGTTTCCCTTGGATTGCCTTCAGCATCCACACCAGGCTCCCAAGCCCAAAGGACTAGTTCATGCTCAGTGAGGTGATGCATAATGTCCTCAGCAGATCTATTCCCATTGTTCTCCCTATTCATCATGGACTTGGCTATCTCAATACGAGAAAGCCCCTCCCATCTCATATTGTGAGGTGCCAAGGCCCACTCAGGAGCACCTGGCACACCAGAAAACTCATTGTTAGTGCTTTGGTGACAGGTGTTGCAATTGGTCCCGCTCCCCGCGTTTAAGCGATCGATACCAAAACGATGTGGATGGCTGTCTTCTCCTTGTTTCGGTACATTGTCATTAGGATGGCAATTGACACATCGCTTGTGCTCCAGCACATCCATCATCTTGTTAAAAGCCAAAAGGCTTTCATTTTCCTCTTCAGAGGAAAGGGCCATCGGTTTTTCCCTTACTACTGGATCATTTGTCTCTTCAGCTCTGGTGAAGAAGGCATAGATTCCAAGAAGGGCAACCATCAAAAAGATTGAAATTTTCTTCATTAGATTGGTTTTATGGTTTTTCAATTTTGGCGTTCGTTTTTGTAAGTCCGGTCCAGGTCATGACATAAAAATGCTGTAGCTGGTCGTCTGTCTGGTCGATCTGACCAAATAGCGTAGCCTGCACTGCGGAAATAACCGTGTTGTGAATCCATAGTCCTAGAATTTCTACATTCTTCTGGGCGAAGAGTCCCAGGTCTATACCTTCCTGAATCAGTGCAAGACTGGCTTCAAAGTAGACATTGGCCTTTTGCTTCAGGTCAGGAGAGATGAGCGGTGAATAGTTGAGGGTATCCTTGAAATAGAAGTACTTCGGGTGGTCTACTAGGTACTGGTAAGACCTCATCCACATCAACTTGAATCGCTCCTCATAGGACCACTCCAGTTCATTCTCTTTGAAAAGGAGTGATTGTCCCATCTGCTCTGATACGTATAAATAGGTACTTTCAATCAGGTCATCTTTTCCTTTGAAATGATGGTAGATGGTACCAGTGGCCACACCAGATTCTTTGGATAAAAGCGCCATACTGGTTTGCTGAAAACCCTCTTTTACAAAGAGTTCCATGGCGCATTCCATGATCAAAACCTTCTTATCCTCCGCAGAATTATCGTTCGACCGAACATTCATTCGGTCAAGTTAAGCATTTTTATGAAGAATGGAGAAAGATCGATTTAATAATCTAGATAGCTAACCCGCCCAACTGTGCCCTAGCACAGAAAGGGCCATACACGCCTAGAGCCGGTATGGTCCAATGCCAAGTGCGGTGGGGCGTCCCTAATAAGGTGTCTCTGACAGGGCAATAGTCTATCCGCCAAAAACAAAGTCTGTGCTGGTGTAGGTAGTTCCGAAATTGTCAGCCAATGCAGCGACTTGCTTCATAGCATCCTTGAACTGTTCTACGGTAAGTTCCGACAGTGGGTGTGTGAATACTGACCAGACTACTCCCTGATAAATAGCATATTTAGCGTCTAATGCCCGGTCGAAATTAGCTTCTAGCATTTTCTTCTCCTGGCCATCTTTTAACTCCCCCTCCTCGATCACTGGAGAC
>CAZZHO010000068.1:4792-22946 GCA_964653795.1 uncultured Roseivirgaceae bacterium | reverse complement strand
ACCCAATATTTGGTTAAATAGATAAACTGAAGCCAAAATCCTTTTGAGTATTGTTGAGACCATCTTCTTTCAGCCACTTCCCCACTGTCTTTTCCTTCAATTACTAAGTCTTCCATAAACTCCAGAAAATGAGCCTTCAACTTTTTTAGAAATGAAGGATCAGGTTGCTTCACTGAGACCCTTTCAAACCTCATCATCAAATAGCTCCTGTTGGCCTTGACCACCTCAAACCAGGTGTAATACAAGGAAAGTAGTTTCTCTCTTATGGAATAACTATTGTAGGCTTCCTCATTGTGTAGCACCTCTACAGTGGCTTCAAACCATGATTTCCATATATCACCTTCCAGGGAGTTGAAGGAGTTATAGTGGTCGTAGAACTCCGCCTCTTGAATTTTTAAATGCTTAGAGAAAGCAAAAACTGAATGTGGCACGTTCTCATTTAGCAAAACATACTCCATGTAAGACTGTTGCAATTTCTCCTTAGAAATAGCTTTCTTGGCTTTTTTGGTACTTGCAGCTTCCATACCAAGGATAACGCCCCAAAAAGTGGAATAGTTAAGCTATTTTTAATAAATGCATAAATATTTCTCCTGTTCCCTTGTCAGAACTTCCTGTCTACTAACTTTTCTGGTCTTTTCGGTGGTAACGTCCCATTCCCAGGACCTATCATCGGAAGAAATATTATCCAGATCTATAGCGTATCATGACCCAAATGGAGATTGGAGCAGCCTAAAAGCAAACTTCTTCTTCGAAGAAAGTCGACCTGATGGATCAGTTCGGAATACGTCCATGTCTATAGACAACAACCTCAGTTATTTCACGCTTAACAGGGGAGATGAACAGATATATGAGGTCAAGGAAAATAACTGTGAAAAAGCTGAAGGTGGTGATTGCAGTAGAGGTCTTATGTTGAGAAACTACTACACTTATCTATGGGGCCTACCAATGAAACTTAGAGACCCTGGAACCGATTTAAGCGAGATTGTAGGTACCAAAGAAATAGATGGCATTAGTTGCTATGTCTTGGAGGTTGTTTATGAGAAAGACACCTGGCATTACTTCATAAACAAAGAGAATTATGCCCTTATCGCCTACGATTTTTATAAAAATGAGGACAAAACCAAGGGGGAATTTATTTCTACTGAAGGGACACATAAAGTAGGGAATATGATCATCCCCAACAGCAGAACCTGGTATCAATTTCCTGATAATAAAATACTTGGCACAGATAAATTAGTAAAAGCTACCAATGAGGGTAACGAATGATGAAGGCGTTTTGGAGGTGTAAGCAAACCATCTAACTACAAACATTGTGATTATGAAAAAATATAGCCTACCCATCTTAGCATTGCTGCTAGTTCTCATTTCATGTTCCCAAGGACCATCAAGCTCTGAAGCCAGGAATAGAGACTTTACAGAATATCAAAACATGGCTGCAATTCTCCGCTCAGTAGGCGGTCTGCAGGTAATTGGTAATGGTGGACCAGAAACCAGGATTTATATGAGAGGCCTAAGTACCATCACCTTAGAAACTCAGCCCTTGTTTGTTATTAATGGCATGCCGGTTGGAAGAGGCTATAGCTTAGTTTCAGATATTATTCCTGCCAACGTGGATAAAGTAAAGGTATATCGAGGATTGACCGCTGTAACTTTATGGGGCGAAAACGCGAACCATGGCGCAATTCAAATAGAAACCAAAACCAATTTGTAGTATTGAACAAGAGAAGTGTAGACGTTACCATCTTAACTGACGCCAGATATACAGGGAGCCAACCCAAAGACGACTACACTTCCAATGTTTATTTAGAAGATCAACTCGTACAGGACGCCCTTGAAACCATAGGCCTTAGAACACAGAGGGTTGCCTGGTCTGATAAATCCTACGACTGGACCAACACAGAATACGCGCTTTTCAGATCTACCTGGGATTACTTTGACCGCTTTGATGAGTTCTTACCATGGATAGAAAAAGCTTCTCAAGAAACCAAATTCATAAACCCCAACCAACTGATTCATTGGAACCTGGATAAAGCCTATCTGGAGGATTTGAGACAGAAAGGAATTAACACAATACCGACGGTTTATTGTAGGAAAGGCTCAAATGAAAATCTCATTTCCATTGCAAACATCAAAAAATGGAAAGACCTGGTCATAAAACCCAGGGTTTCAGGGGCTGCAATGGACACCCACTACCTTCCCTGTAATCAGATTGAGGAGCATCAAGTCCTATTCAAAAATCTAGTTGACAAACAAGATATGATGGTTCAGGAAGCACAAAACTTTATTTTGGATAAAGGCGAGGTTTCCATTGTGATGATTGGCGATCAGTATTCTCATGCCGTATTGAAGGTGGCTAAAGAGGGTGACTTTAGGGTCCAAGATGATTTTGGCGGTTCCGTTCATGACTATAATCCTACACAGGCGGAAATCGCTTTTGCTCAAGATGTTATCACTGCCTGTTCAACACAACCTCTTTATGCCCGTGTTGACATTATCAGAGATAATAAAGATGACATTTCTCTCGTAGAGTTGGAATTGATAGAGCCTGAGCTCTGGTTTCGGAAAAAGCCACAGGCTGCAAAAGCACTCGCTTCACAGATAGCTGCGCATATAAAAGAAAAGGCCCTTTCCTGATTCGGAAGGGCCTCCTTTGGCGGTGGAAAGCTAAAAAGCTTTAGTTGTTATTCGTAGTTTTAACTACACATCAAAAGTAGATAGGCGGACACGGCGCCACAATACCCACTTTAGGGTATTTTTCACCCAAAACATTCACTTAAATAGTTATGTTTCTATTTTATTTGTCATGACAACTAAATGATAATTGTTATCTTTAGTCTCATACTGAAGTTTAGCTATGCCGATATATCACAGGTTAGGAAAAATACCTTCTAAAAGACATACCATTTTTGAGAAGCCCTCGGGAGGTCTCTATTATGAGCAACTTTTTGGAACAATAGGGTTTGATGGAATGTCCTCCCTACTCTATCATGTCAATAGGCCAACCATGGTCGAAGAAATCAATGAGCCAGTAGACCTCCGACCAAAGATTGCAATAGAGAGAAATATCACTTCCAGAATGTTGAAAGGGTTTGAAACCTCTCCAAAAGATGACTTCCTTGAAGCAAGGACTCCTCTTCTGGTGAATAATGATATCATAATATCGGTGGCAGCCCCGAAGCAATCGATGACCGATTACTTCTATAAGAATGTAGATGCAGACGAGTTAATATTCGTTCACCAAGGATCTGGTACTCTGAAGACTTTCCTTGGTAATATTCCCTTTGAATATGGAGACTATCTAGTGATTCCTCGAGGCATGATCTACCAGATCGAATTTGAAACTGAGGATAATAGGCTACTTGTTTCAGAATCATTTCATCCCATTTACACGCCTAAACGCTACCGCAACTGGTTCGGCCAACTTCTTGAGCATTCACCGTACTGTGAAAGAGACTACATCCTCCCCCAAAACCTAGAGACCATTGACCAAAAAGGAGAGTTCCTTTTTAAGATCAAAAAACAAGGATACCTACACGAGGTAGTCTATGGAGCTCATCCATTTGACGTGGTAGGTTGGGATGGGTATAACTACCCATATGGATTTTCTATACACAACTTCGAACCTATTACGGGTAGAGTTCATCAGCCGCCCCCAGTGCACCAGACTTTTGAAACCTCTGCTTTTGTGGTTTGCTCTTTCTGTCCAAGGTTATATGACTATCACCCAAAGTCTATCCCAGCACCCTACAATCACTCTAATATCGACAGTGACGAAATGCTGTATTATGTGGATGGAGATTTCATGAGCCGAAATCATGTAGAGAAAGGGTACATTTCCCTGCATCCTTCTGGAATACCTCATGGACCCCATCCAGGGGCCTATGAAAGAAGTATCGGCCAAAAGGAAACAGCTGAATTAGCTGTAATGATCGATACCTTCAAACCATTGAGCCTGACAGAACAAGCCATGGCGTTGGATGACGGAACGTACTATCAATCCTGGTTAGACCCAAAATCTTAATAAAAATATGTCTTCAAAAAACTCGTGGGTTCCAGTAGATGAATCCAGTGACTTCACTATTCACAATTTGCCTTTCGGCATCTTTTCAAATGGCTCCATTAAAAAAGTAGGTGTTGCCATTGGAGATCAAATATTGGATCTTCCAGCTGTCGCAAAAATGGGTTTGTTCGATTCCATTGAAATTCCAATTCAGTGCTTGGAAAATGAATATCTAAATGATTTCATAGCATTGGGTAAGAAGAAAACTAATTCTGTTCGGGATCAGATTCAGGAAGCGCTATGCGATGAAAACTCTCCTCTCAAAGATGCTAAAAACGTACTGATTCCTCAAAATGAAGCCACCATGCACATGCCGGTGCAAGTCGGAGACTACACTGACTTCTATTCAAGCATCGAACATGCAACCAACGTCGGAAAAATGTTCCGCGATCCCGAAAACGCTTTATTACCCAACTGGAAGCATATCCCTGTCGGGTATCATGGCAGGGCTTCATCCATTATCGTGTCTGGTCAGAACATTCATAGACCGTACGGCCAGCTAAAACCTGTTGATGGCCCCCCTGCGTATAGTCCAACTAAGAGACTTGATTTTGAGCTTGAAATGGCGTTTATAGTTGGTAAGTCTACCAACTTGGGAGAGACAATTAGTACTGACAATGCCGAAGATCATATTTTCGGTATGGTATTGTTCAATGATTGGTCAGCAAGAGATGTGCAAAAGTGGGAATATGTGCCACTAGGACCATTCCTGGCAAAGAGTTTCGCCTCCTCCATATCACCATGGATAGTCACCATGGAGGCCTTGGCTCCTTTTAGAGTGGCTGGCCCTGTTCAGCAACCAGCAGTTCTCCCTTACCTCCAGTATAGCGGAGAGAAAAACCTGGACATCAACCTAGAGGTTTCTATCTCACCCTCAGGCTCAGAAGCTTCTGTGATCTGCCATTCCAATTTCAAGTATATGTATTGGAATATGGCCCAACAACTAGCACATCATACCATGAATGGTTGCAATGTGAATATTGGAGACATGATGGCATCAGGAACCATCAGCGGTCCAACCCCTGATTCGTTTGGATCAATGCTGGAGTTAAGCTGGGGTGGTAAAAACCCAATAACACTTTCGGATGGGGCCACAAGAACCTTTATCGAAGACGGTGATACAGTATCAATGAAGGGTTACGCTAAAAAAGACGGAATAAGAGTTGGATTTGGAGAAGTTCTTACACAAGTTTTGCCTGCAAGAAACTAGAATATGCTTTCAGAAGAACACTCAATTTCATTAGACCCTAACTCTCTAGACCAACAAAGAAGACACGCCTATCTACTGGCTTCTGTGGCTCCCAGGCCTATTGCCTTTGCCAGTACTATGAACAAAAACGGCGATGTGAATCTCAGTCCCTTTAGTTTCTTCAATGTATTCTCATCCAATCCACCTATCGTGATCTTCTCCCCTTCACGAAGAGGGAGAGATAGCAGTCAGAAGGATACTTACCACAATTTGAAGGAAGTGCCAGAAGTGGTGATCAATATTGTCACTTACCAGATTGTAGAGAAAATGTCATTGGCGAGTACAGAGTACGAGCCGGGAGTGAATGAATTTCTGAAAGCCGGACTTACACCTGTAGATTCTGAAATTGTCAAACCTCCAAGAGTCCTGGAAGCTCCCATATCGTTTGAATGCAAAGTGAATGATATCATCACATTGGGTGAAAAAGGTGGTGCAGGTAACCTGATCATCTCCGAAGTAGTCCGAATGCATTTCAAAGAATCCTACCTTCAGGAAAATGGCCTTCCTGACACCAAAAAACTGGATCTTGTAGGCCGAATGGGTGAAAACTGGTACATCAGGGCCAGTGAAGCTTCACTATTTGAGATACCAAAACCGCTCTCGATGAGGGGAATAGGTGTGGACCAATTGTCACAAAGCATCCGAAATAGTAACATTCTGACAGCCAACAATATTGGAAGGCTGGGCAACGTGAAGTCTTTGCCTTCTGAGGCTACAATTTTCCACCACAAAGAGTCTGTAGAAGTAAAGGAGATCTTTCTGGAACATGAAAATCAGCGAGACATGATAAAAGATGGCCTCCACCACCTTGGCAAGCAATATTTGGAAAAAGATGATCCAGATACAGCACTAGCCATTTTGATGATTGTAGATCTTATATAATCCCCTCTGCAGGACAGTCAGTTGTGATCTAGTTTCTTATTGCGTATCTTCTGGTTATGAAAAAGACACTGATCATTACCAACATTGTAACTGTTATCCTGCTAGTGCTAGTCATCTTCTATGCTCAGAGTCAAGGAGCCAATGCCAGAATGGCTTTCGAACAAGCCAAAGCCGAATCAACGGAATGCTCAGCTAAAGCAGCGGAAATGGCTGCTGCAACGGACAAAGCACGAAGCGAATTAGCTGAATGCATGTCCATCTCAGAACCTGAGGCTACCGATCCTACCGAATAATTTACATGTCCAAATATTTGTGGACCCCTTTGGTATTCGCAGCCTACATATTGGTATCCTGCGAATCACCCAAGTCTTCAACCCGATACGTGCAGCCAGAAAATGGCTATGCACAAATGGTTGTGGTAGAAGAAGGTCATATGAAAACACTCCACATCTCCGGTCAAGTAGGTAAAGGCCCCGACCTTGAATCTCAAATGCGAGATGTGCTTCTGAAACTAAAGGTGCTATTAGAAAGTGAAGGGGGTAATTATAATGACCTGGTGAAAATCAATACGTACATCGTGGATTACAGACCCACGGACCTAGATATCTTCCGAGGAGTCAGAAAGGACGTCTTTACAGATGAAATTACACCAGCAAGTACTTTAGTCGGTGTTACTTCACTAGCTCTGCCAGAGTGGCTAATAGAAATTGACGCAGTGGCTGTGATCAGTGATTAACTACAAATTGAACCAATAGGTCGCTTTAAATGTCAATGCTCGGGCCCTTGGACCACCTAAGCTGATAAAGCCATCTTCTTGAGTGGCCAGGTAGTTGTCCGTATAAACAAGAAACAAATCTGAGACCGGAGCAAAACGCCACTGCAATCTTGCGTTGATGTTGAGGTTTTCGATCTGGCTGTTGTATTGAAAGAAGGAAGTCAAGAACAGGTCTTTCCGAAGTGTAAGATCTACCCTCGGACCAATCAGTAGCAATGTGACGGTGTTATAGGGCTCAGGTAGTACTATTCGATTGATGTTAAAGTCTATGGTAGTAAAGCCTTTTGGCTGATATCGATAGCCAATGGAGCCCGCTAGATTCCATCTTTCACCATTAAAATATTGGCCAGATCGCGTTCTTAGCTCATAAAACAGTTTCTTTCTTGCATCTGAGGTAAAGTTGGCGATGAATTGAACATTATGATATTCAGAATCTGCCGGAAGCTCAACACCATCTGTATTTGAGGGATCAAAAGCATCGAATAGATAAGTATACTGAAGCCTGAGCGGCCGCATACTTAACCTGGCGGTATTCCTAAACCTAATATCATAGAGTATGTTCGCATCCCAATCCAGAAAACCATAGGTGTCATTCCCTACCATATCAAAATCGAGACCTGGTCCGTGACTTTGCACAACTCCTCCCTCTGGAAAAAAACTATATCGCACATTGGAGGCCAATTGCCGGATATCTGTTCTTCGAACGAAGCCTGCCTCCGGATCATAACCCGCCCCAACCAGTTGCGAAAACACATTCACCGAGAGGGTGTAGTTGCTATAATTCAGGCTTAGTCCACTAGCATAGGCACTGTCCAGTTGTTCTTCAGAAATGGACCGATGGTAGAAAGCCTTTCCATTCCACCTGTTGTTGGCAGAAGCTAAAATAAAATCCGATCCAAAAACTCGGTTGAAGGTGGAAAATTCCTGATTATCGAAACTTTCATCTGACTGGAAAGTCTCCTTATTCACAGCAAAAAAATTGATACTTGATCTGGTAAATACCTTCTGTTGGGCCGTGAGAACGGTAAAGTTGTAAGAAGGCAGACCATTTTCACCATCCTCAGCTGCCTGCATCGAGAGGGCTCCAACCCTCAAAGACTCGTTGGCCTTCCCGCTCAATCGAAAACCAACAGGAATCCTATTCTGAATATTTTGACCTGTAGCCGTATCACGAGCCACACCTATCCTTCGAGTAAAAAAAGGACGGGTACCCCGGTTTCCATAATTAGAAAACAGATCAGCATTCTCCAGGAAGAATTGCCTTCGCTCGGGGAAGAAAATCTCGAAACGATCCAAATTGGTTACCTGTTGGTCCACCTCCACCTGCGAAAAATCTGGATTTACAGTAACGTCAAGGTTTAAGCCAGGCGTCACTGCATATTTTAAATCAAAACCTACATCCGCTCCAGTATCTCCACCCGTACCATCTTCGGTAAAATCTCGCTCAGTATTGGCGGCAATAAATGGAATAATGGAGGCATTGAGGCCTGGTTTTTTAGTCGGCTGGTCCCATTCCATGGTCTTGAAAGTGGCCATGTTTATAATGGAAAAATTCCTTTGGATAGGGCTCCATGTCGATCTTTCAGCATACTCACTATCTACACGGTAGAAATTGATATACCAGTTCTTCTGTCCCTCTCCATACCTCAAAGTCTTAAAGGGTATGGCCATTTCCGCTAGCCAATAGCCATTGTATTGTTTTGCTTCTCCCGTCCACTTATTATCCCAATCAAGACTAAAAGCACTACGACCACTACCTCCATTTACAATGAGTCCTTCTCTCCTAACCCCAAATGGATTGATACCAAATAAAGTGCCGTTTGTACGGTCTTTAAATGGATCAAATATGATCGTGAAACTATCATTCGCCTCTCCTCTAAAATCCCTACGAAGTGAAGGTGTTACATAAGAGCGTTCTCCGGGCTTATTCTTCATGATGCCCAGTACATAGATGAAATTGTCATCATATAGTATGCGCGCTACCGTTTGGGCTTCTGCTAAAGAAGAATCAAATGGGAAATACTGATGGAAATCGTAAGCTGAATCTGCTGTAAACCATACATCATCCATGACCCCATCTATTCTAATGGGCGTGTTGGTATAGCGAGCCTCAATAGACTGGCTATAAACATGGTTGAAAATACTAAGTAGTAGTGCTAGGACGGTGAGCCACTTGGACATGGCTGCAAATAAAGATGGAAACAGGTTGAACCCTTAGATCTTTTACACCAATGGAAAGTAGCTATCAATAGAGCCTTTGCTCCAACCATAGCCCGCCCATTGCCAAAAGGAAAGTGAAGAAGAACAGCCAAGGTGAAATTGGCGACTTTATGAGAACAATGGCGCTGGCGTCTCCCCCTCTCTGCTCACTTTCCACCTGATTCAACTTTATTAGATCTGACCGTTTCTTGAGACTCCACTGACCATCCTGAAAAGCATAAAACCTTCCCACTAATAGATCATCTACCTCAACATCATTCCACCCAACAACAGATGGCCAACATTTTAGTTGGTAGGAGTTGTCCAGATACCACTCTTGCTCCAGCGGAACACGTACTCCTTCTATTTCAACAACAGCAGTAGGGTCACTTACTTTTAACAACAGTTGAGTAGGATAATGCTGGTAAGCTAGTCCTGTCATTTCCAAATCCGAGCTTCTGATGTCCAAAGGACGGATCTGATCTAATATTGAAGTCCAAAGGGCCTCATAAATCTCGTTATTCCCGGACAAAACAAGCTTATAGCTATTCCCAATATTTGGCACAACAAGTCTACCTATCCCCTTCTCCGAAACCCAGGCGACCGTTTCATCCCTGAACTTCACGGTGTTCGACTGCTTCGGATTCCACGATGACACCTGCAAGTTGACTTTGGTACCAGCGAAATTTATGGGCTGATTATTGGTCTCTTCGATTTTGACGAATGGTTGATCTCCACTCCCCAGCCACATCAAGGTTAACTCCCCTTTTTGCATGGCATCATTCAAGTTTCTCTTCTCAAAACCAGTCAACTCTGAATAAGCCATATCGTCAATGGCTAGAAGAGAAAATTCCTTGAGGATATCAGCATTAAGTCTTTTGATGACCAATGCATCCATATTGGAAAAGCTCTCCCTAAATTGATCCTTGGAAATTTGGAATCGCTCGGCAACACCATAGCCTTGATCCAGTAGATACCTCTTAAGAAAATTCGCTTCGAATGAAGGGGCACCGCTCATCAGCAAAATGTTTTCACTAGCTTCTACTTGCACTGAAATGGGAACCACTTCCTTGGCTAAGGTATCACCACCTTTTAGTGCCGTGATATTTAATAAGAGATCACCTGATATAATCGGGATAACAGGCACTTTGATTTTACCTGATCCGTATACTATACGATCTCCAATATTACTGAAACCAACTCCGGAAATACTTAAAGTCGTTTCTTCATTGAAATGGTATTGAAGTTCCAGTGAACCAGATTTTTCAACTCTTAAAGAAGAAGTACTGAAATCATTGAAGCCTTCAATCTTGGAGGTGTCTGGAATAAATCCAAAACCACCTTCTAGCTGACTAAGATCCCATTTCTCCAAGCCCCTTCCACTGACAATGATTGTATCAATATTAAATGACTGTATCGCTTCCTTGAAACTCTTGATGTTGTCATGGATATTGTAGCCCTGTTTACCTAGCTGGGTGATGAGTTCATCGGGAGTACCCTTAGTTGAAATCAGGAATGACTGGCTTGGTGCTTTCTTTTCATAATTGGGTTTTAAATAAAGCGCCATTAGACTCAAAACCGAAATGGTGATTAGGAAAATTCTGAGCACTTTTCTCCTACTCCTGCTTCTGAATTCTAACCAAATACAAACTGCAAAGAAGGCAGCGGCTACTATCCAGAATATCGCTTCAGGAACAATCTCAAAACTCATTGTGACGATGAGTTTATAAGTTGGTTCAGAAACTCGCTAGTAAATTCATCATTCCCCTTGGAATAGCCATTTAATGGTTTTGTCTCAGGAGGGATGGTGGCTGCCAACTCATAAGACAGACGAATTAGATCTTGGGCTTTGATAGCTGATTTAGTATCAATAAGTCCTCTAATACGATTTAGAAGAAAGAGATATTCCCCAGGTTTATTCAATACCATCAACGCTATCTCGGCTCCTACTTCCTCCAATTTTCTTCTCTTAGGCTCATCCAGTTTGGCTCCCTTTATTAATTGGTCGAGCACCTTCACACCCTCAAGAATGGTCTCTCTGCGTTGATCTACTTCTTGTTTATTTTCAAAACTTCGATCATTAAGTTCATCCAATTTCCCTGTTAATCTGGTCTCTTCTTCATTGACCGTAGGCGGATCGAAACCAATCCTTTGCACATAGATACGTGCATGATTTCTGATTTCTTTCAATAGTTCTTGTGCTTCCAATTGATAAGGTAAAGACTTCTCCGGCTGGTACAATCTAAGATAAAGCTCAGCATCCCACATCTGTGTTAGTGCAGCTCTCAATTTAGATTTAAGAGATTGGGTATAGAAAGTAGCAGTCTCCTCATCTTCATGATTGTGCAGAAATCCTTCTAAAGGATCTTCCTCTGCTTCCGGATCAATACCCTCAGCTCCATGGTCATGTCTATGCTCATGCTCTGTACCTCGATCCATCCACTCCCCTTCTTCATTTTCATGATCTGTATCATGTCCAAATCTCATGACGACATTCTCTTCCTCATGGTCATGTCCTTCATGATCATCATGATCATGCTCTTCTGCCTCTGGAACCTCACGCTCTGCCTCCAGTCCACTATCTTCCTCCTCACCTATGAATTGGCCGTATTTCAGTCTCAGAGATTTTTGATCAAACCCAAGTGCATTACTTCTTGAATTGAACTCATGTTTGGTAAGATCACGTTCTTCCTCAATCAATTTCTTGGTATCAATGATGATTTGAAGTTGACTTCTGAAATAGTCAGGCATTAGATCTACACCTAGCGCTCCTTGTAAGGAAAACTCTACCTCCGTGGTATCATTGAGAATAAAAAAATGAGTCTCGGTTCTGGCGCTTAACACTGTAGGATGTCGGTTATCCTCCGCATATGCATAGAAATAGAGCTCGTTTCCAGGCTCCATATCAAAATCAGCCGTATTCAGCTCCAAGGAGGCATTGAAAGACTTACCTCTCACTACCTCAGAGAACGGAATCTTCTGCTCTCGAAATTTTACAGACTCACCGGACCCTTTGGTGATCGTAGCTACGATATAGCCATCCGTTAATCCATAGTCGTCATTGATCTCTACCTCCAATGGTATTGAAATATTCGCAGCAAAATCCAATCGCTGGAACTGAGGAACATTCTTAATCGCTACTTTAGGTGCTTGATCCTGAATGCTCGAAATACTATGAAAAGCACTGGAGGTCACATTACCTTCAGCATCTGTGAAGTGTATTGAATAAATCAAATCCTCTACTGACCTCTTTAGGATCCAATTTTTACCGGTATTAACGAAGGGGATGCTATCCTTCTGATTAAAAGTCGTCCAAACTGCAGAAGGATTTCCCGCCATCACCAATTTCCATGTCAACATAGCACCTTCCGGAGCCTCCACGTTCCATGTGTTTATCTCCTTAGCAGCCATTCCAGTATATGCAAGTGGTTCTATTATGATTTCAAAGGCCTCTATGAATATAGAATCCGGCTTTGGTAGAGTTGACGCGTTTGATGGATTGCTATTGACTTGCTGTTTTATTGATATGTTGGCATCTGTTTTACTTGACGAAGGTAAAAAACTTGCCAACCAGAAAATGACGCATAGGCTGATGAAGCCAAACCCAAGATCCCTCCAAACCACCGGAAACTTTACTTTTTTGCCAGCGTCCAAAAGCTCTTTAACTATTCTCCTCCTCTGTAATTGAGCAATACCATTTTGATCTCCCTGAAGAAAAATAGCACTACTAAACTGCAGGCTGCTCACCTGTTCGTTGAGCAGTCTTACGACATCTTCTTGCTTCGGTAACCTTCTCAATTCCTTCCAACCAAGCCAAAGCGCTGTTGCAACTGCTGGAATCATAGTCCACATTTCGATATTGGTAGTCCAAATAAGCAGCCCTGAGAAAGTGGCAATTGCTACCCAGGCCAAAAGTATTTTTATCCAATGTTGGAGCTTCCATCTCTTCAGAATTATTGATATGGCCTCTTGAGCACTCATGACATAGAAGCTTTAAACGAAAACCATCTTTCTAAAAGCAGCAACACTAGCAGCAATATCCAAATTGACTCAGAAATGTCCTTCTTCGATGCTTCTGAATCCGCATTATAATGTCGATAGGAGAATTGATTTAGATCGATAGTCAATAGACTATTTCCTTTCGTCTTGTCGTTACCTTGAAATAACCGCAATAGCTGCAAAGGCAGATTGATTTGAATAGATTCTTTGCGAACTAAATCACCTGAAACTAAGGCCTGATGTTCATTCACCACTTGCCAACTCTGCATAGTAGCATCATTTAAGAGAATAATCCCTTTCGTTCGAGGAGGCTTTTCAGTATTTAGCCATATCAACCAATCTGATTCTGCAGGTGAATTAACCTCTTCTATAGTTAGGTGACTGACATTCTGGAGAGTTGACAAGGCCGATTTAAAAATACCATTCAACTCGGCATATAGCTCATCTGAACTTATATGGACCTTAATGACCTGCTTTTGGAAAGACTGGTCCACTTCTCTCAATTCGAATCCTGTCAGCCATTCATCAAAGGAGGCCACCAGTTGATAATTTCTATCTTCTTTTTGGTAACCACTTACGACCTCCTCTTTCGGTGTTACAGGTGGTTGTATCCACTCGTACTCAACTGGAAATATCTCATTTCGACCTTGGAAGGACGACTGATGAAGTGGCGAAATGATCTTCCATTTTGAAACTTCCAGATTCGGAACTGTCTGTAGCAGTTGATAAAAATTCTGCTCTTTTCTACTTCCGATTTCCTCTGTAATTCCTGGATATCCTGCGGTTAACCAATAGGTATTCTTATCAGCGAGTGAATCAACCATCTCATTGAACCAAGGCTCACCTCTCAAAAATGGATCGATCAAATATCCAGTCCCTATTTCCTCACTTTCTTCTGATAATAGAGGTTGCGCCAGAATCACTGCCAGCACTAGAAGTATCTTACTCCTCAGAAGCAATAACCACCATTGAGACGGGAAGAGAGACTTCATAGTTTTGGTCTCTGTTTCACGCAAAAAACGTAAAGATCCAAACTCGATGGTCTTGCCTGCTTTCTTACTTAGAAGGTGGATAATAAGTGGTACCAAAATACCTAATGCTCCAAATAGAAAAATGCCACTACCCCAGGAAATCATTGGCCTCTCCTTTCCCTCAAAAAGCGATTCACTGCTTGACCAACACTCTGGGTGAAATCAACTAGTTGATAATCAATGCCACGTTGCTCCATTCGTGATTTCAACTCAGACTTCCATTGCAGTAACCTCTCCTGATATTCAGTCTTAATTTGATGGCTATTCAACTGAAGGCTGGTAGCTTCTTCCAAATCCTTGAATGCGGCAACACCCTGAAAGTCCAGCTCTTGCTCTTTTGCCCCTAAAAGGTGAAAAACAATGACTTCATTGTGCTTTCGCTTAAGCGAGAATAGAAAAGGCAAAATGGCCTCATCCTCATATAGGTCACTTATCAAAACATAGACATCTTTAACTCCTGACCTAACAGTAAGCGGCAATTCAAACTTCTTCGACTCAGAAAGGCTATGTAACGACTTTATATATTTCCGCCAATGTCTTCCGCCCTGCCCTTGTATATCACCGTCCCTGGTAGCCAGGCCAAACTGATCACCATTTTCCATCGCTAAATATCCAAGAACTCCAGAAAGGACTTTCGCAAACGCGAACTTCTCAGTCTGACCCTCCTTATACTTCATGGATCCTGAAGTATCGATAATAAAGTGGATTTGAACATCTGACTCTATTTCCGACTGTCGTACATAATACTTATCTGACTTGGCTACCATCTTCCAGTCCAGTAGTCGAAGGTCATCTCCCTGGCTATAAGGCCTGTATTGGCTAAACTCCATCCCCGGACCCAATCGCCGACTATATCTTTTTCCTACCTGCAAACCATTGGCAATGGATTTAACGACCCACTCCAGATTCTCGACGGAAGCCAATTCATTCCAATCTATGGAGAGGTGTTGGGACATTACACTTTTGTCAGTAATTGTTGGATGATATCATCGGAAGCCACCTTATCCGATTCTGCCTTGAAATTCAGGAGTAACCTATGACGAAGCGCAGGCAACGCCATTGCTTTGATATCCTCTGGAATGACTGCCAATCGACCTTTCAGCATCGCTCTGGCCTTAGCCGTCATGATAATAGCTTGTCCTGCTCTGGGGCCTGCCCCAAAATCCAGATAGTCCTTCACCACCTGTTCATCAGTTGTTTCTGGCCTTGTTACTCTGACCAGATCCGCCACTTTACTGACCAATTCATCGTCAACGAATATATCCTTGACCAGCTCTTGAATTCTTAAAATTTCAGTTCCAGTTAGGCTTGGCTGTATTGATTGAGAGGACTTGCTGGTTGTGAGTTTCAGTATGGCCTCTTCCTCATCTTGTCCAGGGTATCCGATTTTGACATGAAGTAAAAAACGATCTACCTGGGCCTCCGGTAATGGAAAGGTCCCCGATTGCTCTATTGGATTCTGTGTTGCCAGTAAGAAAAAGGGACGGTCTAATTGATAGTCAGTACCTGCATAGGTCACCTTATATTCCTGCATGACCTCCAACAATGCTGCCTGAGTCTTTGGAGGGGTTCTGTTGATCTCATCAGCTAGCAATATGTTGGTAAAGACGGGCCCTTTGATGTACCTAAATGACTTGTGCCCTTCCTGATCTGACTCCAAGACTTCTGTACCCAAAATATCAGCCGGCATGAGGTCCGGGGTGAATTGAATTCGATTAAAATTCAAACTGACGGCCTTCGCCAATGATTTTACCATCAGCGTCTTCGCCAGACCAGGTAATCCCTCCAGTAACACATGGCCACCGGCTAACATACCAATGAGCATCTGGTCCATCACTTCCTCCTGCCCTACAACAGCCTTGTGTACCTCTGATTTCGTTTGCTGAATCTTGGCAACTAAGTCGGCTATTTCAGCCTCCAATACATCTAAATCATTTGTCGTCTCAGCCATCTGCTATTTTAACTTGTAAGGGCGTAGGTTATGATATTAACTGCGAATCTAGTGTTGTCGATCTTGTACCAGCGTTTGTTCCGGAAATCGTAATCCCACTCACAGCCATAGTCTTTGTTGCTATACAATACGCCAATCCTGCCATCCACCTCAATCGCTTTCAGGTAATCATGAACTAAATCATCACCCCATCCATTGAGCTCCTGGCTGGTCGCCGGAGGACCATCAAATTCAAAAAACGAACGGTACAAATCGTGATTATCTGGCAGCTTCTTCAAAGAGTTGGGGCCAAATATGTCATCCATTTGATTTTCAAAGGATTTAGCAAATAGGCCTTCTATATCATGGTTGCAATCATCCACAAAGACAAAACCACCGTTCTCTACATACGCTTGGAATCGCTGCTTTTCTTCGGTTGTGAATTGTACTAGTTTATGACCTGTGAGGTAACAGAACGGACATTCAAAGATATTGTCTGAACTAAGCGGAACAACGTTCTCCACCGTATTGACTGGAATGGTCGTGTACTGCACTAATGAATGCAGAATGTTAGAGGGCATACGCTGATCTACATCCCAATCTCCTGATTCATATTGCAGCCTAGTGAAGAAAAATGAATTTCCATTTAGCTTTCGCATAATCAAGGCTACAAACGATAGCTCATTTGCTGAAAGGAATTTTTACTACTCCCCAAAGAATCGTTATAGATGGTAGTTATTCAAAAAAATTTAACCAAACAGAACCCTTAAGCACCCTACTCGTATTACCTTCTTCCTGCAAATCTCACATTATGCCACAGTCACACTTTGATTTTTCAGATGATGAATATGTTCATCGATTTGAAGCTATGACCTTTCCTCCTCGGCTATTCTCTCACGAGGCTCATTTAAGATTGGCATTTATCCACATACGAAAATATGGAGTGGTGCAAGCTGCTCGCAACATGCAAAACCAAATAAAGGGATTAGCCATAAAGTATGGAGCCACCAAATATCATGATACGATCACGGTAGCTGCTGTGCATGCAGTGCATCATTTTCATCAAGAAGATCCTGAATTGGACTTCTCTGAATTGATTACCAAACATTCTGTATTGATGACAGACTTCAGAGGGTTACTCAATAGTCATTATTCCTATGACATTTTCACCTCTGAAAAAGCGAAAGAGACCTATCAGGAACCTGATGTTCAACCATTTCAAATGGTATAACGGAATGCTTAAGGCAAAGTGATATGCGATTATGCCTGAATTAGCATTGCACTCGTGCTACTTTCGGGGTTTCCTCCTTCGGTTCTTATGACCTCTCGCTTTATTCCCACTTTTAGGTTTGGGTGGACGAGGTTTGTTTTGTTTTGAGGCAGCGCCAATGTCCGTAGGTTTTTCCGTAGGCTCAAAGCCTTCCATCACCTCAACAGGGATACTTAATTCAACAAGTTTTTCAATCTCTTTTAAGTAAATAGTTTCATCGGCGGCTACCAATGAAATAGCCTCTCCTTGAGCTCCGGCTCTTCCTGTCCTGCCAATCCGATGCACATAGTCCTCTGGAACGTTGGGCATCTCGAAATTGATGACATGCGGTAATAATGGAATATCTAATCCCCTTGCGGCAATGTCTGTAGCTACTAAGACTCTAATGCTATTACTTTTAAAGTCGGCTAAAGCTTTGACACGAGCAGCTTGCGTCTTGTTTCCGTGAATTGCTGCAGCACTAATATCCGCTTTATTCATTTTCTGCGCTAGCCTATTGGCTCCATGTTTGGTACGGGTAAAAACCAAAACCTGCTGCCATTTTCCTCCAGCGATCATATCCAAGATCATATTGGTCTTTTGGCTTTTATCGACTCGATATGCTTTTTGAATGATTTTATCAACAGTGGTATTCTCAGGGGTTGCCTCTACTTGCACAGGACGATGTAATAATCCATTGGCCAGCTTTTTTATGGGCGGTGAGAACGTTGCTGAGAAGAGTAGACTTTGTTTCCTCTCAGGTAAAATTGCCAGTATCTT
>CAZZHO010000068.1:3008-4692 GCA_964653795.1 uncultured Roseivirgaceae bacterium | reverse complement strand
TCTTTGATAGCAATTGCAAAATTGGAAGCGTGAATCCAGCTGTCTTACCGGTGCCAGTCTGCGCGGAGGCCAATACATCTTTCCTTTTCAAAATGACGGGGATAGACTTCTCCTGGATGGGCGATGGCAAAGTATAGCCTTTATCTGCTATGGCCTGTAGAAGTGGCTCTGATAAGCCCAATCGATCAAATGACATAATTTATGTTTACCAAATGACGATCCTTTGGTAAAGTGTCATTCAATTTTAAAACGCCAAAGTTACTTCAAGTCACCGATAAAGGTTCTTGGCTAAGATGCATGGTCATTTAGCACCCAATATCCTTTAATTTGGCCAAAGAAGCTCTTGAAAATCCCCTCATTCCTATGAAAAAAGTAATTCCGTTTTTTATCTCAATAGTGTTTTTGGCTCTTAATTCTCAAGCTCAAGAACAGAATGAACTAGCGTACTTTCAATCTTTTGATAATACTAAGATCTCCTACACTGATGAAGGATCAGGTAAGCCAATCGTACTCATACATGGGTTTATAGTCGACGGTAGTTCCTGGGGCAGGAGTACATTGAAGGGTACCTTACTCGAAAACGGGTACAGGGTAATCATCCCTGATCTACGAGGCAATGGTAATTCGGATAAGCCAGGCGAAAAAGAAGCTTATCAAAACAACGCCGAGATCAAAGACTTGATGATGCTGGCAGACCATTTAAGGCTGGATGAATATTTGGCGGTTGGTTATTCACGAGGATCGATCATATTGGCCAAATTGCTAACAGAAGATAAAAGAATCACTAAGGCGGTTCTAGGCGGTATGGGAGTAGATTTTACCAACCCCGATTGGGACAGAAGGATCGCTTTTGCTGATGCTTTCACTGGCCGCGTTGCACCCACAGAACTCACCAAAGGGGCACTAGATTATGCGAATTCCATAAAGGCTGATATTAGAGCCCTCGGATTTCTACAGGATTATCAGCCTGTCACTTCTTTGAAAGAGCTTTCAAATATCAAAACTGAAACCCTTGTCATATGTGGAGATGAAGACACAGACAATGGGAATCCGGAAGCGCTACAGCAACAGTTTCCCAACAGCCAATTGGTCATTGTTGAGGGTGATCACAACAATACCTACAAACAGGAAAATTTTGCTAAAGCGGTCCTCAGCTTTTTGGAGGAATAGCTTTCTGAAGTTGAAAAGAGCAGAAGGTTGACAACAATCATAGCTGTATCTGATTTCGGTCAACTACGAGGCGAATGATGGCCACTAGCATTGCGCTATACTTTATCAAAATCAATTATGAAAGCGCAAATCAGTACCCAACCCTCCATTTCAAGTCAAGTAGAGCTGCTATCAAATAGCGCTACTCATTCCGCAAGTCTGAGTGAAAGGTTCTTCAATTGGACAGACAAGATGGATTATTACAGGTTAATCATTCTTGCTTTTGCCATCATCGCGCAAGGTTGCTTCACCGGACCATTTGCTCTTTTTACAATGAGCCTGGCTGTTGGCTTTAGCTGGGTCCAAATCTCGATCATCGTCGCAGGCATATTCTCTGTGTTAGTCACAAACCTGGCTGTTCAGCCAATGAGAGTCACTATCCCCGTATTTCTGTTAGCCACTTTAGGGCAGCTGGCTATTATAATTTACAACTTAATCTTGATCGCTTAAGATGGAGACTACAGCCAATGGTCGG
>CAZZHO010000068.1:1487-2908 GCA_964653795.1 uncultured Roseivirgaceae bacterium | reverse complement strand
TGATCCCAGTTCATTTTGTAGTCTCGAATAAAGAAGTCCACCCTGGTCATATCCTTGTCTCGATAATTGATACTCGTCAGATTCAATTGATTTTCAAAGTCCTTTCGTAGTGCTCTGAGTTCAGGAACTAAATCCAAACAGGGTCTACACCAGGTGCCCCAGAACTCGATATAGGTAGGTTTACCATTTTTCTTATCAATCACCGCATTCTTTGTCAGCCTTTTAGCCTTAATCTCCGGAAGTCTAAATGGATATACCAAGTCCGGATCTTGATCCTTCACCGGAACCAATTCGAGATTGGTACCATCATTACTGAAAGTCAACTTATAATTCTCTTGTTCAATCTTAATGACCAATGGCCTATTGCTTCTTATCTTATTGAATGTCGAAAAATTCAATACCTTATCGAAACTAGCAAGACCAATAATGTCAACAGAATCATACTCAAACTGGCCATTTCTATTTCCGTCGATCAGAACTATTTTACCATCGTAATCTTTAGACGGCAAGTCAGCATACCTGACTTCTATTGATTCAATGTCCTCTTTCAAATGACTGCCAAAGTCGGCTAGCTCAATTAGTCCAAGTTGTCCCAACTCATTTGCTTGGAAAAATGAAGCCGGTGTATTACCTGTGTGTTGGACGGAATACTTTTTACCAGTAAGGCTGATAGCGCTTTCATTATTGCAACCAGTAAAAAGCAGTATCCCCAAGCCAAGGAGACTAACGCTTATGGAAGTATTAAAGTTGTTTTGCATTTGACATTATTCTATTGGTACTAATCCAATTAACGCAATAAATAAGATAATTATTAGAAATCACTTTTTCACAGCTTCCAACATGGGGTCGAAGTAGGGTTTCAGCGTTGACTTTATAGCATCTGTTTCCTTGTAAAGGTTTTTTTGTTCCTCCTGTTAGGAGACCTTATGGTATCTCAAATGTATTTGAATTTTAAGGAGCTGCATGTATCTTCAACCCAATAAGCAAAAAGGAAAAAGTGGATTTTAGATTAGACGGCAAAATCGTAGTAGTCACAGGTGCAAGTGAAGGAATAGGTGCTGGAATAGCCGAAGACATGGCCAGAGCCGGAGCTACAGTAGTCCTCTGTGCCCGCAACGTGGAGAAGCTCAAAGAATTAAAAGAGAAGATCGAGCGGGCGAATGGAAAAGCACACTTCGTGCATCTAGATGTTAGTTCCGTGGACTCCATTAAACAGGTTTTTGAAGGGATCTATGATCAGTTTGAAAGGATTGATGTATTGGTAAATAACGCAGGACTTGGATTCAACCATCCTGCAGTGGAGGTAACAGAAGCTGATTGGGACGCGATGATAGATGTAAACCTGAAAGGCCTGTTCTTCTGTGCACAGCAAGCTGGAAAATATATGATAGAGCAGGGCGAGGGCCGAATTATCAATATGA
>CAZZHO010000068.1:0-1387 GCA_964653795.1 uncultured Roseivirgaceae bacterium | reverse complement strand
CAGCAAGCTGGAAAATATATGATAGAGCAGGGCGAGGGCCGAATTATCAATATGAGCTCTCAAGCCAGCCTGGTGGCTATCAAGGATCATGTGGTCTACTGTGCCTCCAAGGGTGGAGTAAACTCTATCACCCAGGTATTGGCACTGGAGTGGGCTGACAAAGGTGTAACTGTTAATGGTATTGCCCCTACTTTCACCTACACACCTGGCACCGCAGAAAGGCTGGACGATCCACAATATCTAGAGGGTGTTATAAATAGAATTCCGGTTGGTAAAGTGGCTACAATTCAGGATATCTCAGCGGCTATCTTATACCTGGCAAGTCCCAATGCCGGTATGGTGACAGGAGCTACCCTGGCCATAGACGGTGGCTGGACTGTTCAGTAGTAAGCTATCGAACCAGACAGAGCGATGGACTACAGAATTGATTTGATTCCTCCTTCTAATTGATAAAGCGCCTTCGCCTCTTCTGCGCTTAAGGCTCTGTTGAAAATGGATAATTCATCCATTAAGCCAGTATAGCCCAACCCCAGGAAAATATTTGACTTTTCTAATTCCCAGGTAAAGGGATCATCAATACCTTCCACAACTCCTATTTTTTCTCCATCAAAATAGAGAATTGCTGAGCTATTTTCTGTACCCAGATTTTCATAGGTAATCAAGATGTGCGTCCACTTACTTCGGGAAAAGGATGGAGCTTCCACGTTGACGATTCTCTTGTCCCAAACTACATCCGCTGGCGTCTCCAAGGTATCCAGACTCCACTCATTTTTATCACCTATCACGCCAAGTCTGAAATTCGGTGGCTTGTGATCAGTAAAGTCAACCCACAATGAAGCATCATTGAAATTGATATCGGTAATTTGAACGGGATCTGTATAACCCTTCAGATCTGTGGAGGGATCTACGCTCAACCAAAAAGAAATGGACCCGGACCAGCTTTTGGCATCATAGGCGATATTTTTCTCGCTTTTGTAGAAGATCACTTGGCCACTTCTCCCCGGGCCAAATTCAAATGCATTTCCAAACCGACCTTTCCCTTCCACAATCTGATGATTGGGGTTGTTCATACCTACCTCGATTCCTTCAAGAACTCTCACCCAATTCACATAAGAGCCTTTTGCGGTATAAATATTAGGGTCTCCCAGTGCAAAATCCGCTTTTGTCCCATTGTCGAATGAGGCATAAAAGGTTAGAGAATTCTTTAATTCAGGATTAGTTTGGTAAGTCAGCAATTGAAAAAACAACCCTCCTATCATCAAAATACTGTGAAGCATACTAAATTATTTAGTGCCAAGGATAAAATATTCAACCTGATTGAAGTAACGGAAGAAACCATCGGGAAGGACACCTATATACCTGAGTAATTCTAAAGACTTCTATGAAT
>CAZZHO010000067.1:20834-23488 GCA_964653795.1 uncultured Roseivirgaceae bacterium | reverse complement strand
AAAGATTAAAGTCAGGACTGACAGACTCATTGATAAGACTGAGTGTCGGAATCGAAGATGTGGAAGACCTGATTGCTGACCTCACTCAAGCGATTGAGGATTAAAACATTCATATCCAGATAATAAAAAAGGCCACTCTTATGAGTGGCCATTTTTTCAGTTTAAACTCAATTAATTCCTCTTTCTAAAATCATCATCAACATCTCCTGACAGGCACCTGCCAATTACAGGAAAATCTTCTGTGATTACATAGAAGTATTCAAAAGTTTCCATTTGCCCTGCTTGCGTCATAAATGTAACAGACCTGGATATACCATTACATTCATCTAAATCGCCTATACCAGCTACATATTCATAATCCAAGGTATACTTACCAGTATAAGAACCACAAGGCTCATCTACACCATCTCCTTCTCTATTGCCAGATCTCAATTGGTAGCTAGGGGCAAGTAATTCGACTCCACTGCCAGAAGCCGCTGGTCCATATCGGTAGAAAATTGGAAACCCATCCGCAGCCCATCCAACCTGAACTGGTGAACTAGGAGCTGTACCAGAACTGATTCCCGGAGATGACACCTCAGCCAGTGGTCCCATATCACCATGATAGTGGTAGGCCCCATCAGGCTGCACATGAGCCGTAGCACAGTCCAAACCAACCGCTTCCGTATTATTATTTGGCTCGAATACCCAATCCCAGTTATACTCTCCTGTAGAGGTATTCTCGAAAATAAATGGTTCCGCAGGAGCTGGATCAATAGGTACAGCATTCAAGGCTATCCCATACTCAACAGATGGACGGTTCTCATCTGTAAGAATGCTAGTCGTCGTAGAAGCTAGGCTAGGAGATGTGGTAAAAGTGAAAGTATGATTTTGATTCGTTACCTCAACACTGGAGTTAGGATCATTAGGAGGAAAATCCTGAAACTGATTTCCATAAGCATGATTGGGAATACCGCTTCCACTTACTGTTCTCATTCCGTTCGATATAGTCTCACTATAGTTCAGTGTTCCAGCTGGATTATCGCATTCTTCCCTATTCTGATTAGTGCTGTTATCGTTAGGGCACTCATCATCCCCGATACCAGTATCCATTGGCTCATCATCATCATTAATGGTGATAGTAGTGGAAGATACGTCGCCTAATGACACCTGATCTGGTAAGCCTGAAGTACCCAAGGATACTATAATTGTCTCATCCTCTTCATCTTCATCATCTTCAGTAATGGTGATTTCGAAAGAAGCAGTGGTTTCCCCGCTTGCAATAGTCACCGTGCTAGCCCCAGAATAGTCTGTGCCTTGAGTGGCGGTACCTGAATAAGAAATAGAAGCTGGCACGCTAATTGGCAAAGAAGTACCTATAGTGACAGTAACCTGCACTGTACCACTTTCCTGAGTTGTACTTGAAGCGGATATTGAAATGGTAGTATCAATAATATCCTCTATAGGATTATCATCACCACAGGCTATCAAAAAGCCAAAAAATGCCATCAGGCCCGCAATGCGTAAAAAATGTTTCATGTCGTGTTCTATCAGTATTTAACTATTGTTTTTGTTCGTACTTGGTCCAATCTGAAAAATCGTTCTTTATCATTTAAAAAAAACTCCATAATGTTCATATGGCCCTTCACCTCCTCTATTAAGCAGGTATTTCCTACCCTGATTTCCTTTACGGAAATCTTGTCAGTGAGGATTGCACCAGTCAGAATAATGTTGGTGTCGGTGTATTCTATGTTCTCCAAATCGTATGAGACAGTATCTCCATCAAATAGATAAAAGAGATTCTCTTTGACGTAGGATTCGGTTTGCTGCAACACGTCATTATCATAGTCTCGCGTTGCATATATTGATTCCAAGAGGTCAGAACGATCAAAATTTATGGAAAGCTCATATCCTGCATCTACCGCTATGACACGGAATTTGGCTAGTCGGATGTCGTGAAAAAAAGAAAATACCGCCACCCACGCGGAGAAAAACCAGACCATCAATGGTTGAAAAATTGGACTTAACTAACAAGGTAGCGATTTGTTTTGAAAAAAATAAAAGGTGAGAACATTACGCTACCTAAATGCTACCCATACATTTCTGATAATCCTATGGTCGAACTGCCCCGGCGAGCGTATCGTGATGCTCCAAAAGAAACTCTCTCAGATAGCTACCTATAGTATTCACACTTTGAAAACCTGCTTTTTTTGCGGCCGCATCTTCTTCCTCGAATGGAATATCTCCAGCAGAAGCATAGTCCTTGATGTCATCGTAACAACCAATAGTGAAAATATCCCATGAGGTTCCGAAAGCCCTTTCGAAAATGAAATTCGGACGTCTATCCAGCGCTTCCAGGTATACATTTTCCATCTCTCTTTCTTTTAATAAGGCATCTTGCTTACCTGCGAGAGCGGTAAATATCTCAACATGGTAGTAGCTGTAGGCTGACATCCAATCATCAAAATCTGCTTTAATCGGACCGTAGAAAAACCCCTCTTCCTGAAAAGAGATTTTGTCATTTAGTTGATGACCGTAGGGCTTCTGAAAAGTCTTTGAATTAGTCAAAAGTGCATTGGAAAGATAGGTATCCATGGCCTTCACGGGAAAGATCACCAACAGATCCCATTGATCTCCCTGACTATGCCGCATCAACCTAGGCTCTTCAATTCCTA
>CAZZHO010000067.1:3112-20734 GCA_964653795.1 uncultured Roseivirgaceae bacterium | reverse complement strand
CTTCACCTAAATCAGGAGAAGTGATATCATAACCAATATGGATTTTCACAAATTTCCTAGGGTGTTCCTCTCTTCTCTCTCCTTCCGCCGTTCCCTCAAAATGAATGAGTGTTTTCCGCTTCTTCTTAATCATAGACACAATATCCACCGCTGCACAGGCCACCGTTGCAGATAGTAATAGTTCAGTTGGAGACTGGGCCTTTTTATCGGAAGCGAACATATCTATATCCACTTCATTTCCAGAAGCATTCTCTGAAGTATATTCCTGATCTCCTCTATATTTTAACTGAACTTTCATATTGCTAGCTTTAAAAATGATATCGCAAAGGTTTACCGAAATTTTGATATGACATTAGATATCAAACAAGAATACTACTTCCCATTCACCTTCAGACTGTTTGGTCTTGTGCTAATAACATTGGGCGTCTTCATCTGGACACAACCGATGGCACCGTACCTGAAATCCGTCATAACAATATTCTCTTGGTGCTTGGCGGCATTACTGATTACCATGAGATATGGTCTTTGGATAGACTCTTCGTCAAAGCAGTACAAGATTTATTTATGGGTATTGGGGATTAAAAAGGGCAAAACCGCGACTTACGTCGAATTAGAAAAAATCTATATTAATGAGGTAAGAGAAGCAGCCTCCTTCCAAACCAGAACCTCCTCCTACATTGCCAATACCACCATTTTCAAGGCTTTCTTGAAATTAGAAGACGAGACTAAGATTCATCTCGATTCTGATCGAAAAAGAGAGAAATTAGAAGAGAGGGTAGAGCACTACAGAGATGCATTAAAGATCACGGGTTAACTTCTCAAATGTTTTGCGAATCCCCGGAGATAACACTTCCAGATATTCAGGCTCGGTTATGTGATCCAACTCTTCCTTTAACTCTGGATATTTCTTAATAAACCTGACAATGCATTGCATAGCAGAAATCCTTAGAGCGGAATGATTGTGAATATTTAACCAAATCTCCACGCTTTTATCATAGAGCTCTCCTTCAAGGGCCTCCTCAATATCCAGTTTACTCAAAATCTTGAGCCACTCTCTTTTTTTACTTTCATCAAAAGTCTGGATATCGCGAATTACATACGGAATAATTGCTTTAAGGCCTGGTTCCTGAGGTCTAAAAACATGTCTCAATATCCAAGCCGCCCTCCAACCCAGAGGTATTTCATTTGATAGTGAAAACTTCAGTAATTCCTGATACTTCTTTTCATCTGCCTTTACTGACTCGATAAAAAGATTCTTATTGAACCTACCAAGCAGCAAGGTCTTAAGATCATCGGCAGGATTACTCTCTAGGCCCATAAATTGATCTAATTCCTTCAATATCTCCAGCCCTCAGCCCGGTAAAAGTCAAATCAGGAGGACCTGGAGACATAATATTCCCCTCTCCTGGATGTCCAAGACCTAATGCATGTCCAATCTCATGTAGTGCCAGCAGAAAAAACTCGTGGCAAGAGCCGGTCTGGGAGTCAAAAAGCATTGTCCCTGAGCTAGCAACGCAACTGCCCGCACGAGGAGGAATACCAAAAGCAGTAATATCCCCATTGCGACTACTTCCCTCAACAATACCTGCGAATATTCTAATATCACTATTGGGGGATGAAGGTTCTTCTGAAAAATCAATATTTGCTACCGCAGAATAGGCAGCAAATGCCTCACGTATCATGTCTTTTCCGCAACCAATCTGATGAACGTCAAAATCCCGACTGATGATCATCTCATCATTGAAGTTCAACTCTATTCCTTCATCCTGAAAGCTGTAAGTAACCACCCCACCTGTAGTACCGGGTCCAGGCGTATTATTCCCAGCCGGAGAGAATATTCTATCCTCCCCCCACTTAGAGCCAAACGTACAAAAGCGGCCCTCTGAGTTGCATACTGAAAGATTGGGAAGGCACTCTGGTGAACTATCATCTGAATCACCACAAGCGGTTAGAAAAAGGATAGTAATCAAAAACCAATACCAACTTCTCATACTGCAAATTTTATAAATAGTAATCTTCCAACAAGGCTGTAAGTTCAGCAGAGTATTCACCATCATTACCTCTGATTGTAACAACCGAGTTTGCTGATTCCTCAATTACCTCCAATTTGTGAAAGGCTCCAATAACCCTAAAATCACCACTATCAGGAGTATTTCGAACACTGATCCTTTTAAAATGATATAAGCCATTTTGAATTGCCAGCTGCTCAAATTCCCTATACTCCTTCTTAGGATATATCACCCAAAAGGTGCCATTGTCACTCAAAAGGCGCAAAACACTTTCAAGTAAATCCTGCTGGCCCATGGAATCATTATGTATTGCTCGGTCCTTCGCTTTGCCAGATTTAAAATGGTTAGAGAAAAATGGCGGGTTACAAACAACTAAATCGTAAGTCTCATCAGTAGCACCGGCATATTCCTGTATGGCCATATTCGCAACCTCTAACCTTTCTGACCATGGACTATTATTGAAATTGTCTTCAGCTTGTTTCGCAGCATCAGTATCTAATTCTACAGCCAATACCTGACCTTTCGCCCGTTGTGCAAGCATTAATGAAAGCAACCCTGTACCTGTTCCAATGTCCAGAATTCTTGCTTCTGTTCCATCAAGTTGAATAGAAGCTCCAAAAAGGCAACCTTCAGTTGTCACCTTCATAGCACATTTGTCTTGCTCTATTCGGAATTGCTTAAACTGAAAGAAAGTATTTCTTCCCATTAAGCGCTACCCTGCTCTTTCTCAAAGACAGCATCTATACTTTGCTCAAAGGTCTGCAGCTCCGCTCCTGCCACCGCCAGTTCATCACAGCGTTCGTTTTCAGGGTGGCCCGCATGACCTTTTATCCATTTAAACTTTACCCTATGCCGATAGAATGACTTAAGGAACCGCTCCCATAAGTCTCTATTCTTTTTGCCTTTAAAATCTTTCTTTACCCAATTCGTCAGCCATCCTTTTTCCACTGCATCCACAACATATTTCGAATCAGATACCACCAATACATCCCAACCGTCTTTTTTGATGGATTCGAGCCCTTTTATGACCGCCAAAAGCTCCATCCGATTGTTGGTAGTCATCCGAAACCCTTCAAAAAGTTCTTTTCGCTTGCCTTGGTAATCTAAGATCACGCCATAACCTCCAGGTCCCGGGTTTCCTTTAGCAGCTCCGTCAGTGAAAATTTTAATCATATGAACCAGTGAGTTTTGAAGAGTTTGATCGCGATTGAAAGTAAAATGATACCAAAGACTTTTCTCAAGACATTAAATCCTGCAATTCCAATTTTTTTAGAAAGCCAGCCTGAAGTTTTGAGTACCGTGTAAACAATAGTCAAATTCAGCAATACGCCAATTAAGATATTCATCACAGCAAATTCAGCCCTTAGAGAAATTAATGTGGTCATGGTGCCAGCTCCGGCAATCAATGGGAAAGCCAGAGGAACAATAGACGCGGATGTCAGCTCATCTTGATTTGACTTGAATATACTCAGACCAAGCACCATCTCCATCCCTATCAAGAACATGATGATCGCTCCTGAAATAGCAAATGAACCAATGTCTAAATTGAATAAATTGAGGATCTGCTCACCAAGGAACAGAAAAACAATCATAATAACGCCAGCAGCCAAAGTGGCCTTCTCAGACTGGATATGCCCAAGCTTTTTCCTCAAATCAAGCACTACCGGAATATTCCCAGGCATGTCAATTACTGAAAAAAGTATGAGCGTAACAGAAAAAATTTCTTTCGCACTCAACATAAGACGCTTTTAACACAAAGCTAATGACTAACCTTACTGCCTAAATAAATAACTTTATTCATTTTGCGCCGTTGTTACGATCCACAATTCAAGAAAATGAAAAGCCTCATAAAGAATACCTTTCTTGCATCATTTAGCTTTTTGATCACGCAGACATCCATCGCTCAAGGCGAATGGAATTGGCCAGAGGATGAAGAACTGCAATCTCAAGCCAGGGAAAAAGAAGCGTACTATAAGATCCAAACTCAACTGGAGGATCTTGATGGCACTTTTGGAACCCTCATGTGGCTTTACACCAATAATCCGGAGCTAAACCCGTCCATATACATTAACGGTGCGAAGGTCATTCAAGACATCATTAAAAAGGAGGAGAGTAAGGAGCGGATTAGCATTATGGAAGATTCTCTTCTATGGATGTATGACCAAAGAGCAAAATATTTTGGGAATGAGGCAGTCGTGATGGACCGAAAAGCTTACGATGCCTTCAAAGTAATGTATCGGAAGCCCTCTCGCTACGCCCTTCTAAAAGAACTATTTGAAAAGGCTTTCGAACTCAATGGGAATGACATCTCCGATTTCAATCTGATCCCCTACATGTCATTGGCCAAGTTCTACTATGAAAGGAAACCAGCCGAAATGACACCTGAAATGGTACTTGAAATACACAGCCGCGTTTCTGAAGCCTTAGACTACAAAATTACCAATGGAGGAAAAGTCCAAAAACTTAAGAAAGATCAGGATAAAGCTGACGCCCTGCTGAGTTCTTTGGACGGGATTTTGACCTGCGACTTCATCGAAAAAAGTCTTGTACCTAAAATGGAAGCGGATCCCACTGACTTAAATACTGCAAAAAAGATATTTACCTATTCCCTCCAGGCAAAGTGCTCAGACAAACCCTACTTCTCAAAAGCTGGAGAGATTGTATATAAGGACAAACCCAACTTCAAATTGGCCAAAGCTCTGGGAGATAAATATTACAATGCTGAATCTTATGAAAAAGCATTGGAGTATTACACCAATGCAGCTCAGATGGCCTCTATCTCAGAAGAGAAGTTTGAAGCCAACATGGGACTGGCGAACTCAAACAACAAACTAGGCAGAAAATCAAAGGCCAGAGCCAATGCTTTGAAAGCATCAACATTTGATACTCAGTCCAAGGCTCCGTTTAATCTTGTAGGAAATCTCTATTTCACAAGCTTTGCTGATTGTAAGGGTGGCGAAAGTAAAGTATTAGATAGGGCTATTTTCATAGCAGCCTATGATATGTATCAAAAAGCCGGCAACAGCGCACAAATGGCTGCTGCAAAGGAGCAATTTCCTTCCATCGAAGACATATTCAACGAGAATTACCAGGAAGGCCAGGAAGTAACTCTTGAATGCTGGATCAACACCTCTGTGAAATTGGCCAGGAGAGATTAGGAGACCCTTTTACGGAGAAAGGCACTAAGTGACTCTATCTCCTTTTTCTTTATCGCGGGGAAATTAGCAATCCGAAAAGTGGTCTCAGCCCATTTACCATAACCATTCCCAAGGGTAAAGCCAGCTTCAGAAGCTAAATGCTTCAGCTTTTCTGGCTTTTGATATTGAATAGCGAAAACTGTTCTTGATCTTAAGTGCTCTTCTTCAATTAAAAATGAAAATTCCTTAAAGTCCTTGATCACTTCAGTCCAGTAATTATATCGATTCATTACCTTATCCTGAATCTTATTGATCCCTTTCGAATACTTCTGAGTGCGATTAAGCAAATAGATTCCTAAGATATTAGGCGTGTAGTGCGTCTGATGGATACTTTCATTGGAGAGCATCTTGAGCAGACTATTATAATGTGACCGTTCTGCCCTCTCTTCCACCTTATTTACAGCTTTTGGAGATAAAACCATAAGTCCCAATCCTGAAGGTAAACCCAGGCACTTTTGGACAGAAGCAAACCAAACATCACCCATAGTCCAAGGAAGATCTATACCTCCAATGGAAGAAGTACAGTCAATGGCCACTAACTGATCACCTGAAATAGTCTCTGCAACCTTCTCAAGAATCGAGTCAGATATGTACGTTCCATTGGAAGTTTCCGTATGGACCAAACAAATACACTCTACTTTCGGATCGATCCTCTCAAAAGGCAAGGAATCGTTTATATCAAAAGACACTGATTGAACTTCATCAGTAATCTGCTTTGCGCACTGACACCACTTCTCGCCAAAAGCACCGCTATAAAAGTGCTGTGTAGAATTACTCGCCAGAGACTGTGAGATAATCTCCCAACCTTCTGTAGCGGAGGAAGTAAATAAAATTCGATAGTCAGAAGGAATCCGAAGCTTTTCATGCAAAAGTTTCTTAGTCTTTCGCGATAAAGCCATAAACTCCTCACTTCTGTGATTGATGGAAAATATTCCGTCCTTATACCCCTCAATTAAGTACTCAGTAGTATTTGAATACACCCTTGAAGGACCCGGATAGAAAGAGATATTTGCCATTTACAGTCTATCAAGATAATTGAGAGCAAGCCTATACCCTTCCAAACCCAATCCGGTAATTACGCCTTTGCTAACAGGGCTTATGAAGCTATGTTTTCTAAACTCTTCTCTGGAGAAAATATTGGAAATGTGAACCTCAACTAATGGTGTTTTAATCGCAGCGACAGCATCAGCTAAGGCAACAGAGGTATGAGAATATCCCGCCGGGTTGAGAACAATACCATGGTAGGAAAAACCCACTTCTTGAATTTTAGTAATAAGCTCTCCCTCAATATTGCTCTGAAAATACTCTAGCTCAAATTGCCCAAAACCCCTCTTCAAATCTGAGAAAAATCCTTCAAAATCCAAGTTACCGTAGATTTCCGGCTCCCTCTTACCAAGGAGATTTAGATTGGGCCCATTTACGATTAAGACACGGCGAGAATCCATCGCGGCAAAATAGCAAAATTCCCCTTACATTAAGCCAATGTTATGTTAAGGTTCAGAGTCAAGATGCATTTTGTGACCTTTTGGGTTATTTTGACACTGTGAAATGGGAGACCGCTACCAAGCAATTTAAAAACTATTTGAAGCTGGAAAGATCACTGGCTTCCAACTCGATCCAGGCATATCTGGCTGATATTTCCAAGCTTATACGGTTCCTTGAGATCAAAGAAAGAGACTTATCTCCCCTCAAAGTAAAGCAAACGGACCTGGTGGATTTCATTGAGTTCATCAACGAGCTAGGACTATCTCGATATTCCCAGGCTCGAATCATTTCTGGCATCAAGGCCTTCTACAAATACCTGGTCTATGAGGACCTCATTACCGATGACCCTTCAGAACTGATAGAAGGCCCAAAGCTTGGCAGAAAACTTCCAGATACCTTGAGCGTCCATGAGATAGAAGCGCTTTTTGAGGCAATAGATCATTCAAAACCAGAAGGAGTACGAAACAGAGCAATGCTCGAAACACTCTATAGCTCCGGCTTGCGCGTCTCAGAACTTATTGGATTGCAGATAAGCAATATTTATCTCGATATAGGCTTTATCAGAATAATTGGAAAAGGTAATAAGGAACGACTTGTACCAATCGGCAGCTCCGCTTTAAAACATATCTCTCTTTACCGAGAACATATAAGAGTGCATCTTACCCCGAAAGCTGGCCACGAAGACTATTTATTCCTCAATAAAAGAGGGAGCCAACTTTCCAGAGTCATGGTCTTCATGGTTATAAAAGACTTGGCCCAAAAGATTTCCTTAGATAAGAATATCAGTCCACACACTTTCAGACATTCCTTCGCAACTCATTTAATTGAAGGAGGAGCGGATTTAAGAGCAGTACAGGAAATGCTGGGGCATGAATCCATCACCACAACTGAAATCTACACGCACCTTGATCGTGACTATCTCAAGCAGGTAATGAAGGAATATCACCCGAGAAGTTAGTTCGCTACTTCGCGAGTATACTCAGTTCTCAATATACAGCCTGTATCTTCTTCACTTGAGGTCAAAAACAGTGTATTCTCAGAAAGCGCAAAAGTGTATTCGAAACAAATTATTTCTCCATCATCATCCTCACAAACACTCAGCATATCGCCGCTTATGGTCAAATCACCACTTTCCGACAGGGAGGCACCCATTTCTGTTCTGGTAATGATGAATGTACTGGAATCAGTAAAAATGACTTGCTCACAAGTTTGATCGGTGCACTCCAATGCACCTTCAGCATCATTGCTAGCATCATCGCAGTTAGACCTTTGGGAACTTACAGCAGTCCACGTCCCAACCAGGCCAGCTTCAGCATCGTCGTTGTTGCATGCTATAAGTAGCAGCAGAAATAATGCGAAAAAATTTCTCATCACTAAGGATTTATTATTCTAACTAAGAGAAATCAAAGTTATTGTAGAATTAGCTACTGCACCCTGATTTGAGCAACTCTATGTCCATCTAAATACTTCAATCGAATCTGGCTGTTCTCGAAATTGATGGAATAAGTAGAGGAGCTTCTCGGATTGTCCTTTGCTGGAATCAAGTCAACCTTTTCTGGGTTGGTAATCGGTTTAAGTCCTGCTCTTTCGTTTGATATAATAATTTCGTCCGTATCAGGATTCCAAATCAGAGAAAACATATTACTATCAATATTAATATCAACAGGACTGTTCGGATAAAGCGAATGGGTGGTGGCGGGCATATATTTTAATTTTTCAGCGTTGATTAAATTTCTCAAATCTCAAATGACCCTACAACTATCGGGGGCTTATTTCGATCAATGATCCATTTTCATGGATTAATCAATAGGAAGACCGGAGTAATAACAAAAACCCCCAAAACTCTTTGAAATGATTTGCTAGAGAGGCTAGAAAAAAGTAATTTGAGAATAGTAAGAAAGTAGCGAGAGGGGGACTTGAACCCCCGACCTCCGGGTTATGAATCCGACGCTCTAACCAGCTGAGCTACCTCGCCAAAAAGCTCATTTTCGAAATGAGGTGCAAAGTTAATGAGATTTGTCAGCTAGCAACACGGGCGTTTGAAAAAAAGTGATATATTGTCTAAAATTTTTTAATGTATGACCAAAACGAAATACATAGGTGAGTTTGGTTTTAGGGCGTCAAAGAAGATGCTATTCCCCTATATCTCTACAGCATCAGGTCTTTCTCAGTGGTTTGCTGATGATGTCAATATAAACAACGAAGACAAGGTCTATACCATCATTTGGGATGGAGAGGAGAACAAAGCCAGGATGGTATCCAATAGATCTAATCATCATATCAAGTTCGAATTCATAGACGATGAAGATGATGATCCTAACTGGTTGGAAATAAGATTGGATGTTAATGAACTTACCCAGGAATTGTTCCTTAGAGTAACTGATTACTCCGACATGGACGAGGATGAAGCCCACGAGCTTTGGGAAGGGCTCATTCATGATTTAAAAGAAATTGTAGGAGGATAGTCAACCTCCACCCCCTTGCTTCGTTCTTGAGTTTGATGATCTTTGCGCAGTTGGTATGTGGTTCAAACGAATAGACAAACTCATAATTAAGTCTTTCATCTCGCCGTTTTTCTTAACGACGGCAGTTGCGACTTTTATCCTTTTGATTCAATACATGCTCAAGTACTTTGACGATTTTGTCGGAAAGGATTTGGGCTTTGATGTATTCGCTGAACTGTTATTCTATTTCAGTTTGAACATGATGTCCATCTCCTTACCTCTTGGAGTATTGGTATCTTCATTGATGACTTTTGGAAATCTTGGCGAGCATTTTGAGCTAACGGCCATCAAGGGATCTGGCATTTCCTTGGTTCGAGCACTTCGCCCCATTTTTTTCTTTGTAGCGCTGCTAACAGTTGGAGCTTTTTACTTCAACAATTATGTAGTCCCTGCAGCCAATCTCAAGGCTTACAGCTTGCTTTATGATATCAAGCATACCAAGCCAGCATTGGATATAAAACCGGGCATTTTCTACAATGGTATTCCCGATTACAGTATAAAGGTGAAAGAAAAGCTTCCCGACAATCAGACTTTGAAGGAAGTACTAATATATAATCATACCCAAAAGCTTGGTAATAAATCAGTCATTATCGCTGATTCCAGCAAGATGTACACATTCGCAAACGACAGATATCTGAAATTAGAATTGTACGACGGCAGTGCGTATCAAGAAGACAAGAAAAGTGCCAGTTCCGTGGACTATCTCTACAGGACACATTTTGATCAAATGGAGATTGTCTTCGATCTTTCCTCTTTTGGATTAAGGGATACTGACGAGGATCTATTTCGAAACAATCGTCAAATGAAAAATATCCGCCAATTGACAGAAGACATAGATTCACTTGCCTTGACGATGAGTAAGGCAAGGTCAAAACAGAGCAATAACCTGCTCATGGAATTGGACCGACACCTGGCTGGAAGAGTAGAAAAAATCGAATTAGAACAGGAATACATAGAAATACCAGACTCTACGAAGCAGGATACGGAAAAGGATAGTACTGTCACCCAACAAGCCAGTATGATATCCCTTGATTGGCTCTTCGAGCTACTGCAGGACACTTCCAAGACTGCTCAACCTCGATCAAAGCTGCTCAGAAATATCGACCAGAAGTTCAAGCCAGTTCTTCAGATCACCGCAGAAGACAGCTTAGAAATGGATAAGCAGCGAGGTGATGATAAAATCCCGTATAGAAAAATCACAAAGAAAGAGATTCGGGCGAAATCAATAGATTCATTAACATTTGAAGACCTTAATGGCTATTTCAGCGAGCCCTATGAAAAACAAAGAGTAACGGATAAAGCTGTAAGTCAGGCTCGCAACTTAAAAGCACAATTCAGTAGCACTGAAGCTCGAATAACAACACTCAAAAGCAACTGGAATAAATTCTCGGTAGAAAAGTACAAGAAGTACAGCCAAGCTTTCGCCTGTATTGTCATGTTTTTAATAGGAGCACCTCTTGGCGCCATCATTAAAAAAGGAGGCCTGGGTGTTCCCGTTATTGTATCCATATTCTTCTTTATTCTCTACTACGTATTAACTATCACCTCTGAGAAGTGGGCAAAAGCTGGCGTTACGGATCCTATGCTCAGCGTATGGGTCGCCGACTTCTTATTACTACCTATAGGCTTATTCTTCCTTCGCCAAGCGAGGGCAGATGCAAGACTATTTGATAGTGATTTCTATATGGTGGTCCTGGATAAAGCCAAAACAGCCTTGAAAAGAAAGAAGAAATAGTATCTTCATAGTTTGCTTTTAACGATAGACCCTCTAAATTTGCGGTTTATTCGAGGAAGACGCGGAAAAGAGAATGTATTTAACTAAAGAGAAAAAAGAAGAAATTTTCACCCAGTTTGGCAAAACTGGACAAGACACTGGAACAGCCGAGTCCCAAATCGCACTGTTCACCTTCCGAATTAACCATTTGACGCAGCACTTGCGTACCAACAAGAAAGACCATAGCTCTAGATTAGGTCTTTTGAAACTTGTTGGTAAGAGAAGGAGATTATTGGACTATCTGTATAAAAATGACATTGAGCGATATAGAAGCATAATTGCTAAGCTCAATATCAGAAAGTAAGATCTTAAAAGATTCAACAGGGAATTCTACGGGATTCCCTTTTTTTTTATCCTCAAGGCGGTCAAGCCTTGATTCAAAAGCGTAACTATATGCTACCTAATTTTAAACAAAAGACATTTAATCTTCCCGACGGTCGGGAAGTAACCATAGAAACTGGCAAACTAGCAAAACAAGCTGATGGCTCCGTTGTAGTAAAACTTGGCAACGCGATGCTACTGGCTACAGTTGTTTCTGCTGGCTCAGCCAAAGAAAACGTAGATTTTCTTCCGCTATCAGTTGATTACCAAGAGAAGTTTGCCTCTGCAGGCAAAATCCCTGGTGGTTTCCTAAAGCGAGAAGGTAAACTTTCAGATTATGAGGTTCTCATCTGCCGTTTGGTAGATAGAGCATTAAGACCTCTTTTTCCTTCTGATTACCATGCGGAGACTCAGGTAATGATCTCTTTGATATCTGCTGACGAAACAGTGATGCCAGATGCTCTTGCAGCACTCGCAGCATCTTCAGCTATCGCGGTATCAGATATCCCTTTCCATGGCCCTATCTCTGAAGTAAGAGTTGTGAAGCATGGAGATGATTATATCGTCAACCCCTCTCCTGAGGTAATGGCGGAGGCTACCCTGGACCTTATTGTCGCTGCCGACAAAGACAATATCATGATGGTAGAGGGTGAAATGAAAGAAGCCCAAGAAGAGGAAATGATCGAAGCACTTCAGGCAGCTCACGAAGCGATCAAAGTGCAATGTCAAGCTCAAATCGAATTGGCGGAGGAAGTAGGCTCTCAAGAGAAGAGAGAATACAGCCACGAAAATCACGATGAAGAGCTTTTAGAAAAAATCAAAGCTTTCGCTTATGACAAGGCATATGATGTTGCTAAAGAAGGTTTAGCTGATAAGAAGAAAAGAAAAGAAGGATTTCAGGCTACTCATGAAGCATTCATGGAGAGCTTACCTGAAGATCATGAGTACGACGAGTTTCTCATCAACAAGTACTTCCACGATGTGGAGAAAGAAGCAGTAAGAAACTGCGTACTGGATACAAAAGTGAGATTGGATGGACGCCAAACTAACGAGATCCGTCCTATTTGGGGAGAAGTAGATTATTTGCCTTCTGCTCACGGTTCAGCCGTGTTCACCAGAGGTGAAACGCAATCCTTGACCACTGTAACACTTGGATCAAAGCTTGATGAGCAGATGATCGATGGCGCCATGATTTCTGGTACTAACAAATTCATCCTGCATTACAACTTCCCAGGGTTCTCCACTGGTGAAGCTCGACCTAACAGAGGTCCGGGACGAAGAGAAGTAGGTCATGGAAACTTGGCCATGAGAGCATTGAAGCCAATGCTTCCAGACCCAGATGACAATCCTTACACTATCAGAATCGTTTCTGACATTCTAGAATCAAATGGCTCATCATCTATGGCAACAGTCTGTGCTGGCACCATGGCTTTGATGGATGCAGGTATCCAAATTAAGAAGCCTGTTTCAGGTATTGCGATGGGTATGATCTCAGATGCTGAAACAGGTCGATATGCCATTCTTTCTGACATTCTTGGTGATGAAGATCACCTGGGTGATATGGACTTCAAAGTGACCGGTACCACAGAAGGAATCACAGCCTGCCAAATGGATATCAAGGTGGATGGATTGTCTTTTGAAGTATTGAAAGAAGCCCTATACCAAGCTAAAGAAGGCAGACTTCATATCCTAGGTAAGATCGATGAGGTCATCACCGCACCAAGAGAAGAATTGAAACCAAGTGCTCCAAGACTTATCTCCATGATCATCGATAGAGATATGATTGGTGCCGTAATAGGACCTGGTGGAAAAGTAGTTCAGGAAATTCAGAGAGAGACTGGCGCGACAGTTGTCATTGAAGAAATAGACAAAGGCGGATTAGTGAACATCTTCGCTAGTAACAAAGAAGTCCTTGACAATGCACACAATTGGATCAAAGGCATAGTAGCCACTCCGGAAGTTGGTGAGGTTTATGATGGAAAAGTCAAATCTATCATGCCATTCGGAGCGTTTATCGAGTTCATGCCAGGCAAGGAAGGTCTATTGCATATCTCCGAGATCAAGTGGGAAAGAGTCGAGAAGATGGATGGCATCATGGAAGTAGGTGAAGAAGTAAAAGTGAAATTGCTAGAAATTGACAAGAAAACTGGCAAATTCAGACTTTCAAGAAAGGTTTTACTTCCAAGACCTGAGAGGCCTAAAAAAGACGCAGAGTAATAGCAAAGACAAATCATCTTTTTCGATGGTTTATCAAAATCTATTGAGTAAGTAATCACGTTACTTTCGTAAATTGTAAGTTATGAGTGAGAAAGTTCAAGTTTTAATTATTGGTTCTGGACCGGCAGGTTACACCGCTGCTATCTATGCAGCAAGGGCCGGCTTGAAACCTGTACTTTATCAAGGTGGCCAGCCTGGGGGACAATTGACCATCACTACTGATGTAGAAAACTATCCTGGATATCCTGAAGGTATCATGGGACCCCAGATGATGGTTGATTTCCAAAAGCAAGCGGAAAGATTCGGAACAGATATTCGATACGGTATGGTAACATCCGTAGACTTTTCATCATGGCCTTTGAAAGCCACCATCGACGAGAAAACCGAAGTTGAGGCTGAATCTGTGATCATTTCCACTGGCGCTTCCGCCAAGTGGTTAGGTCTGGAGAGTGAAGAAAGACTCAATGGAAGTGGCGTTTCGGCTTGTGCGGTTTGTGATGGATTCTTCTACAAAGGACAGGATGTTGTGATCGTAGGTGCGGGAGACACTGCTGCGGAAGAGGCTACTTATCTTTCAAAGCTTGCGAATAAGGTCTACATGCTAGTTCGAAGAGATGAGATGAGAGCATCTAAGATCATGCAACAAAGAGTTCTGAATGCGCCAAATATCGAGGTACTTTGGAATTCAGAGGCAGAAGAGGTGCTTGGCGAACATCAAGTTGAAGCTGTCCGAGTTCTGAACAATAAGACTGGAGAGAAGAAGGATATCAAAGCGGAAGGGTTTTTCGTAGCCATCGGTCATCAGCCAAATACTGGCATCTTCGAGGGCTGGTTAGATATGGACGAGAGCGGTTATATTAAAACCATCCCTGGTTCGTCTAAAACGAATATTCCTGGTGTATTTGCTACTGGCGATGCGCAAGATAAGATTTATAGACAGGCAGTCACTGCTGCAGGCAGCGGTTGTATGGGTGCTTTGGATGCTGAGAAATTCTTGGCAGAAAAAGAGCTGGAGTTACAATCAGCCGAAGTGGTTTGATGCCAAAGTAATATCATGAAAGCTCGCTAATGGCGGGCTTTTTTTTTACCTAATCTGAAATGGAGAAAATCGACATACTTGCCATCGTAGCCCACCCTGATGATGTGGAACTATCTACTGCCGGGACCCTCATATCTCATATACAGCAAGGCTATTCCGCTGGCATCATTGACCTTACCAAAGGGGAAATGGGTACTCGAGGTACACCAGAACAAAGATTGCAAGAGGCTGACGATGCTGCACGAATCATGGGGCTAAAGTTGCGCGACAACCTGGGGCTAGAAGACGCCTTTTTCCAAAATGACAAGGAAACTCAGCTTAAGGTCATCCAAGCTATCAGAAAGTATCAACCAGAGATTGTCATTACCAACTCTGAGTACGATCGTCACCCTGATCATGGCAGGGCTGCTAAGCTAGTTGAGGAATCAGCATTTAAGTCAGGACTTAGGATGATCGCGACTTCTGAAAATGGAAAAGAGCAAACCCCATGGCGACCAAAGAAGCTGTATCACATGATTCAAAGTGTGAGCATAGAACCAGACTTCATTGTGGACATTTCGGAAGTGCATGACAAAAAAGTAGAAGCCATTAGAGCTTTCAAATCACAATTTTTTGACCCAAACAGTTCAGAGCCTGAGACCTACATTTCCAAGCCAGAGTTCATGAATATGATTGAAGCCAGGGCCATCGAATATGGACACAGAATTGGAGCAAAATATGGTGAAGGATTTACCCAGAATCAATTCCTGGGGGTGAAAGACCTATTTCACTTTATTTGAAAAACGTAATTTCGATCAAACTGCCTCACTGACTGAAGAGTAGATGCCAGTTTACCGGGATCAAGATCTAAATGCCAATATTTCTGATCTAGACGCTCTATAGCTTGTTCCAAAGGTACTGGAGCATAATATTCATCTCTTGCAAAATGTAGGAATTTCAATACCCTGAAAGCGTCCCACCATCTAAAGAAATTCTTCCTGAAGGATTCAAAACTAGATGAATTTTTCAGGACCTTCTCTAGTCCATCCTCAAAGTCATTTGCTCTATGAAAAGCATTCACACAATCACTCTCAATGATGGATTTGCCCATATAAAGCGATTCAACCTGAGCAAAAAGTCTCTTCAATTCCTCATAGGACTCAGGATCGTAGACAAGGTATTCGCTCGAAGATCTTATTTTAGAAACTGCCAGACCCGTACCAAATGGCACTCTGTCTGAAACTCTTGGGGACGGGAAAATAAGCGTACTATTGAGCTCCGTCAACCCTCCTATTTGTGCCATCTTGTGCAGAAAGTAAAAGTCCTCCCCCGCCTGCCTTGTATTCATACCTCCTTGTTTCATATACGCAGATACCCTTACTGAAATGCACGAACCCAATGTTTGAAAGGAGAAGGGGAACCCAGCGTAACGCTGACTATCAATGTGATATCTTAGGAATAATTCATACTTGACAATCTCAGCATTGTTCAATGGGTGCTCAAAATAGGAAACAGCCGTGTTAACATTTGAAGTAAAGGCCTTCAGAACCTCCTCAAAAAAATTAGGAGCACAAGTGCAGTCAGCATCAAAGCAGGTAATAACCCCATCCTTTCCTATTTCAGTGAACAATTCAACTGCCTTGTCCATCAATATTTTCCTGGCCAATCCTACTCCTGCTTTCTTGATTGGCAATTGCTGGTAATCTACGAATAGAGAAAACCCTTTGTCTGGATCCATTCGCTGGCATTCATCAAAGGCCTTTTCGTTAATCGACTTTACATCGGCACTTGCTCCCTCTCTTTCATTAATTAAGACTAGGATACATATGTGGCCCTCGATGGAGTTAGTATTCAGGATCGAATCAATAGCTATAGCTAGATTTTCTTCCTTGAAAGCAGGTATGCAAACGACTATTTCAGTTTCCGATGGAAGCTTTATGCCTTCGAAACAAGACCCTTGGTAAGCGTACCTTTCTAAATAGAGATTGTTATTCCCCATATCAGGGGGACAATCTGTTGATGTGCCACACTCCTTCCTCCAACTTATATTCTAAACGATCGTGAAGACGACTCTTTCTCCCCTGCCAGAACTCGTAATAGGAGGGTTCTATCAAGTAGCCTCCCCAAAAGTCAGGTAATGGAATCTTACCATCCATAAATTTTGATTTCATCTCTTCCAGCTTCGCTTCCAATAAACTTCTACTACTGATCACTTCACTTTGATGAGACACCCAGGCACCAAGTTGGCTACCTGCAGGACGAGAAAGAAAGTACTTAAGAGATTCAGCACTACTGACTTTCCTCACAGTCCCTTGAATCAACACCTGACGTTCCAAGGCATACCAGGGGAATAGTACTGATACCTGCGGGTTTTCTTCAATATGCCTGGCTTTACGACTACCATAGTTGGTATAAAACACCAATCCACGTTGATCCAAAGCCTTCATCAATACAGTCCTCTGCATTGGTCCAATATCAGAAACAGTGGACAATACCATCGCATTTGGCTCTAAAATTTCTCCCTTTACCGCTTCATCAAACCATTTACGAAACTGTAAATAAGGATCACTGTCAACAGTAGATTTATCCAACTGCCCCTTCGTATATTCCTCCCGGAGTGCCGCAATATCTGTACTCATAATACCTCTTATTAGCCTGAGAAAATCATTATGTTTGGCGGCTCAAAGATAGGATCAATGCAATACAGAATAACCCTAACAGAAGAAAGCAGTCAGGAGTGGATAGATACCGTAATGGGTGACTTCAATGCGTTTTTACAGGACCATGCCAACTGTGAGAGGAAAGCCTCTTCGATGGCGATGAGTTTCGTAGCAAAATACCCTGACCGGGAAGAAATACTTCCGGACTTAATCGATACAGGTATTGAAGAACTTGAACACTTCAAACAAGTGTATGAGATTCTGAGAAAAAGGGGCGTCGCTTTGCCTCATGAGATTGGTCAAGATCACTACGTAAAAGACCTTTTGGATAATTGTCGCTCCGGCAAAACCGAGAGGTTTATGGACAGACTGTTACTGGCTTCTTTAGTAGAGACCAGAGGTGCTGAAAGATTTAGATTAGTATATGAAGCACTGGA
>CAZZHO010000067.1:0-3012 GCA_964653795.1 uncultured Roseivirgaceae bacterium | reverse complement strand
CTTTAGTAGAGACCAGAGGTGCTGAAAGATTTAGATTAGTATATGAAGCACTGGAGGAACCTGAATTAAAATCATTTTATCACCAACTCTGGGCTTCTGAAGCAAGGCATGGCGAGATATTCGTGAAGATGGCATTGATCTATTTCGAAGAAAAAGATGTCTATGATCGCCTTCAGGCTATGACAGAATATGAAGGTGAAATATTAAAAAAATTGCCACTTAGGCCAGCGTTGCATTAATATGGATTATTTCTCATCTGATAAGCTGATAGAGCCTTCAAGAGGTGATCTGCTTATATCTGAACCTTATCTTCCAGACCCCAATTTCGAACGAACGGTAGTACTCATTTGCGAACATGACGAAAACGGGACTTTTGGATATGTAATCAATAAGAAAGCACAAGTGAAGCTGGCTGATGTGATGGACGAGGTTGACGAAGGTTTTCAGGCTGATTTATTTATAGGCGGTCCAGTGCAAAAAGATAGCCTTCATTTTGTCCATAAAACGAAAGGGCTTTGCAGTACTGAAGTTGAAATAGGTAGAGATGTTTTTTGGGCTGGTGCTTTTGAAGAGATATTGTCAAAAATCAATACCAGATCGGTAGAACCCGAAGAACTAAAGTTTTTCCTTGGTTACTCAGGGTGGTCTCCTGGTCAACTGTTAGAAGAGCTCGAGCAAAAGTCTTGGATCGTTTACAAGGGGTTAGATCCTAAATGGATATTTTCAACACCTACTGAGATACTGTGGCAAGAAGTATTAAAGAAAATGGGTGGAAAATATAAGGCCATTGCCGGATACCCGATAGATCCCCGACTCAATTAGGATTGTACAGGAGATATCCTAGTCCTTTTATTAATTTTGGATTTCCTGGAAGAAGAGATACAGCGATAGTTTATGGATTTGGAGAAAAATGTGCCGGAACAGGAGGAAAACAACCAAGTTTCGGATGAAAGTCAGCAGCAAGCTGAAAACAAGGAAGAGAATGTTTCGGATGTCAAAAACACTGAAGAAGCCAATGTCGATAGCAGCATAGAAGTGGATAGTGCCGAAAATGCTAATACGGAATTGGGATCATCAGAGCAAAAGTCAGAAACTGAGCCTACGGCAACAGCAGAAAGTGCGACACAAAGCAATGAGGTAGCTGACGAAGGAGCTAGCCCTGAAACAACTTCCATAGATCCCGAACCATCGATCGAGGCGGGGGAGAATACTCCCGAAGTGACTTCTTCTTATACCGATGAGGAATCTGTTGAAACGCCTGAAACGGAAGAAAGCAGTGAGGAGGAAGAGCAAGAAGAACCTATTGATTACGAAGCTCTCTCTAAAGAAGAACTTGTTGATACCATAGCTGAACTCAGCAAAAAGGATGATCCTAAAGACTTTGACAAGCACCTAAAACCTCTCAAAGCGCGTTTTGATCAAATCTTCGAAGAAGAAAAGGCTGAGGCACTGGAGAAATTTATCGCTGATGGTAATGAAGCTGATGACTTTGAATACAAAGAGGATGAAGTAACAGTCAAATTCAATGACTATTACGGTATTCTTCGAAGCAAAAGAGCGAATTACTACGCTGACCTGGAAAAAAGAAAAGAGGACAACCTCAAGAAGAAAGAAGAAATACTTGAGCAAATCAGAAAGCTCATTGAAGAAGAGGAAACTGATGTCAGTATCAAAGGAGTCAAGGGCTTACAGGAGGAATGGAAGAAAATAGGTCCTGTACCCGGACAACATAACAAAACACTTTGGGCCAATTACAACGCCCTACTGGATAGGTTTTATGATGCCAGGAGCATCTATTTTGAGCTTAAAGACTTAGACAGAAAAAAGAACTTAGACCAGAAATTAGAACTCTGTGAAAAAGCTGAAAAGCTTGACGATGTAGAGAATGTAAAGGATGCTGTCATTCAGTTGAATGAACTACATGAAGAATTCAAAACCATAGGCCCCGTACCTCGGGACGATCAGGAAGCATTATGGAACAGGTTCAAGGCCGCATCCGACAAGATATATGTAAAGCGTAAGGACTTTGTTGACAAGCTTAAGGAATCCTTTGAGGAGAACCTTCAAAAGAAACTGGAGCTAGCTACTCAGTTAGAAGAGTTTATCAATTTTGATTCCGACAGAATTAACCTTTGGAATAAGAAGACCAAGGAAATACAGGAACTTCAAAGAAAGTGGGAAGCCATTGGAGGAGTGCCTCGACAGCAAGCGAAGGAGGTGAACAAACGCTTTTGGCATGCTTTCAAGAAATTCTTTGCCAACAAGAGTGCATTCTTTAAAAAATTCGATTCTCAGAGAGAGGAGAATTTAGAAAAGAAGAGGGAGCTGGTACAAAGAGCGGAGGCCATGAAAGAAAGTCAGGATTGGAATAAGACCACCAATGACTTTAAGAAGCTTCAAGCCGAATGGAAAGAAATCGGACCTGTTCCTGAGAAATTCAGAAATAGTATTTACGAGGAATTTAAGACTGCCTGCGACTACTTCTTTAACCAACGTAGAGGTCAGAATAGCGAGCAGGAGAAATCCTATGAGGAAAATTTCAAGCAGAAGGATCATATCTGCAATCAGATAGCGGCACTTTCAGAGCTTGAAATCAATCTGGAACAGATATACGACCTTATAGATCAATATAATGAGCTTGGATTTGTCCCGCGAAACCAGATTAAGAAAGCTCAAGCCAGATTTAATGAAGTGACGAGTATGATCTTATCGTCTGAATCACTATCCGACGAGGACAAAGAAGATTTTAAAATGAACCTTCAGGTAGGCAAACTACGAGGTGGACCTCATGGCAATAAGAAGATGTTCCGAAAGGAAAATTCTCTGAAGCGAAAAATTGAAAACCTGGAGAACGACATCAACAATTGGAAAACTAATATGGAGTTTTTCGCGAGCTCCAAAGCAGCAGATCAATTTAAGGCAGACTTTGAGGCCAAAATCGAAAAAGCCTCGGAGGAAGTGCAAAGCTTAAGAAAAGAGCTTCGCATGTTGAAAAATGCTTGACAAATTTTT
>CAZZHO010000066.1:0-23539 GCA_964653795.1 uncultured Roseivirgaceae bacterium | reverse complement strand
ACGATCTTGGATCAAGTAGAGTTGACAAGTGGCGAACAATTCGATTTTGATTTTCTTCAGGAGATGAATGGTAGCGTAAAAATTCATCTCAATGACTCTTTCTTTAGGAATATAGCAATTGCTGCTGGCAATATTGGGACCAATAGAAATTCAGTTACCGCAGGAATAGCGGTTTGCACAGGACATTAAAGGTCCATTAAGGAATAGGCAAGCGGTTTTCCGGCGAATAGTTTTTTGGTTTCGATCCAGGTTTCCTCAAAAAATTCAGACTCTCTATAGTTTTCTAAATCTTGTTCTGACTTCCATATGCTTAAAGTGTAGAATATGTTAGTTTGACTGGCATCCTGCATCAGTTTCACACTTAAGCATCCATCAAATGCTGCAATTCGATCTCTGCGATTATTAAAGAATTGCTGAAATTCTTCGATTTTATCCTTTTGGAAGTCCATTCTTACGACTCTTGTCAACATGGCCTAGATGTTAAAGTAAATGGATATCGGAGCGTCCAATTTCATACCCAGTAGCTCCGAGGCGTTGCCCTTATTGATACCAATTTCAAGGAGACCTAGCGAATTCCAGATTAGAAAGCAATTGCCAGAATCTACTTCGTCGTATTGCAGGTTTAAATTGTGAAATTCCTCCCTGCCAACTTGAATTTCATAAGGTACTGATCCATTGATTCTTTGTATGGTTTCAAACTCCTTTTGTTCAATATTGGTAATTAGGTTGCCGTATTTGTCAACTCTAATAATGTGACCAACCATTTCTCTCTTAGTAGCCTTTACTTTTCTATTGAATAGTCTCTTGAGTTCGTTGTGAGGTGTGCCCAGGGCTCCTAGTGAGGGACTTTGAGTCAGTTTCACCACACTATCAGCCATAATGTCTCGACCTGGGAATGTAGACGACATTGGACCTCCTTCTAGTCTAACTACTTCTGTAGGTGCCTGATCTGTGATCAGACTAAAGAAGCCTGAATCATGCCCAATAAAATAGTGTCCCTCTAACTCAAGAGCAATTAGAGGAGAGGGTTCCTTATGGACAGGATCAATACATACAAGATGAATGGTGCCGGGAGGAAAGTCTCTAAACACACTTCTTAAAACATAAGCTCCTTGAGCGATATCAAAAGATGCGATATCGTGACTAATGTCGACAATGGAAATAGTTGGATTTCGCTTGAGTATAGCGGCTTTCACAGCTCCCACATAATGGTCTTTCCATCCAAAGTCAGACATAAATGTGACGAGCGTCATACGAGCATTCTGTTTATTTATTTATTTTGTTGTAAAAGCACAAAATAAGGATAGCTACGTTTAACCATCAACTAAATAAGTCACTCGTTTGCTAGAGAAAGTTATTACTCTTGAAAATGTCTCCCTAGTCGATTTTCTGGGAGTCGAAAATGAAAATATTAAGGAGGTTGCCTCCGCTTTTCCAGATACCAAGATCATATCTCGCGGTAATGAAATTAAAATCCAAGGTTCTGGAGAGCAGATTTTGCGTGTCAATGAAATCCTCTCTTCTTTGGTCAGGCACTATGAGAAATATGGTAGTATCACACATCAAAATGTGATCAATATGATTGCTGATGACCATCAAAACCCACCAAAAGTCGGAAAGGATGAAGTGCTGGTTTTCGGCACGAAAGGTGTGAAGATTACCCCGAGAACTGAGAACCAAAGAAAGTTGGTCCGAGCCGTAAACAAAAATGATTTAGTTTTTGCTTCGGGACCCGCAGGTACGGGTAAAACCTATATTTCTGTTGCGCTTGCCGTCAGGGCACTTAAGAATAAAGATGTCAAGAAAATCATCATAACCAGGCCAGCAGTGGAGGCAGGGGAGAATCTTGGTTTCCTTCCTGGCGATCTCAAGGAAAAAATAGATCCTTATTTAAGGCCTATTTATGACGCGCTTAATGACTTGATTCCTGTAGAAAAACTAAAATACTACAGAGAGAATGGCGTCATTGAAATCGCTCCTCTTGCCTATATGAGAGGGCGTACACTCAACAATGCCTACATCTTGTTGGATGAAGCGCAGAATACGACCCCCATGCAAATTAAAATGTTTCTTACCAGGATGGGACCTGACTCCAAGGTGATTGTGACCGGAGATAGGTCTCAAATCGATTTGCCTAGAAACCAGAAGTCTGGTCTCATTGAGGCCCTTGACTTTCTTAAAGATGTGGAAGGAATTGGCTTTGTAGAACTCAATGAAAAAGATGTGGTAAGGCACAAACTTGTCCGTCGCATCATTACTGCTTACAACAAGGGGTATAAGAAAAATGAAGATTAGCGTTTCCGTTGTTGAAGATGAGGCCTCTTTAAAGAAGGTATTCGATATCAGAGAGGAAGTCTTTGTGGTCGGTCAAAATGTGAGTAGGGAGGAAGAATTTGATGAATTTGAGGACACTTCAGTCCATTTTTTGGCGACAGACGAGGAAGGTACTCCATTAGGAACTGCTAGGTGGAGAGAGGCAAAAGATGGGATTAAGCTGGAGAGGTTTGCAGTCCTTGGTTTGGCTAGAGGAAAGGGAGTGGGGACGCTACTAGTAGCTGCAGCATTGAAGGATATTGAGTCCAGGAAGGGTAGAGGTAACTTACTTTACATGCATGCTCAGCTCACAGCCGTTCCATTGTACAAGAAATTTGATTTTGAGGAAGTAGGTGAGCAGTTTTTGGAGTGTGATATTTGGCATGTAACCATGCAAAAACAGATATAGTTAATCATAACGGAGTTTTGTGTTATGTTTAAAAGATGTTCAAGTGGACATCTTTTCCATTTATAAGATTTAGTCTATTCCTCATAATAGGGATTGTGCTGTATGAGCAATTCCCCATCTTCTGGCAATATCCACTACCAGCATTCTTAGGATTAGTGTTCTTCTTCCTTATTGCTCATATCCTGAGCACTTGCTTCTCTTTTTATCAATTTCGTCTGTCTAATGGTATTGCGGCTCTTTTACTAGTAGCATGGCTAAGCGGGTATCTTACAAAAATCAGAGATTTCTCAGCCGATGGTATGCATTATAGTCAGTATTCCAATATTGAAGCTTTCAAGTGCGAAGTAAGGAGTGGGGTTCTGGAGAAGGAAAAGTATTTCAGGTTTGATGTAGATATTAAACAAATCTTAACAGATGAGGAGGTGACTAAGGTAACGGGCTTAGCACATTTGTATCTAAAGAAGCCGGTAGCTGAATTACCAACCTATGGGGATAACATTCTGGTTTCAGCGGGACTGAGTAGCATACCTGCTCCTATGAACCCTGGAGAGTTTGATTATAAAAAGTACATGGCTAGAAAGGGGGTTCATTCACAAGTATTTGTAGATCCTGGCTCCTTTAAGATCCTAGGTTCTTCTAACGGGCTGTCTGCCATGGGAATCAGTCTGAGAATTCGGGAAAACGTAAGAGGTCAACTTGAGGATTACTTTCCGAATATTGGAGAAAGACAAATAGCGATGGCCTTGATAGTAGGAATTAAGGACTATCTGGATCAGGATATAAAGAGTGCCTATGCTGCTGCTGGAGCTACTCATGTTTTGGCGGTTTCAGGTTTGCATGTTGGTATACTTTATCTCTTTATGGGATTTTTTACTAAAAGGCTGCGAACAGCCCGATATGGTCATGTTTTGTTTGTGGTCCTGAATCTTATGGCTATTTGGCTATACGCTATGGTGACAGGTCTTTCTCCATCTGTATTCAGGGCTTCAATTATGTTCTCGGTTTTGGTTTTGGCAGATACCATTGGACGGGACCGAAATATTTTTAATTCTTTGGGTATTGCGGCGTTCATTCTGCTTCTGATTGATCCATATTCTGTTTTTGAAGTGGGTTTTCAACTTTCGTTTTTAGCGGTACTAGGTATCGTTTATTTGTTTCCGATCATCTATAATAGACTATACTTCTCAAATCCCATATTGGATAAGTTATGGGGGTTGACGTGTGTCTCGATTGCAGCCCAGATCAGCACTGCTCCATTGTCATTGTTCTACTTTCATCAATTCCCTACTTACTTTTTATTATCTAATCTGGTTGTAATACCAGCGTCATTTGTGATTCTAATAGCTGGATTGCCTATGGTTATCCTAGGTAGTCTTTGGAGTGTTATCGGGAAGGCCATCGGCTTCCTATTAAGCTTTTGGATTAGAGCTTTAAATTTCTTAATTGCCCAGATTCAGGTTCTGCCGATAAGTAAGCTTGATTGGATATACATAGAAGCATGGGATGTTTTAGCCTTGTATGGTAGTATTTTCTTCTTGATTTGGTCCTTGCAATATAGGAGAATGGGTGCCTTTATCTCCTCAGGGATCTGTTGGGTTATTTTATTTGCTTCTTTCGCTTTCAGGTCTGTTAATACCAAAGAAAATCAGGAGCTGATTGTCTACGAAATTCCAGATGCTTCCGCAGTGGATATACTGGACGGAGATAGATCGGTTTTGATGATAGATGAAGTTCCTGATAACCTGCAATTGCTAATGTTTCAAATTGACCCCTATCGCCTTAGTCGGGGATACAATTCTTTGGGGAAGGATTGGACTCTTCAAAATGAGATTATGGAGTGCGACAAATTCTATTGCCTCATGAAAATTGGGGATCTGAAGTTGGTTCAATTGAGAGAGGATTTTCATGATTTTGAGCCAAAAAGGATAGTTTCGATGGATGTTCTTTTAGTCTCCAATGATGCTCTAAGCATCTCCCAGATGAATAGTTTCAGTTTCAGTTATCTGATATTTGATAGCTCTAACTCAATGAAGTATTTACGAAAGATGCGGAGAAAATTGAAAGAACTCGGGCAAGGAGCTCATTTCGTCCCTTTCGATGGTGCGTGGCGATTAAATTTACACTCTACATCAAAGGACAATTCAACTGACACCACTTGAAGTATTAAGGCAATATTGGGGGTTTGAGACTTTCCGGTCTCAACAGGAAGATATCGTGCAATCAGTATTGGATGGGCACCCAACTTTGGCCTTGTTACCTACCGGAGGTGGGAAATCTATTTGTTTCCAAGTTCCAGCTTTAATCCTGGAGGGGATTTGCATAGTGGTATCTCCCCTTGTTTCTCTCATTCGGGATCAGGTTGACCAATTGAATTCCAGAGGTATAAAGGCAAAGGCCTTAATTTCTGGCATGAGCAATCGAGAGATTGATATCACCTTGGATAATTGTATTTATGGGGATGTAAAGTTTCTGTATGTATCACCAGAAAGGTTGAAATCCAGCCTCTTCTTGGCCCGGGCTGAAAAGATGAATATTGGTCTCATTGCGGTAGATGAGGCACATTGCATCTCACAATGGGGGTACGATTTTAGGCCACCGTATCTTGAGATAGGTTCTTTTATCTCTCAATTTCATATCAAAAAAGTTGTAGCTCTTACTGCCACTGCAACTAAAGAGGTGAAGCAGGATATTTTGGAGAAACTTGGAATCGAGAAAGCCAAAATTTTCACCAGAAGCTTTGCCAGGTCTAATTTATCATACTCTGTTTTTAAGTTAGAATCAAAGGAGAAAAAGTTGCTCTCTATCTTAAAAAATGTTCCAGGATCTTCAGTGGTATACGTTAGAAGTCGCAAGAGAACGGAGCAGGTGGCGTCCTGGTTAAGGAGCATGAAGTTCAATGCTGACTATTATCATGCCGGTTTGGAAAATACGGAACGTGAAAACCGACAACATGCCTGGCTAGAAGGTCGTCTAAGGGTAATGGTAGCTACAAATGCCTTTGGTATGGGGATTGACAAACCGGATGTCAGGAGTGTCATACATCTAGATTTACCAGATACACTGGAAGCTTACTATCAGGAGGCTGGTAGAGCGGGAAGAGATGGGAGGAAAAGTTATGCTATTGTGTTGTTTGATGATACCGATATCCAATCCTCAGTTTCTAGGGTCGAGCGGTCATATGTTTCACTTAGTGTGATCAAGAGAGTTTATCAATCACTATGCAACTACTATAAATTGGCTTTAGGTAGCAAGCCTGAATCCTCCTTAGATTTTGAAATAGAACCATTTTGTAAGTCTTTCAAACTAGATGTTTTTGAAACTCATATTGCTATCTCCAAGCTTGAGGAGTTTGGACTTGTGCAAACAGATGATTCTTTTCGGAGATCCTCGATGGTATCGATATTAGTGAATAAAGAAGAGCTTTATCGATTCCAAATTGCTCATCCTAATCTTGAAAAAACACTAAAAGCGCTTTTGAGGCTCTATGGGGGAGAATTATTCACAGAGCTGGTAAGACTGAAAGAGAAGGAGTTGGCTGAGTTTATGCAAGTAGACCGTAAGCAGGTAGTAGACTGGTTGAGAGCCTTGAAGAATTTTGAAATACTGGACTATCATGAAGTCTCCATAAAGAATCAATTGACTTTTTTACTGCCCAGATTGGATGTAAATGACCTTCCAATTGATGAGAAATTGATGGAGAGCAGGAAACTTTTGTCTTTGAAAAAAGTGAGATCCGTAATCAGTTATGCGGAGAATCTGATGCAGTGTCGAACCAGGATACTCCAATCATATTTTGACGAATTATCAGATGAGCTTTGTGGTGTCTGCGACTATTGTCTCAATAGGCAAAAGGCAGGTTTAGCTGAAATAACAGCGAAAGATATCCTAATCGTTATTGAAAATTCTGGGTCTATGGCTATTCAAACCTTGGAAGAGAAATACCCTCAACTATCCAGAGAGAGCTTAATGAGCAATTTGCGATTGTTGTTAGAGGAAGGCCAGATTAAAATGGAAGGAGACCATGTAGTACCATCTTAGGGAGAGAGCGCTGCCATAACTTGAGATTTGTAAGTTCTGCTAATGGGTATGTTTGATCCATTAATCTCTATTTTTTCTTTTGAGTAGGTCTGGATGAAATCTTTGTTCACGATGAATGATCTATGTACCCTGATAAAATTACCAGGTAAAATAGATTGGATGTGGCTTATCTTTTGTTTGGTTGTGACAGATCTGTCAGAGACATGTATTTTTATATAGTCTGATAGACTCTCTATGAAGATTATTTCTTCAACTCTTATTCGTTTGGACTTTCTTTCACTTACTACTGTGATAAATGCCTCCTCTTCTGGTTTAGCGGTTTCTCTATTTCTAATAAAGTGTATGAGAGAATACAATATCACAATGAAATATAGAGATACGCCTATGGATTTACCGTCAGAGGCAGAAAATGGTAAGTTTTCAAATGTATTTCCTTGCCAAACCAAAATGGCCAAAATAGACAGGATGGTGAAGTATACAGAGACTGACATAGTCATGAAAGAGTACAGTAGGAATAGAATGTACTGTTTCCTGAAGAGGAATCTTGGGAGTAGAAAATGATTGAGTATATGAGAGGTGCCTATGGCGATTGGAAGTAGGCACCCTACAAAAATGATCAATGGTAAAAAGTGACCTTGTTTATAACCAAGAGTCAGGATAAGAAATAGTCCTGCGAATATCCAGAATAACGAATGCCTGAGGTACTTATTCATTTGTTAAAAATACAATCAGTTTGGCCTATGAGTGGTAGCTAAAGAACTGCCTAGTGGACAGAATGCGGGTTTAGAGGTGGATTCTGCAAGGGCTTATAGCTCTTGGAATTCTAATTTTGAAAGAAAAAAATGGATTTAATAATAACTGGAGGGCCACTATTTATGGTGCCGCTCATTCTTATAGGGCTTACAGCATTATTCTTAGCTGTTTATTTCTGTATGAACATTGTGAAGGGACGATATGTGTCGATCTCTTGGGTAAAGCACCTAGGTGTATTAGCATTAGGCTTAGGTGCTCTTGGTCAGAGTATTGGATTGTATGGAGCCTTCTTAGCTATTGAAGAATGGGGAGGAGTAAGTCCAAAGATTTTATTGGGGGGAATTAGAGTATCCTCAATTACCACTATTACCGGCTTGACCGTTTTTGTGATCGCCTATATTCTATGGTTTTTATTGAAACTGGTAATGGAAAGAAAAGGGGTGACGAGCGATTAATCTGAGGCTAGGCGACTCTTTCCAACAACTTTTTTCTTCCATCCCACTTTAGATTTAGATGGAGTAATACTAGTCTCGAAAAATTCTTTTCTAGTAGCAGGTGATTTCCATTTTCCTTTAAAACACAGGTCTTTAGAATAGATCGATTAATATGATCTTGCAGGCAAAGTCCATATATCCAGTGATTGAACTGCGTTTCCCATTCTTCAGAGTATTTTAGGAAATGGGAAGATCCATCCCAAAGGAATTCTAGTTGGTTAGAAGAGAACAGGAATCTGTATGATGCAGCTAATAAATCATAGGTATCCGAAAGAAAATCAGTGCTGTAATTTGTAACTCCTGAAACTCTTTCGATAAAGGCATCTACCAGTCCCATTGGGTTATTGGTTATCATATATCCTTCAATAGACTGTAGAACCCATTTTTCCAAAAGCACATCTTTTTTGTTCTTCTGTGCTTCTTTTAGAAGATAGTTTTTGTCTAAATGAAAATACTGCATCTCACCGCAAAAATAAAAAAGGGTACTCAAGTAGAGTACCCTGTATCTTTAAGACTTTAAGTAAGGTCTAGTTGCCTTTGCTGATGGTAAATGACCACTGCGCATCGAAGAATCCAGCTGCCCTTGCATTAGGGTCTGCAACAGTAAACCTTAGTGCTAGTTCAGTTTCAGAGACTGAAACAATCGAAATTTCAACTCCATCGTCTCTAACCATCAATTGTGTGCTTGTCGCACTTGGGAAAGCCCAAGTACCTGATGAAGGCCAAATAATTTGTCCGTCACCTGAAGGTTGACCTGAAGCACTGTAAGTTCCTCCCCATACGCCATCGGCGTTTTCCGACGCGCCAGATAGTGTCAGACTAAAGCTTCCCCAATCTTCTGCTCGTGATTGACCATCAAAAGTGATGGCATTTTCATTTGCTGTGAAGTCAGTAGTCCATGTTCCGGAAATTGCTTCAGCTTGTGTCTCTCCTGCAGATGGAGCTGGATCATCCCCTCCTCCACTATCCCCACATGCAGCAAAAATCATTAGAGACATGCACGCAGCTGCAAAAAAGAGTGATTTAAACTTTTTCATAATACTAATTGTGTTGTTGTGTTGTGAATTTTCTCTGTCAAAAGTATAATTTTTTCCCTATTTATTTTCAAATTCAAGTGTCGGATTTCTTCTTACAGTTGTATAAAATTCTTAGTAAAGTCATATTCATAGCTTTGATTTGATGCTATAATCAAAGTAACATTTTTCACCTTCTGCCTGATTTCGCTTCGGAACCATTCTATTCCTGCATGATCCATGAATGCAGTGGGCTCATCCAACAATAGTAGCTGACTTGAAGAATAAAGTGCTAATGCCAGTTTCAATCTTTGCTTCATTCCTGAGGAAAAATCCTTGACGAATGTCTTTTTCGCTGCTTCTAGACCACTCTTTTCCAATAGCAATTCTTTTGAAATCAATGGGACTTTAAACTGAAAATGAAAATTTAGATGTTCCTCCAGTGTGAACTCCTCGATAAGATTTTGATCAGGACCTGTATAACTAATTCTCAAAGTCGCTGTGGACTTTTCAAGGACCTGTCCTTGAGTTTTGTATTCAATACGTCCCCGGGAGGGAGTGTGATAATTTGCAATAATTTTTAATAGAGTACTCTTTCCCGAGCCATTCCGTCCACAAATAGCCCAAGATTCATTTTCTTCGATGACTTGGTTTATTTCCTTGAAAATCCACCTTCTACCGTATTTCTTACCTAGGTTTGACAGGCATATTTCCATCAGAATTATTCTAAACCTTTCATGATTCCTAACTCCGAGTTTCGTATAAATTCAATAATTAAATCCCTGTCTTCTGTGGATTTAAAGTCTTGCTCCAGAGTCTTAAGGGCTTTAGTTGTGTTAGAATCGCTTAGATAGATCGTTCGATAAATCTCTTGGATTTCATTGAGCCGTTCGGTTGTAAAACCTCGTCTCTTCAAACCTATGGCATTTATTCCGCTATAGCCGAGGGGTTCTCTTGCAGCTGACACGAACGGTGGGACATCCTTTCTTACCAAAGAGCCACCTGCGATCATTACGTGAGCGCCTATTCTGGCAAATTGCCTAATAGCAGAGGTGCCTCCTACCACAGCATAGCTCCCGATTTCTACGTGGCCTGCAACTTGTACCGAATTTGATAAAATACAGTTATCACCTATTGAGCAATCATGAGCAATATGGACATAATTCATCAAGAGACAGTCGGACCCTACCACAGTCTCATTTCTATCTTTTGTTCCTCTGCTAATGGTAACGAATTCTCGTATGGAACTACCATCCCCGATAATTGTCAGTGTCTTTTCACCGTTGAACTTCATATCTTGAGGTATAGCAGATATCTGTGCTCCTGGGAAAATTCTGCAGTTCTTGCCAATTCTGGCGCCCTCCCAAATGCAAGCGTTTGGGCCTATCCAGGAACCTTCGTCTATTTCGACATTCTTGTCGATGTATGCGAAAGGTTCGATTACTACCTTGCTGCCTATATGAGCCTCTGGATGTATGTATGCTTGAGGACTGATCATGCGTCTTTTCTTACTATTACAGCTGTCATAACCCCTTCGCAAACTAGGTTATTGCCTACATATGCCACGCCTTTCATTTTAGCATAACCTCGACGAATTGGAGCCATTAAATCGCACCTTATAACTAAAGTATCCCCTGGGAACACCATTTTCCGAAACTTGAAATTCTCTACTCCAAGAAAATAAGTCCAGTAGTTCTCTGGATCCGGCACCGTGTTCATGACCAATATGCCACCTATTTGTGCCATGGCTTCTATCTGGAGTACACCAGGCATCACAGGGTTTCCAGGGAAGTGACCCTGAAAGAACGGCTCATTCATGGTTACATTTTTAACTCCGGCAACAGTTATATCATCAAGATGAAAAATCTTATCTATTAGTAAGAATGGGTATCTGTGAGGAAGAATATTCTGGATCTTACTTATTTCCATTACAGGAGGCAGTTTCGGATCGTAAGAGGGGACATTATTTTCTCCCGACTCCAGCATTAATTTTTTTAATTTTTTGGCAAAGGCTATGTTGGCAGCATGTCCTGGCCTTGCAGCAAGTATCTGAGCTTTTAGCGGCCTGCCTACTAGAGCTAAATCCCCTACAATGTCCAAAAGCTTATGCCTTGCTGGTTCATTTTTGAATCTTAACTTGACATTATTAAGTATTCCCTCTTTTTTGACCTCAACTTTCCGCTTCTTTAGAAGACCTGCTAGGTGATCTAATTCCCCATCTTCAACCTGTCGATCTACAACCACAATTGCGTTGCTTAAATCTCCTCCCTTGATTAAGTTCTGTTTATACAGTTCCTCTATTTCATGTAAAAAACAAAAGGTCCTAGCAGATGAAATTTGCTTGTAGAAGTCCTCAATATTGGTAAGTGTCGCATGCTGACTTCCAAGTACTGGAGAGTTGTAGTCAACCATTACGGTGACTCTATAATCATCAAGTGGCAACGCAGCTATTTCGACGTTTCTGTTTTTGTCTTCGTATGTTACACTTTCAGGAATTTCGAAAAAATTTCTTTGAGCGTTTTGTTCTTCAAGTCCTGCTTCCAGTAGCGAATCCATGAATCCTGAACTACTGCCGTCCATTATGGGTGGCTCGGGTCCATCCAGTTTGATGAGTATATTGTCAATTTCCAAACCAACAATAGCTGCAAGTGTGTGTTCCACAGTATTAACTCTGGCGCCATTTTGCTCTATTGAAGTGCCTCTGGATAGATCGACAACATTGTCTACATCGGCATCAATAATTGGACTTCCTTCTAAATCTGTTCTTTGAAATTTTATACCGTGATTTGGCTTGGCCGGAACGAAAGTCATGTTGGAGTTAACCCCGGTGTGCAAACCAATTCCCGATACGGTTATTTCTTGCTTGATGGTGTGCTGATGCAGTTTCATAGTCGAGGACCTAGCAGTTTAGGTCCGATAATGGATTATTCAGCGCCCAAATTTAGAAGTTTTTCTTCAAGTTCCTCGATCCTTTTGAGGAGCTCCGGAAGCCTTCTGAATACTGTGTAGGATTTCACATAATTATTATAGGGTAGAGCTGGACTTCCGTACCATGCTGTGTTCTCCTTAGTTCTTTTTGTTATTCCAGATTGTGCCTGGACTTTTGTGCCGTCGGCTATTTGAATATGCCCTACCAAACCGGCTTGACCTCCAATGATACATTGCTTGCCAACATGTGTTGAGCCGGCTATTCCGGCTTGGGCTGCTATCACTGTATTTTCACCTATTTGAACATTATGGGCAACCTGGATGAGGTTGTCAAGTTTGACACCCTTTTTTACGATGGTAGATTCAAACGTGGAACAGTCAATAACGGTGTTCGCCCCAATATCCACATGGTCTTCGATGACGACATTGCCCACTTGAGGAATTGACTTGTAAGAACCATCGTCTTGAGGAGCAAAACCAAAGCCGTCTGAACCAATGATGGCGCCTGATTGGATAGTGCAGTAACCTCCTATTTTGGTGTTTGCATAGATCTTTACACCTGAGTAGATAATTGTATTGTCACCAATCTCACAATTTTCTCCGATGTATGATTGGGGGAATATTTTGACATTTTTACCAATTTTTGAACCACTTCCAATATATGAAAATGCTCCCAGGTAATATTTTTCTCCAATTGCAATTTGGTCACCCTTATAAACAGGCGCCTCTTCACCAATCTTTTGGAGTATTTGCAATTTTTGATACTCTCCCAATAGCAGGGTGAATGATGAGTAGGGGTTGTCTACTCGAATTAGACTGCTATTGACAGAACTTTTTACTTCTAAATCCTTCTGGATAATAATTGCTCCAGCCTTTGAGGTGTACAAGTAGGGTTCATACTTTGGGTTTGATAAGAAGGTGATGCTATTGGCTTCAGCAGTCTCTATATTTTGAATCTGATCGACCTGTAGCAATGGATCTCCTTCTAACTCCCCACCCAGAAGTGCAGTGATTTGTTCAAGTGTGAATGTCATTCCAGCCATCAATTAAGGTTTATGTGTTTTGGCCAACATATGTAATGCTTCTCAACGATTTTGCTCATGGCTTTAATATTAGGAAGATCGGTGGCGGAAGCCACGTCTGATATTGTCCCGTTTTTCATTAGGACTTTGATGCTTTGATCTGAAGGCAGGTATGCTGAGTTTGTTACCTTTCCTTTTTTTACAAAGTATTTGGCCTGTTCTTTGGAGACACCTAAATCTTCAGAAACTCTTTTTAATAGGCGTTCATATTCTTGTCTATCCACTTTTTCATTCAGCAGCTTTACCTGAAAAAGTTTTCTGTTTACCAGCATCCTACATAATGTGCTGAGAATTAGGTCTTTGTGATTAATCCAAAATTTTATGGACCCCCATATGTCTGTATCGTCCATTTGCATGAAGACTTTGAGGATATCCGGATCTTCTGAAAAGTCCTTCTGATCAATATCTCTTTCGAGAAAGATTGCCAAGGCTGGAGTTGCAGTAATGGTGTCGCCGGATTGACGTAGTTTCTTGGCTCTTTTGATTATCTCTATTAGCATTCTCTCTGCGCTTATTGCTGTTTTATGCAAATAGACTTGCCAATACATAAGTCGCCTGGCACTCAAAAAATTCTCAATGCTGTAAATGGCCTTTTCTTCAACTACCAGCTCGTCACCAACCAGATTTAGCATTTCTATAATCCTTTCAGCTCCAATTTTTCCTTCATTGACTCCTGTAAAAAAGCAATCTCTTTGCAGGTAGTCAAGCCTATCCATATCAAGCTGGCTAGAAACTAGTTGTCCTAGAAATTTTCTTGGATAGCGGCCTTCAAAGACTTGGATTGCCATACTTAGTCGACCCTCAAATTCCTTATTAAGTTGGTTTAATGTCCAAAGTGTTATCTGTTCATGATTTATATCTTTAAATAGACTGAACTCCAGCGTGTGAGAAAATGGTCCATGTCCGATATCATGAAGCAATATCGCAATGATGGCGGCTTCATATTCCGCATCAAAAATCATATGCCCCTTCGAATTTAAAGATGTTAGCGCTTTGTCCATTAAATGCATGGCACCAAGGGCATGATGGAATCGGGTATGCAACGCACCCGGATAAATGAAGTCTGTAAGTCCCAGCTGCTTTATCCTCCTCAACCTCTGAAAATAAGGATGTTGAATGATTTCGAAAACCAGTTCACTTCTTACCGAGATAAACCCATAAACCGGGTCGTTGAAAAGTTTCTTTTTCGAATTATTCAAAAGCTTAGTTAGAGGTTCTTTATGATGGAAATGGAAATATACGAAGTAATGTCAATGGGTGATCATTTTGATTTGGTTACCCCATCAATGGCACATTCAATTTCATTTACGTCAAAAGGCTTTGTGAAATACCGTTGGATTGTCGAGTCTTTCAGGGCTTTGTCGATTTCATAATTGTATTCGAACCCTGTGAGAATAAAATATGTCATGTGAGGATATTTGACTCTTGCCCGTCTTATAAATTCAATTCCAGACATGACAGGCATCCTCATGTCGGATATCACTACAGAAATATCATGATGTGAGGCTAGTTCCTTTAGGCCTTCTGGGCCTGATTGGGCTAAAAATACATTGTATTTCCTACGGAAATTTGCCTTGAATAAAAGGAGGTTGTTTTCTTCATCATCTACATACAAAATAGAAACAGCACTCATAATGGCAACAGCCTTTGATAGATATAGCTCAGGTAAAAATACCTAAATGGCCTCGGGTTTGATTGGCTTTACCATAACAACTTGTTCCTTATCGAGGGTGACTAATCCCGGTGGACTACCCTTTCTCTTTCTTACAAATTTCTTGGGAGTGAAGATCACTGGACACAGGGAGTCTGTTCTTCTTTTGGAAAAATAAGCTGCCAGGCTTGCTGCATATTCAATGACGGGGTTTGGGATATTATTACCTGGTCGTTCTTTTATCAGGACATGTGATCCAGCTGCATCCCTGGCATGTAACCAGAGATCATTTTTGTGAGAGAACTTTAATGTGAGCTCGTCATTTGCTTTAGCGTTTTTTCCAACCCAAATTCTGAAGCCATTACAGATGTATTCATTGTATGGTAGATTTTGCTCCTTTATTTTCTCAACTTCAAACTTGTTTTGCTTTTTAAATAATTTGAGTTCTTTGAAATCTTTTATTTTATCGAGTGTTGAAAGGAGACTTTGTAAATCTTGTTGCTGAAGTAATTTCTGTTCTATATTGTCAGTTACCTTGATTAATTCGATTTTTTGATTCTTTGCCTTTCTGTACAGGTTTTCTGCATGTCTCTGAGGACTCGTGCCGGGTTTAATTTTTATGGAAATATCCTGGTCTTGGTAGAAATCAAAAACGCTTTTTTCTCCTCCACTATCTGGTAAAATATGAAGGTTGGCCATAACAATATTGGCGATCTCCTCAAAGCTCCTGCGATTTTTGATTTTATCCAGCTCCAGCGTTGCTTTTTGGATGTAATTCTGAGTGCTCTTAATTTTCTTGTTGAGCAATGATCTAATTTCATTCTTCTCTTTATTGAGAAAATATTCTTGTGAAAAGGATTTAGCGAGTAGGTTGGAGGCCTCAATGGGTGAGTGAGTGGAGATGTTGGATTGATCTTTACCTAATATTTTGATTTCTGGTACTCCTTTATAATCCGTTGAAATCAGAAAACCAGATGCGTTTAAAAGGTCTTTGGCAATGCCAATAATTTCATCCGTTGAATTGGACTTGATATTATTGTTTTTACCGAGAAGAATTTTCAATTGGTCAATATCCCTTTCGTCTGGTTGGATTAGGTTGATCTCCCTAGCTAGCTGATCAATTGTAATATTTACATCAGCATGAAGATTCTTCCTGAATAGCCGCGGTGGACCATCTTGGGTGAATAGAAGTACATTGCTTCTTCTTCCGTGTAACTTGAACAATAATTGATTGTCGCCCTCTAACTCAAAATAAAAGCTTCTATCAAATGCTACTTGTTTTACATTTAGGATGCTCTTATCTAAAATCTCACTATACAGGTCAACGCTGTTTTTTCTGGCTCTTGAAAAATTATTTTGAAAAGAGATTAGGCCAAGCTCGGGGCTCAAGGCACATTTTATAAATAGTTGCTCTTGCTGGTTAGCTAAGGCAATGATAAGCTCATCTTTGTTCTGGCTAAAACATTCCAGTACTTTCATTCCTTGAACCTTTTGAGAAAGCTCAGCCGAAAGTTTTCGAATGAAAAAGTAAGTATGATACACGGTCTAAATCTCCAATTTTAGACCATCATATGCCAAGTGGATATTTTGTGGGAGCTCTTTGCTGACCTCTGCGTGATGCCCAAGTTTATGGCTGATATGAGTTAGATAGGTTTTTTCTGCTCCAGCTTTGATGGCTACCTCTACGGCCTCATCAAGAGTATAATGACTTATATGGGCGCTTTTCTGTAGAGCATTTAGGACCAGGACTCTAGAGCCCTTTACCTTCTCTAGCTCCTTCTCATTTATATAGTTGGTGTCGGTGATGTAGGAAAAGTCTCCTATTCTAAACCCAAATACCGGGAGTTTATGATGCATCACTTCTATGGGCTTTATTCTCAAGCCATCGACATTAAACTCATTGTTTGTTATCTCATTGGTGGTGATACTAGGTACCCCAGGATACTTTATCTCAGCAAAGGCATAGGCAAATTCTCTTTTTATCTGTTCCAATACCTGTTTTCTGCCATAAATCGGCATGTCCTTCTTTTGCGAAAAGTTGAAACTTCTTACGTCATCAAGTCCGGCAGTATGGTCTTTGTGCTCATGCGTGAAAAGTATAGCGTCCAGTTTTCTGATCCTTTCTCGAAGCATCTGTTGTCTGAAGTCAGGTCCAGTATCGATTACCAAACTGTGATCTTCAACTGCTATGTGAACTGATGTTCTAAGCCTTTTGTCTCTATAGTCAAGCGACGTGCAAACAGGGCAGGTACAGGTAATTACAGGTACTCCTTGAGAGGTACCTGTTCCGAGAAATGTAATTGTCAAAGTTGTAACTCGGTTTGGATTATCTCTTGATATAGTTTCCTGTTTTTCTCACTTAAAGCGCTCTGGTCTACCTGGATGGTCTTAAGAATATCGAGGAGACTGCTGATTTTACCTTCGAGTGAAAAGTACTTATTGATCACCGCCACTTTACTTTCATTTATGATGCAGTATCCAGATTGGAATCGACCTTTTTCATACCTGAGGATATAGTCAGTCTCTGAAAATAGATCTTCAAGCTTGTTAAGAAAGTGGTTCGTGAATTTTACTTGCATTTAGTTTTCTATGTAAGATTTCACCATCTCAACCATGTTGTCGTAATTGAGAGGCTTGGGTAGAAAATCATTGATACCTGCCTCCTTGAAGTCTTCGATTGAATAATTTTTAGCGTTACCAGTTATCGCGATGATAGGAATTTCTTTATTCCCACCCGGATCTTGTATCCTGATTTCCTTAGAGCAGGTCATGCCGTCCATTTCTGGCATATGAATATCCATGAGAACCAAGTCGAATTTTTCCTTTTCTAATTCAGCCATTACCTGAACGCCGTTTTTAACTGAGCTTATCTCATAATTCTGAATAGTCAGTATCCTTTTAGTCAAATTTTGGATTACTGAACTGTCTTCTGCAACCAGGATCTTTTTACCCATTTTGAAAATTAGTTTTTGTCTATAATCAGGTTTTGATAATTCTCTTGAAACTCATGGAAAGTCTCTTCCAAGCAGGCTAAATCATCTGAGATATTATCAAAGTTATTGGCTTTTATTTTCTTTTCAATCTTTTCTGCCACCTTCGATACTTTCTCAATACCCAGAGTTCCAGCATTACCTTTTAGTGTGTGCATGGCTCTCTCCAACTCTTCCATTTCTGTTGTCTTTAGCCATTTCAATGAATCCTTTAACTGAGCTCTGGTTTCTTCATTGAAATCATGAAGTACACTCTGGATTAGTTCGGTGCCGCCATATTTAAATAACTGATTCAAAGTGTTCTGGTTGATAACCAGGTCTTCTGTAGATTCAGCGAAAACTTCATCACTTACCGTCACCGGTTCAAAATTGATCCATTTCCGAACTTTTTCTATAAGTTGATTCGCTTTGATAGGTTTTGGTAAATAATCATCTAGACCTTGCTTCAAAAACCTGTTTTGATCCTCTTCCATGGAATAAGCGGTCATGGCGACTATGGGAGGGAGGATGCTCTTATTCAGCTTTTTTATACCATGAGTAGCTTCTATTCCGTCCATCTTAGGCATTTGAATGTCCATAAATACCAAATCAAATTCTCTTTGATCGACCAGGTCGATAGCGCTGTAACCATCGGAAGCCTGCGTTACAAGGCAGCCTGATTTTTCAAGAATTTGGGATGCTACTTTTCTATTTACCTCATTGTCATCGACAAGTAGAATATTTGGTTTGGTATGTATGAATTCCTTTGATATCGATGTGTCTTCTATGGATTCCTTGTTTGGCGCCAATCCACTGACGCTTTCAGCGATGAATGTGAACCAGAAAGTACTACCAAGTCCAGGTGTAGAAACAACACCTATTTCTCCATCCATTGATTTTACCAGCTCTTTAGAAATGGCCAATCCCAATCCGGTTCCTGCAAATGTCTTGGAGCTTGAATTATCAATTTGACTAAAACTTTGAAAGAGCTTTTCCTGGTCTTCGGGGGAGATTCCTATTCCAGAGTCTTTCACTGACACCTGGAAAATTATTTTTTTTCCTGATTTCCTCTTTTGCTTTACGCTGATGTTGATGTTCCCCTTGTTTGGGGAGAACTTAATGGCATTAGATGTAAGGTTCGAAATTACCTGAACGAGCCTGGTCTCATCTGCCAGAATCCACTCTGGTAGATTATCGTCAATGTGGTAATAGAGGTTAGTGTTATTTAATTGGGCCTGTTGCGAGTATAAGTCATAGATTTTCTCAAATGTCTCCACTAGTTTCAGTGGGTTTTTTCTGAGTTCCATCTTACCTGCTTCTATTTTCGACAGATCCAAGATGTCATTCAATATGTTCAATAGGGTATCGGATGACTTTCTTACAGTCCTTACGTATTCTGTTTGTTCCTCATTGAGTTTGGTAGACCCCAACAAATCAATCATCCCAATGATACCGTTCATAGGGGTTCTAATCTCATGACTCATGTTGGCCAAGAAACGCTCTTTGATTTGAAGTGAATGCTCAGCAAGATCTTTGGCCTGCCTTAGTTCTTCATTGGTTTTCTTTAGTTGCGTAATGTCTCTTGCTACCCCTTCAATTTCGATTTTCTCTCCTTCAACACTTACGAGTCTCACGTTGCATAAGAATTGTATGGTGCGACCATCCTTAGTTTTCGTGCTTCCCTCAAAGTTTTTGACCCTCTTTTTGTCGTAGAGTTTCTTAATAAGCCTGGCTATACTCTCCTTTGAAAGGAAATAATCACTTATTCTTCTGCCGACAAGATCTTTTGATGAGTAGCCTAATACTTCAGTAGCGGAGGGGCTTACCATAGAAACAAGGCCTTCCAAATCGCATCTGAAGTATATGTCTTGAAAAGACTCAAAAATGTTCCTGAACTTTTCTTCACTTTCCTTTAGTGACCTTTCGTTTTGTTTCTTTTCTGTAATGTCATTTGCAATTACCGAGACTTCTTCAATGGTGCCATCAGGTAGAAAAATGGGGTTTAAGAAGACATCACGCCATATTTTTTCACCTTTCCGGCTAACTATCAATCTCTGGAAATTCCTTATTTCTCCGTCAAAAGCCGCGTCATACTCTTCTGCCCATTGATCTCTCTCTTCTTCATTTAATATTTCATTTTCTCCCAGTTTCATCCCTAACTCAGGAGCGACACCATAATAATTTAGAAATGAGTCAGAGAAATTGCTATTGAAGGAAGTGAAGCGAAAAGAACGGTCAATAGACCAAATTTGGTGGGTGCTACTTTCGAAAATTGCGCTTAGCCTCGCGGCTTGATCTTCAATTTTTCTTTCATCAATTTTGCGTTGCTGAGCCAGACTTACCTGACTCGCAATGAAGTCAAGTAATTCTAGGTCCTTATGATTGTAACTTGACTCATGGTTATAAGAGTAAGCAGACATAACCCCAGTGGGCTTGCCTCCAAGTTTCATTAAGGCTCCCATCCATATCCTTGGAATCGCTATGTCCTCATTGATCCCTTTCTGTTTCATCAATTTGATGATGCCATCAGAATACATCATGAGTGGACGTCCATAGTCCAAAGTGTACTCAGCTAATGCTACGTCCAGGCTTGTTTCCTCTCCCTTTCCTTCTTGAAATTCGTCCTTTTTTATAGTGAAATGGAAAGCTTTCTTGCGTGGTTGTCTGGTTGCTATTGAGAAATTTTTGGCTTTTAAGAAGTCTTTGATTTCAAGAAATACCTCTTCATAGAAATCTTCCATCTTATTGGTATGGATGGTCAATGAAGCGATTTTGTAATAGAGACTTTGGGCTCTTTCCGCTCTTATCCTCTCAGTGATATCATAGAAGATGCAATGGTATTCTACTGGCTGATCGTCTTCAAATACACAGGTCAGGGTGCCTTTGACGAATATATTTTTGCCGTATTTGGAAGTGAGAACAGTATCAATCTTCTCACTTTTAACTCCTGCTGTGATTTTGAGGAGTTTCTCGAGGGTGGATCGTTGGTGGTCACGATGAATGGCATCAAGAAATTTTAAATCTAGTAGATCCTCGTCATCATACCCTAGTTTGGTCTTCCAGGCATCATTGACAAAGATGATTTCACCTTTAGGCTTGAAGATTTGGATCAGGTCACTTGAGCTATTGAAAATTTCTTTGAAATGATAGTTAGTCCTTTCAAGAACACGAGTGTGTTCCTTTTGAATGACGGTGAGCTTTTTTTGCAGGCCAAAAACTTGCCTTTGCAAGCTCTCAAGGGTGGAATTTATCACTTCTCCCATATCTTTAAAATTACCGATTTTTCGGCTTTATTCGTCAAATGGGAAACGACAAGACACCATTACTTATTTCGGTTGTAGGTCCTACTGCTGTTGGTAAAACAAAGGTTGCCATTGCGTTAGCCAATAAGTTGAAGACTGAAATTATCTCGTCCGACTCAAGACAGTTCTATAGAGAAATGGAAATAGGTACGGCCAAGCCTTCAATGCAGGATCTGCTGGAAGCCAGACACCATTTTATCAATTCATTGTCGGTTCATGATCAATATGATGTTGGAGAGTTCGAAAAAGACGTGATGGCTTTGCTTGATGACCTTTTTGTTAAATATAATGTTGTGGTGATGACTGGAGGTTCAGGGTTATATTGTAAAGCAGTCTGGGAGGGTTTGGATAAATTTCCCAAGATACCTGAGGAAGTACGGGAAGGCTTGGTTTCTGAATTTGAGACCAAAGGACTGGGGAACCTTCTAGCTGAATTGGAGGAGAAGGATGGTGAATATTTTTCGAAAGTGGATCAAAGGAATCCTCAAAGAGTAATACGGGCTTTAGAAGTAATCAGGTTCTCTAAAAAACCATTTTCAAGTTTTCAAAATCAAACCAAATCAGACCGGCCATTCAAGAATATTAAAATTGGAATCAATTTACCTCGGGACGTTCTTTATAAAAGAATCGATGTTAGAATGGACCTAATGTTAACTGAAGGTTTAATTGACGAAGCAAGAGGTCTTTTCCAACAACGAAAGCTCAATGCCCTTCAAACGGTTGGCTATTCCGAGATTTTTGGATTTCTAGAAGGAAAATATGATCAGGAAGAAGCAATCAGGCTATTGAAAAGAAATAGTAGGAGGTATGCTAAAAGACAACTTACTTGGTTCAAGAAAGATGAAAGTATAAGGTGGTTTCATCCATCTCAGGAGGATGAGATTTTTCAGGAAATCGATAAAGAACTAAATACTTAAGACTTCCACAAGTCTCATTAAATCTTCATTTATCGGCTTGGATTTGGAGATTGCTAATTTGAAACTAGTATAGTTTACTTTCTTGTCTATTACTCCAGCCATTACATTGGTCTTTCCATTTAAAAGACCTTCCACAGCGGCCATACCTAATCTCGAGGCAAGGATTCTGTCGAAGGAAGTTGGAGGCCCACCACGTTGTAAGTGCCCTAACGTTGAAACCCGGATATCCATTTCAGGTAGTTCTTTAGTTACTTTTTCAGCTACTTCTAAAGCACTTCCTTGTACGCCACCCTCAGCTACTATTACAACAGATGAGGTCTTTTGGCGATCCCTACCTTCTTTAAGTGTCTGGATTACATCGTTTAGGGTAGTAGATGTTTCAGGAACCATGGCAAATTCTGCACCTCCTCCAATAGCACAGTGTATGGCTATATATCCTGAATGGCGACCCATGACTTCAACGAAGAAAACGCGATCGTGAGAATTGGCTGTGTCTCGAATTTTATCTATTGCCTCGAGGGCTGTGTTTACCGCGGTATCGAACCCAATGGTAAAATCAGATCCGAATAAATCATTGTCTATCGTGCCTGGAGCGCCAACGATAGGGATGCCAAATTCTTCATGAAAGATGTTGGCACCAGTGAAAGTACCATCTCCGCCAATGGCTACCAAGCCTTCAATACCCCTTTTCTTTAATTGATTATAAGCTTTCTCTCTTCCTTCGGGGGTCATAAACTCTTTGCTACGAGCGGATTTTAGAATGGTGCCCCCCCTTTGCAGAATATTGCTGACAGAGTAGGATTTCATCTTGTAGATGTCACCTTCAATCATGCCATTGTAGCCATACTTTATTCCATAGACATCTAAGCCGAAATAAAGGGCACTGCGCACCACCGACCTAACACAGGCATTCATGCCCGGTGCATCTCCTCCTGAGGTAAAAACTGCTATACTCTTCATTTCAGTGTGCAAAGTTGCCCCTGACTAGCTTTCAAATTGGCGCCAATATTAATCAAAAAATATGCAGGCAGAAATTCTTGGAATTTTTTCTCGATTAAATTTTAAATGCAATCGATTTAAATTGAAAACTTTAAAAATTCCTTAAAGGAGTTAGTAAGGAAAAGACACCTGCAAACCTGCTTTTAGCATTGGATTTGGTAAGAAAGAAATGGATTTTTGTCCAATCGGTGCCGAAAGCCATCCTTTAAAATCACAATATGGAAAAACTGAAAGGTATTATTCCGCATTTATTAGTTCATGCGATATTCTTTGTTATAGCTAGTCTCTTTTTCTTGCCGCTTTATCAAGGGAAGGACTTTATTCAAAGTGATAACGTCCAACTTTCAGGTACTTCTCGAGAATTGTCGGAATACAGAGAGCTGGGTAGAAATTTGAAGTGGAGTAATACCGAGTTTTCAGGAATGCCTTTAATGGTAGGTGGCTCTACAAACCCATTTATTTATGTTCAAAAGTTTCTAAAGTCATTTCTACATACGGAAATTGCCATCTTAATGCTTCTGATGTCAGGGTTTTATGTGCTAGGTCTAGCACTAAATGTTACGTTAGTGGTACGAATGCCAAAGCCCCTAGAAGTCGTACCACTAAATGTTACGTTAGTGGTACGACTTCTAGGGGCTTTGGCATTCGCTTTTTCGACTTTCAATATTATC
>CAZZHO010000065.1:21736-23643 GCA_964653795.1 uncultured Roseivirgaceae bacterium | reverse complement strand
ATTCCCAGGAGGAGTGTCCTTCTTCAGGGAGATAGATATTGGATTGGGGCTGGTATTGGGGTTATTCTGTTGGCTTTTGTCGCTACTTTGTGGACATCTATCCAAGTTTATTATGGCACTGAGAGAGTATGGATAGTTCTGGGAGCGGTGGGGGTGACAATGCTCTCTTTTGTGATTTTTTGGGTCCTTTCGGTGTTGGTGGTAAAGTCGCTCCGACTTTATCCATTCTATTTCATTGGAGCATTGGGCGCAGCCATTGGTTTGCTGATGGTTTTGAAGAATACGAGATTCAGTATGCCCAATCATTTTTTCTACCTCGGAGGATCATTCGCTCTTATCTCTTCGGCTTTTGTTGGAGGTGCATTGTCGGCCTTTCTTACAGGTAATTGGAAAGTGTCTAGGAGGTTCCAACAAGCGATAATCTCTATATGTGGAATAGTGGGAGTTGGGTACCTTATCTATGCTGCAACCTGGTTGTTGTCAGAAGGCACCAATCCATATGACAATGAATTTTCTCAGAAGCTTATTCCATCTGACCAATTGATCGATTTACCAGATCCTTCCGCACCAGGGGTATATGCTTTCAATAAATTTACGTATGGGAGTGGGGTCAACAACCAACGGCCGGAGTATGGTGCGGAAGCCGATTATACCTCTAGGACTGTTAATGGTCGATACATCTTACCATCATGGAAGAAGCGACAGGCAGAGAAGCGAAAGGAATATTGGGGCTTTGGTATAGAAGAGTGGCCTCTCAATGGGACTGTTTGGATGCCTGAAGGGGATGGTCCCTTTCCGATAGTCTTGATTGTCCATGGTAATCATAATATGGAGGATTATTCTGATCCAGGATATGCTTATTTGGGAGAGCTATTATCAAGTAGAGGGTTCATTGTAGTATCGGTCGACGAGAATTTCATAAATGGATCTTGGGTAGGGGACTTTCGTGGGAAGGAACTACCAGCTCGTGCATGGCTGCTGTTGAAACATCTGGAGCAGTGGCGGGAATGGAATATTGATAAAAGCCATCCTTTAAGTGGAAAGGCCGATTTGGAAAAGATTGCGCTGGTTGGACATTCCAGAGGAGGGGAAGCTGTGCCTATTGCAGCGGCTTTTAATGCGCTTCCATACTTTCCGGACGATGCTCGAGAGCAATTTGATTTCAATTTCGGCATCAGATCGGTAATAGCCATTGCACCAACCGATTACAGGTATGATAGAAGAGTAGTGCTTGAGAACGTAGATTATCTCGGAATACAAGGTTCTTACGATAGCGATGAAGATAGTTTTTTTGGGTTACGACAACTTCAAAGGATTGGATTTTCTGATAGCAGCTTTCATTTGAAATCAGGTGTGTATATCCACGGCGCCAATCATGGACAGTTCAATACTGGTTGGGGAAGGCATGATGCTGGTTTTCCGTATAAGATGTACCTTAACACGCAGCCTATGATCTCAGGAGAGGAGCAGCGCAAGTATGCGGAAGTCTTGATTAGCTCATTTTTGGAGGTCTCATTAAATGGAAAACAGAAATATGCAAAGGTCTTTCGAGACCTGCGTCAGGCTGATCGATGGCTGCCGGAAAACGTAATTAACCTTACCCTGTATGAGGATTCTGAGACATCTTACTTGGCGGATTTTGAAGAGGATATTGATGTCACCACTGTGAAGAATGGGAATGTGACGGCAGTTGGTTTTGCTCTTTGGGCAGAAGACTATTTACAATTTCGAGCTGGTCGACATCAGCATAACCATGCTTTGGTTTTAGGGTGGCAAAATGATTCCATATCGGAAGAAGCTAACTATACCATAGCCTTGGACAGTACATTTGAGTTTGGGTCAAAGGACTTGATCACCATATCAGTAGCCGCGGGTGATCCAGGACTGTTAGAAAGTATAAACGAGGA
>CAZZHO010000065.1:15080-21636 GCA_964653795.1 uncultured Roseivirgaceae bacterium | reverse complement strand
AATGAATACAGAAAAGCCGGGTATTATCTTATTGGATCGGATTGGGGTTGTTGGGAGTCTCTAGTTGATTCCAAAATAGAGCTTAAACTGACCCAATAGATATTTGAATAGGTGGCGTTTATCCAGGAATCTCGTCTGGAGAAGAATAGAAACTTACCATCCGGTGAGATGTAGGGGGCAAATTCAAACGCCTCCGTATTGATCTTGTCATTCAAAGCTATGGGTTCAGGCCATTCTCCATCTTTCTTAAAGCTGATGAATAAATCCATCTGGCCGGACTCCTCAGATGCTTTTTTAGCGAAAATGATAAAACTTTCATCCTTGGACAGTACTGGATCCCTCACATCTGAGTTGTTGAATTCAGCTTCAAATTTCTTCGCTGGTCTATAGGCATCATTCTTTCTCGAACTGGTATAAGCTGTCCCATTGGTAAAAAGAAGATTGTCGCCACTGAAGGTAACATACCAATCATCTTTCGGTGTACTCAAAGCATGTTTGATTGGTACAACCGACCAACCACCATTATCCAATCTTTTGGTACTAAAAATGTCAGGAGGATAATCCGCTATAAAATATAGTCTGTCATCATCTGGAGAAAGCATGGGTTCACCAATGAATTGCTCATTTTCATATTCAAAATCTCTAACAAATTGTGGCGTGTCCAATTCCACTTGGCCTCCCAGAAACTTTACTCTGAGAATTCGCTCATATCTCCATATTTCCCCATCGGTTTGAGTGAAATAGTACTCGGTTCCATCCTGACTAATCGAGATGTTTTGTTGAAGACGATCTGGTAGGTTGACAATTCCTTCAGCGAATAGCTTAGGTTCTTCTTGAGGATAGTCTTTATCAATGTATTCAAATTCCTTGTCACACGCGTAGAGCGACAAGACTAAAAATATACAGGTCCAGTTTTTCAATGATGCTGAGTTTTATTACTACAATTATAGTTAATAAACTATTTTTATAATAATACGAGTATCAGCACTTTTAGATTGCTCCTATTTCCTTTAATAGGGTTTTCGTGATACTCTTTCTGCAGCTCCCAAAATTTGGGTTGTGCTCTGATCGCTTTTTGATCAGTCTGGTTGCGAAGAAATAAGTGTTTCCTTCTCTATCCACATATCCTACCCACCAGCCTGTGTATTTTCCTCCTGCGCGTGTCCAGCCTGTCTTAGCCCTAAGGACATATTCATCTGTTTCTTCAGCTATCATCATGTCTTTCAGGATTGTATAGGCTTTTTTGGAGAATGGGAACTTTTCTTCATAGATGCCGACCAGTGTCTCTATTTGATTGACTGGGGAAATGCCAAAATCTCCAAAATTCCAGAAGTCAGGATCATTGATAGACAGATCAACATTTCCATATCCTATTTCAGTGAGGATTTGCCTGTACTGATCTTTTCCAATTCTTTTTGCTAGTTCAACATAGGCCCATCCTGCGGAAAGTTTGAAGGCCTTCCTCATACTCATGCTTTCATAGATGTTGGGGCGATGCCCATATTTCGTAGTATCATAGTTGTCGATCCACGGAATAATTTCAAGCTCATCCTTTACGGCACCTGTCTCAAGTGCTATAAGCGTGTTGACTATTTTAAATGTGGAAGCCGGTAAAGTTTCCATTTGACTGTCCTCTGGATCATTGGTCATCCACTTTTGCTTTTGGTAATTAAAAACCGTAATGCTTCCCTGTACTTTACACTCTTCAAAAGGTGTATTCCATGATTTTTGGCCAACTAGTATTGTGCTGATATGGAATAGCAATACAGCGAATGTGATACGTATCATACAGGTCTACTCTTTCGTTTCAAAGTCTGCGGTAACCAACATATTGACCCAGTTATCTCGACTGACGCCCATTAAAGTGAAATTGTAAGTGTTGTCAGTTTCCAAAGTGGGTTCAGGATTAATATCTCGAATATTCAAGACCACATTGGAGAGGTCATAAAACTGCCATGACTTATCGAAAGTATAAGTGCCGGATACGAGGTTCTCTTCAGCATCTGAGACCACCTGGAAATAGATTACCGTGCCTTCATTGGATCCATCCTGCCAATCAAATTTGGGTTCAAGGGGATTGGTATTATCTACAATTAATACATCTGGATTTAACTCGGTAGGCGCTGAGAATTGCTTCACTTTGATAGGTTGGGCTATTGTCAGTTCGTTACTACTTTCTCCAGTAACGATGAACCAGGTTTCTGCTTCTAATCCTGTCAATGGAAAGAATGCCAAATAGCCATTGAATAAGTCTTCCTTGTTAGCTTCCACTTCAATGTAGTTGCTGAAGTTGGAAGGTTCTGCTTCTGAGTTTGTTAGTTGCCAAAGCTTATGGTTACTAAAACCTGGCTCCGGGTAATAATAAATATTGATGCTATCTCCAGCACCACCAGCGCAGGCGATTACACTAGAGTCACTAACGATTCCAGTAGATGTACCAACGAAGTTTTGTAAAGAATTGGACGGAGCAGCCTCGTCATCTCCGCAAGCCAACAACATGAAGCATAATGCTATGAAACTAAACGATCTCATTTAGGTACTAACAACCTTAAAAGGAATTTGACTAACTCTTAGTGATGTTTTTGATGAAAAGCGACGATCGCCTGTGCTAATTCTTCACCTTTCTCTTCCTGTATGAAGTGGCCAGCTTCCAAAAAGTGATGGTTTTCTCCTTTTGCTCCCGGGACGATTTGTTGAAATACTTTTTCTGCACCTTTCATGATGTTGTCGTGTGTCCCGAAGATGGTTAGAAAAGGTTTCTTCCATTGGGCCAGCTTTTCCCAGGCGGCTCTATTCTTTGCAGATTCAGGGTCATCAAATTCTACAGGCACCAAGGTTGGAAACATCCTGGCACCGGCCTTGTACTCCTCTGAAGGAAATGGAGCATTGTAAGCCGCGATTACTTCTTCGGACAATGATTGTACCGTTCCCATATCGAGCACCTTTCCGATATCGAATGCAGGTGAGTTTTGTGAAAACTCTCTCCATTGCATGAAGCTCTCAGGCATTGTGATATTGCCAGTTGGAAGAGTGGTGTTAGATGCGATGGACATTGAAAACCTTTCGTCCATCTCCGTAATGATCCGGAGCCCGGTTAAGCCACCCCAATCCTGGCAGAAAAGCATAATGTCCTGAAGGTCTAACTTTTCGATGAAGTCTTTGAGCCAATCAATATGCTTTTGATAGGAATAATCTGTTCTTTCTGTCGGCTTATCCGATTTACCAAAACCAATTAAGTCGGGAGCCACGGCTCTGAATCCATTGGATGAAAGGTGCGTGATCATCTTACGGTAAAGAAATGACCAGCTTGGTTCTCCATGCAGCATGAGTACTGTAGGGCCAGTTCCTTCATCCACATAATGCATCTTCAGTCCATCTTTGGTTTGGAGATAGTTAGCCTTAAAATGGTAATCTGGAAGGTTCTCGAACCTTTCATCGGGGGTGGAAAGAACTGTCATAAATAGGGTAGTGCTATGGAAATAGTTCGAAATCTAATTTAAGCCATTTACCAATGCTTATCAATTAGACCCTTTGTTACTTCTATTAGCTTTAGCAATTCCTTATCATCATAAGCTGCAGGATGGGCCTGGTTCAAATTGCCCTGATCATTATCTGAAATACTGTTTTCAATTTATCTCAATTAACCATTCAGAATAAGATCACTCCGAGATTATCTGCTCTGAAGTGGCCCAGTCATAAAATCGTTCTATCCAGGTATCGGAGGGCAATCCTTGATTCTTCATCCCAAAGCCATGGCCTCCTTTGGCATACATGTGCAAGGCCACGTTCTTCTTTTGATCAAACAGGGAGTTGTACAATTCGGTGGCACCTTTGGCGAGACCCAGCGGATCGTCGGTCGCACAAACGATGAGGGTAGGGGGAGCGTCTGACTTAGGTGGCTTCACCGGCATGACATCAGTCCAGGGATATACTGGAACCAGAAAGTTTGGTTTGCTACTAGTCTCATATTCGTATCCTACTCCCATGGTCACAGCTCCTCCAGCGGAGAATCCCATGAATCCTATTTTCTCCGGGTTGATATCATATTTGGATGCATTCTCACGAACGTACTGAATGGCGCTTAAGCCGTCCTGTATGGAATAAGGTAGTACCTCAGCTACTCTTCTATACATTTCATCCGGGTCCGAACCCCAGATTTCTCCTATTTCTTTGGCACCATCATCTCCAGTAGGAACGAGTCTATAACGCAATACAAAGACTGTTACACCTTTCGCATTGAGCCATGTGGCCACATCATTTCCCTCGCTGTTGATGCTCAAGCCATACAGTCCACCACCAGGCGCTACAATCAGTGCTGTCCCTGAGTTTGCTCCGGATGGTCGAAAAACCTCCATGGAGGGTGTGGAAACATTTGTTACTACCTGCGTCTCCCAGCTTTCGGAATAGTATTGTTTCTCTTGATTTGGCCAGATTATGTTCTCTGCTTTATCATGAGGTAATTGTATGACCTCCTGGGCTTTAGTCGTCATGACCCATGAAGTAAGGATAATAAGTGAAAAAAGGCTCCTTTTCAATGTATTGAGATTGAATGTTAAGAGCCCAATTTACATATTTATTCGTCTTTGAGGCATTGTGAAGGATTGATATTGGCCGCTCGCAATGCCTGGGAACTTACCGTGACCCATGCTATTACAAGAGACAGAACTGCAGCTCCTCCAAATATCCAGAAGTCTAAATCGATGGTATAAGCAAAACCTTCCAGCCATTCATTCATGAAATAGTAGGCTATCGGCATGGCGAAAAGTATTGATATGAAAACCAGTTTCGTAAAGTCCGTAGAGAGCATCACCACAATATTAGTTACCGAGGCGCCTAGCACTTTTCGGATACCAATTTCCTTGATTCTTTTCTCAGCTGTAAATGCGGCCAAGCCAAACAGACCAAGACAAGATATCACGATCGCGAATCCTGCAAAGTAGGAGGAGAGGGTGCCGATTCTTTTTTCTGAGTTATACAGACGCTCATAACTTTTATCCAGGAACTCAGGATCGAAAATGAAGCCAGGCGCGAACTCACTGTAAACTTCACCTATTTGAGCGATGGTTTCTCCTTGTTTGCCGGCCTCTAACCTTACAGCCACTCTCCAGGTGTCTCTCATCCAGAAGAAAGCAGGATCTACTTCATTGTGAAGTGACTGGAAATGGAAATCTTTCACGACTCCCACGATCTCCAGGTCATACTCATCCCAAAGCCTGATTTTTTCACCAATAGCTTCTTCAATGGTGAAACCAAGCTGCTTGATACCGGCTTCGTTGAATAGAATTTTAGTGGTGTCATTGGTGAATTCTTTGCTGAACCATCTGCCAGCCACCAATTCCATGCCCATGGTTTCCTGGAAGGTTTCATCCACTCTGAAGTTTTCGAAAAGTAGTTGCTCATCAGGGTTTTTACCTCTCCATTCCAATCCCATGGTATTGCTGTTTTGACTCATCATCGAGTGACTGGTAGACCCAGCACTGACTACACCCGGGATTCTTCTGATTTCTGTTAGGAAGGCATCTTTCTTTTCGTAGATAGAACCATTCTGATTGAAGAAAATGACGTTCTCTCGATTATAACCGAGGTTCTTGTTGTTGACGTAATGAGTTTGCTTTTGAATAACAATAACGCCAATGATGAGGATGATGGTAACTGTGAATTGGAAAACTACCAGGCCTTTTCTAGCCCACACTTCGCCGATTGAGTTTTTGATTTCCCCTTTAAGCACGGAGGCAGGGTTGAAGTGTGTCAAGTAGAAGGCTGGGTAGCTTCCAGCTAGCAATCCAGTAATCAAGGCTGCACCAAAACCAATGCCTAGAATACCTGGAGTTATCTCTAATACGATTGTCTTATCAGTGATCTCATTGAATTGCGGTAGCAACAATATGACCACAACAAATGCAAAAATCATTGAGAGTAAGGAAATCAATATAGACTCACCGATGTATTGCCTCACCAAAGCGCCTCTATTGCCACCTATGGCTTTTCTCACTCCTACTTCATGTGCTTTTTTGGAGGCCTTTGCGGTGGAAAGGTTCATGAAATTGATACAAGCGATGACCAGAATGAAGATGGCGATAATGGTGAAGAGTCTTACAAACTCGATTCTACCTCCATCTTGTACACCATTGGTGTACCTGCCATACAGATACTGCTCGGAATATTTTTTTAGGAATAAAGTAATTCTACTCTCGTATTCATCATTCTTTTCCTTGATATAATCTTGAATTTTGGCACTTACGTCCAAGTGATTGGCGCCTTCTTTTAGTATAGCAAAAGTGTGTGGCCCATTGTTACCCCAATGTGTAACCCAATCATTTTCATCTTTGAAGTCCTCAAATGGCAACACGAAATCAAACCGATAGGTGGAGTTGAAAGGTATATTCTCAAAAACACCGCTTACCTGAAAATTGCGATCGTTATCATATCGAATGCTCTTGCCTACCGCGTCTTCTACACTCCCAAAAAACTTGACTGCCAAATCTCGCGAAATCGCGATGGAGGTCTTTTCTTTCAGTACCTCATCTGCATTTCCTTCTAAAAGGGGGTAAGTGAA
>CAZZHO010000065.1:0-14980 GCA_964653795.1 uncultured Roseivirgaceae bacterium | reverse complement strand
AGGTCTTTTCTTTCAGTACCTCATCTGCATTTCCTTCTAAAAGGGGGTAAGTGAAGATATTGAAATAGTCTTCTCCGACATGAAACCCATCTTCCATGAAGGATTGATCTTCGTATGAAAGCAATTGAGGGTTAATCCAGGTAGTAGTAGCGGCGTATTCGAACTCTGGAAAGTCGATCTTTAAATTTTCTGCCAGAATGCCTGGAGTTGAATTAGCGGCGTAGATCTCTCCTCCCCATCGCTGCATCTCCATGACCCGAAAGAGTCGATCATCTTTTTCATGGAATTTATTGACGCTCAATTCATCATTGACCCAAAGGAAAATAAAGAAGGTACAAGCTAAACCAGTGGTAAGACCAGTAAGGTTGATGATAGTAGAAAAGCGGTGACGCAATAAGCTGCGGAAGGTGATCTTGAAGAAGTAGTGCATTGAGTTTTTGGTTTTGACCTTTTTAAAGATACTTCTCTAAAGACAAATGGTTACAACCAAGGTTGCAATTTCGGTCAAAATAGGCGCTGACTTCCTCATTAAAGCTATTTGAACATCAACTTCCAGGAAGTTTCATGCCTGAACAGCTGGGGTTGCTAAAATCTGATGTCAAGCTTTTTCCACCGCTTTGGTAGGCACTGTGCTCCTCTTTTGATGCCTTCCTGATCTATTTCAATACCACCAAATCCGAATATCAGGGTTTGGAGGGTTCCACCTGCTCCAGTGGCGAAGAAAGGTGCAACTCCTTTTCCACCTGCGCATTCTGCCAGGACATTGAATGGTCCCACACCATTCGGTTTGTAGCTTTTCTGGAAAAGCTCAAAAGCTTTTTCACCGTTCCCGAGCATGGCGTGCAAAGTGGCTAAAGTCGATACGCCCATAGCCGGGCCATCAGGAGACATTCTTGGTTCGTAAAAATCCAGGTCCTTTTTGATTTTAATTGGGTCTTTATAAAGTCTTAGAGGATGACTCAGAAGATTAGCATCTGATTGCTTTATGACAGCCCCATTATATGTTTCATTTTCTTTCGTAGTACCATCTTCGAATTCCAGGATTGGAATGTTTTCTGAAACATGATACCAGTCAGGGTCGGGTTCTATATTCAGCTTTTCTGCCGCGATAGTCGCATACTTTAACACTACTTTGACTATACCATTCGTAAAGGCATTATTGTCAATATTTTCCTCAAACTCGTTAGCGCCAATTACATTTTTAATTTCATACTTTCCTGGCCCATTTCGTTCCACCCTGTCTGCCCAAAAGGTGGCTACTTCCTTCAATACCGGCCATCCTCTGGTCTTGAGCCACTCTTTATCCTGAGTCACTTCGAAGTACTTCCAGAAGGCCCATCCAACGCAGGCTGTGATATGCTGCTGGAATGGCCCTGTTAGTGCCCAGACTGGTGCCTGCTCATAACCATCTTCCGCGCTTTCCCAGGGGAACATCGCTCCCTTATAGCCATGAGCAAATGCGTTTTGTTTGGCAGCTTTTAATCGCTTGAACCTATACTCCAAAATGCTTTTGGCCATTCCGGGATTCATGACCAATAGTGGAGGGTACATCCACAGCTCAGTATCCCAGAACACATGTCCATTGTAGCCAAGTCCGGAAAGTCCCATAGGAGAGAGACTTAAGTCATTACCTTCTCTACAGAAAGAATAAAGGTGATAGAGTAGGAATCTAATGTCTTTTTGTGATTCATCGTCACCCTCGATGACAATGTCCTTTTCCCATATCTTTTTCCATTCCTGAATATGCCTTAGCTGTAGCCTTTCCCGGCCCTCTAGTTTGCAGAAAAGGGAAAGACGTTCTGCTTCGTTTCTGGGTTCGGAAAAGTGGACTGAGCTACATACTGATCCAGCCACCGAAAACTTGTAGGTATCACCAGCTTTGAGATCCACATAGAATTTTACTAGATGCGAGCTATGATCCCATTCTTCATGGATGAGCTCAGGTTCCTCACCGTGAGGTACGTCAAAGATGATGGTGTTACTAGCAGCCAAGGAAATCTTACCTGATGGGCTCTTTGCAGAAGAAGTTAGCAGAGGGATTAGTACGTGAGGTCTGTCTATTTCGCTGAAGTATTGTTCGTTTTCTCTTAAGTGGCCAGGAGCGTCAATCGAGTTTCCAAAAGCGAAATGACTTTCTTTTTTAGCCATTATTTCGAAGTTGACCAGGCTGCAATAAGGCAATTGCCTAAGAGCCATTACTTCCTGCCGGATGCTCAACCTGTCATCGATATCTACTTCTGTGATGAGCTTAGCCTCTTTTAGATCTAGTGTTTGAGTGAAATTGTGATAGTGATTGTCTGATAGCAACTCATGATCCACAAACAGTTGAAAATCGAAATGATTGAATCCCTTGAGGATGTTGCTCACTCTGCCCCGGCCATACTGGTCGTAAACGCCATTGAGAATGACGTCCTTAACCTGAAAAGGTCTCGCGTCCGAGACCAATCCTATCATGCCATTTGCCACGGTTACTCCGTGATATTTACTGCTGATGATATTTTCGGCAGTAACCTTCCAATTGGAATCTGTCATTTATGCTAGTCTTTTACCTGTTTTGGTTTCAAAGAAGTAAAGTCTTTTCGCATCGAAACCGATGTTGATTTTTTGGTTGTTTTCATAGATAAGTCCCGAGCTACTTCGCATGCAAAACTCTTTTCCTCCGGAGTGGAAATAGATAAAGGTTTCAGCCCCAATGGGTTCTGTTACATCTATTTCTATTTCGTTCTTCTCAGTGAGTTGGGCTTTATCCTCATAATCGTGATCATAGATACTCTCAGGCCTGAACCCCAACGTGATTTCCTGATCAAGAAATTTGGAAGTCTTTTCCTCTATATTCTCTGGAATGGAAAATTTGAAGCCTTGGCCTTCAAAGTACTGACGGCCACTTTTTACCACTTTGCCTGAAGCAAAGTTCATGGAAGGGCTGCCAATAAAGCTGCCGACAAATTGATTGGCTGGATCGTTGTAGAGCGTCATCGGTTTATCCGCCTGCATCACATCGCCACTTTTTAGTACTACAATCTTATTGCCCATCGTCATGGCCTCAATTTGATCATGCGTTACATAGATCATAGTGGCATCCAGCTTCTTATGGAGTCGCTTGATCTCCATCCGCATTTGAACTCGAAGCTTTGCATCCAGGTTCGAAAGGGGTTCATCGAAAAGGAATACTTTAGGCTTCCGAACAATTGACCTGCCTATCGCTACCCTTTGTCTTTGTCCTCCAGACATGGCTTTAGGTCTACGCTGTAGTAGCTCCGTCAATCCCAGGATCTCAGCGGCTTCTTCCACTCTTTCTTTGATCTCTTTCTTGGGTGTTTTCTGCAGCTTCAGTCCAAACGCCATGTTGTCAAAGACGGTCATGTGTGGGTAGAGGGCATAGTTCTGAAAGACCATCGAGATGTTCCGATCTTTTGGGGAGAGGTCATTGACTCGTTCACCATCTATCATCAGGTCACCTCCACTGATTTCTTCAAGTCCTGCTACCATTCTGAGTAACGTGGATTTTCCGCAGCCGGAAGGGCCGACCAATACTGCAAACTCCTTGTCTTCAATCGTTACGTTCGCATCTTTGATGACAGTTACGTCACCATCGTAGGTCTTTCGAATATTTTTTAACTCGACTTTAGCCATACTATTATTCTTTTGATCCTGAGCTAGCTACACCTTCTACAAAGTATCGCTGGAAGATCAGGAATATGATCAGAGTGGGTAATGAAATTAGAATGGTACCTGACATTAGCAGCGGCCAGTTTACCTGAAATTCGTTCTTTAGGAAGTTCATCCCTACTGGCAGGGTGAACATATCTGAGGTAGTGGTCACGATCACGGTCCACATGAATTCGTTCCATGAGCCTTGAAAGGTGTAAATAGCCACAGCTGCCAAAGCTGGTTTGGACACGGGTAAGAATATTTGCCAGAAAATTCTGAAATAGCTGCAGCCGTCAATCAACGCCGCCTCCTCCAAGTCCTTCGGAATAGTCTCGAAGAATTGTTTCATGAGGAAGATATTGACCACTGTGATGAGCCCCGGAAGCATGATACCTGCATAGGTATTGATCAGATTCATCTCATTGAGGACGATGAACTTGGGAACCAATAGAATAATTCCAGGAATCATTAGACTAGCCATGAAGATCGAGAAGATCAGGTTCTTTCCCGGAAAGTCCAGCCGTGCAAAAGCAAATCCTGCAAGCGATGCAAAGAATACATTTGTCAAAGTCTGTACCACTGTAATGATCAAGCTGTTAGTAAGCCACGTAGCAAAAGGAAGGTCTTGCCATACATGCACATAATTACTGAGTGTCCATTTATCTGGTAGCAACTTAATAGGCCACTGAAAGACGTCCTGTTCGGCATTGAAGCTAATAGACAATGAGAATAGGAAAGGTCCCATGTAGAAGGCGGTCATGACCACCAGCAAAAGCCAGAATAGAATCTTGGATAGTTTAATTTCTTTCATGGCAAATCAATAAGGATCTGGTGGAAGATATTTTTTCTGAATCACCGTCACTATGTAGATAATAGCGGCAAGAACTACAGCTCCTGCAGCTCCATAACCCAGTCTGAAGTATTTGAAGGAATTCAGATAAACAAAGAAGCTCATGGTGGTAGTGCTGTTAACTGGTCCACCTTGCGACATGATAAATACCTGGTCAAATACCTGGAAGCACCCAATAAGACCTAACACCACCACGAAGTAAGTGACGGGTCTTACCATGGGTACGGTAATTTTCCAGAACTGCGTCCAGGTGCTGGCACCGTCGATTTTTGCTGCTTCGTAGACCGATTTGGGAATATTCTGAAGACCCGCTAGAAAGGTGATCATGAAGTAACCGGAGGTAGACCAGACATTTAGCGCCATTATCGATAGCAAGGCGGTGCTAGGGTTGGTCAGCCAGTCAGTTCCTTCCACGCCTATCTGAGCGAGTAAGTAGTTCAAAAGACCTGGTTTGCTGTAAATCCATATGAATATCGTGGAGGTAACGACAGAGGCCGTAACGGCCGGTATGTAAAAAGCTGTCCTGAAGAAAGCTCTGCCCGGCAACTTCTGATTCATGATGAATGCCAGAAATAATGATAAAATCGTCTGGACGGGCACCACACCAATCGCATAAATGACAGTGTTTTTGATAGCGATGAGGAAAACCTCATCCTGGAAGAGCTCTATGTAGTTGCCTAAGCCAATAAAAGGCTTGTCAGGGATCAATAGATTCCAATCATAAAGACTGATCATGAAAGCGAATACCATCGGAAAAATGGTGAAAACGCCGAAAATCAAAAGTGGCATGAGAAGGAATAGATATCCCGTTCTTGCCTGTGCCCATTTTTTTGATTTGGCTTTGCTCATTTCAGGCTGTATTTTTCGATTCTCAATTTGATGTCTTCCATGGCCTGACGCGGTTCTTTCCCTGTGTAGAATATTGCCTGCATGGCTACCACCATTTCTTCAAAACCTCGTTCGCTGTATTCTACCTGGAAAGTTCTGGCGAACTCCGCGCTGTTCATAAATACTCCCCACACAGGGTCGTCGTAAAATCCATTTTTAATGGCGACGCTTTTTCTGGAAGGTAAGGCGAGCCCCTGACTTGTCCAGATGCGCATGCCGTCCTTTCCTGTTAGGTACTTCATCATTTCCCAGGCGTCTTCCTTATACCTGGATTGCTCCGGCATGGAGAAAGCAGTGGTGAAGGCGATGGTTGCTTTTTGCTTCCCGGAAGGTAATTCTACTACCCCCCAATCAAGATCTGGATAATTGCTCTTGAGGAATGGGATGAGCCATCCACCAGAAAGGCACATAGCTGAGATTCCTCGGCCGAAAGTATCCCCATTCCAACCTTGACCTACGTCGGTATGTATGGTGGCAATGCCTTCTTTGTAAAGTCCGTGATAGAACTCCAGGGCTTCCACAAAGGGATCATCTGTTATCCCAAGGGAACCATCGGAATTCTGAAAGTTGCCACCATTTTGGAATACAAAGGGCATCAACATTTCTGTGGAAGGCTCCAGAACCAGTCCAAACTGGTCTGTCGTGCCATCGCCATCCAGGTCTTTGGTGAGTTTCCGAGAAAAGGCCACCAAATCATCCCAAGTCTTTGGTAGTGAGTCCAGACCAGCCTCTTGGAACATAGTCTTATTGTAGAATAGTACGTACGGGGCAAAGTCTTTAGGTAAGCCATATTGCTTTCCATCTCTTTGGAATGCCTGAAGTAGGTTGGGATAAAAGTCCTGAATGTCTATTTCTGGCTCTTTCTCAATGTAGTTGTCTAATGGCTCCAATATTTTGAAACTCATGTAGGAAGGAGCGAGATATCCTTTGATGAAGAAGAGATCTGGAGAAGTGTTGGTCCCGAGCATCAACTGGAGCTTTTCTGCGTAGTTTCCAGGAATGGGTTCAAAATCGAATTGAACTTCAGGAGCTAGTGATCTGAAAGAGTCCAATGTGGTATTGAACATTTTAGTTTCTTCGGGGCTACTGACCCAGGATGATATTCTCATCTTATCACTCTTTTGAGAGCAACTCAGGAGTAAGAAAATGCCTGTGACCAGCAAGGATAGCATTCGTAGCATAGAGCAAATGTGGTGAGACTTAATGGAGGTTCAATCACAGAAAATGACTAATATATACCTGATATTTGCCTATGGAATACTCTTCTTTATAATTGATGTTAATATGCGGTAGAATATGCGCCCTTCCTTCCAACACTTAGGCTTCGATGCAGTAGATGCTTCTTTTTTGAGCTACTGGGTAAGATCAGAGAAATTTGGATTTCACTGGCATTACCACCCAGAGTGTGAGATTTCATATGTAAAGAAGGGTTTTGGTACGAGAATGGTGGGAGACAGTGTCGAAGTTTTTAAGGAGGGAGATCTGCTTTTTCTTGGGTCTGACTTACCTCACACACTCGTCTCCGATGAGATGATGGAGGGAGATATGGAAGTGGTTGTAGTACAATTTCCAAAAGAAATTTTGGAGGCAAGGTCGCTGGAGATAGTCGAGCTTGGAGGGATAGGTGACTTAATTCAGAAAGGGAATAGAGGTCTTAGTTTTGATGAAGAGGCTAGTGTGGCGATTGGAGGCAAATTAGAACAACTGCCGGAGTTGGAAGGCTTTGATCGATATCATCGGCTATTGGAGATTTTGAATGATTTATCCAGAGCAAAAGGTAAATCCCTGGCTTCTTTAGCCTATAATCCGAACAAGAGTTTAGAAACGGAGCATAGGATTGGGTCGGTCTGCAAACACATTCATGAGCATTTTACAGAGGAGGTGAGTTTGGAGGAGTTAGCCAATATGGCGAACATGAATAAGTCCGCCTTTTGTAGATTCTTTAAGAAAATGACTGGGAAGACGGCAGTAGAATATGTGAATGACTTGAGAATTGGCAGGGCTTGTCAATTGATCTTGAAAGACAGGTCCGTTTCACAAGTAGCTTTTGAGTCAGGTTTTAACAGTTTGACGCATTTTCATCGCTGTTTTATAGATCGGAAACGGGTTAGTCCACTGGAATACAGAAAGCACTTTGAACATGCAGCTGCGACCCAATAATCATTTTACTCCACCTAAAAACTGGATGAATGATCCCAATGGATTGATATTCCATGATGGCCTTTACCATCTATATTACCAACATAATCCACACGCTAACGAATTTGGTAATATATCATGGGGTCATGCTACCAGTAAGGACCTATTTGACTGGGAACATCATGAAGTGGCCCTTTGGTCCACAGAGGACTTTATGATTTATTCCGGGTGTACTTTGATTGACGAAGATGGATGCGTTTGTGCTATTTATACCGAACATATCGGTGATACCGAAAACTATCATGAAAGGATTTGTATAGCCAAAAGCAATGATGGGGGATTTACCTTTGATCGGGATAATCGACAAATATTAATCCAACGGGAAGAGCCGGACTTTCGTGACCCAAAGGTCTTCCGATACGAGCCTGAGGATTGCTGGGTAATGTGCGTGGCACTTCCTAAGAAGTACGCTATCCTTTTCTACAAGTCGGATGACTTAGTCCATTGGCAGGAGACAGGTAGTTTTACTAGCCAATATCCCGGGGGTCAATTTTGGGAGTGTCCTGACTTGTTCCCATTGCAAGATGAAACTGGTGCTGAGAGATGGATATTGACGATTTCGGGGCAAAATGTAGATGGAAAGAGCTGGGGTATGTTCTATTTCATCGGTCAATTTGATGGTCATACTTTCAGAACGGAGAGCCAGAGCCAACCCTTTGATGTAGGAAGTGATTTCTATGCAGGTATCACTTTTGAAGGATTGCCAGACCGGGTTATGATTGGCTGGTGTGGCAATTGGGCCTATGCAGGGAAATTAAAGGAGCAGGGTTGGAGTGGCATGATGTCTACCCCCAGAAGACTAAGTATCAAGGCTGGAATTCTCCGCCAAGAGTATTTCACCAGTAATCAATCCATAAATCTCCAGGTTACTACCGCAAAACAGGTATTAGATAAGAATGGTATGAAATTGAGTTGGTCGGTTACTGGACTGGAGGTTGAAAGGTCCAATTCCGATAGAGGCTTTCCTGAAGATTACAATCGTGTATCCTTTGATGGACCAATCCAAAGCCTTGAAGTAATTACTGATGAGGGAATTATAGAGTGTGCCATAGATGGTGGAGAAAAGATGTTTACCGCTAGAATTTAATACTTAAGTAAAAATTGAGTGAACTACTCAAAACAGGTTTCTTTTGCTTCAATATGCCATGAGTTTGAGCACAAGAGTTACCATATCCGATATTCAATCAGAGGTAGAAATTACCACGGCCCGAAGTGGTGGGCCTGGAGGTCAGCATGTGAACAAGGTGGAAACCAAAGTCCTGCTCCGGTGGAATGTGAGGAAATCTGAGAAGATCAGTGAAATCCAGAAGGAACTGATCATGGCTGCTAATGCTTCTAAAATCACTAAGGAAGGAGACTTAATTGTTTCTTCTGATGCTAAGCGGTCGCAAGTGAAGAATAAGGAAATCGCTTTTAAGAAGTTGGATAGGCTGCTGGCCAAAGCATTTGTCAAGAAAAAGCCGAGAAAACCGACACAACCCACCAAGGCCTCCAGGAAAAAGCGACTGGATCAGAAACGCAGGCATGGCGAAAAGAAAGAGATGAGAAGAAGGCTTATTTAAGGATTATCTGTCCTAAGTCCTTCTAGTTCCGCCCATTCCGTCCATGATCCGTCATAAACCGCTTTACTCTTTTTCCCTGCAATTTGTCCTGCTAGCATGATGATACAGGCAGTAAGACCTGATCCACAGCTAAAGACGAGTTCTTCTCGGTCTCCAACTTTTTGGCTGAAAAGCGCTTTCAGTTCCTTTTCAGATTTGAATCTGCCCTCTCGCAAGACGTCCTGATAAGGAATATTTGCTGATTGATCAATGTGGCCACTTTTCAAGTGTTTGCGTGGCTCTTCCGCAGTACCATTGAACCGCCCGGCAGATCTGGCGTCTATAATTTGGAATTCCTGAGAAGTCAAATTCCCCTTTACTTCTTCATAGGACTTTATCCATTGCGATTGAAGTTTGGCCTTGAAATTCCCTTTTGTCGTACTTTGAGCAAGATCTGAAGATGTAGGATGGTTAAACTCGACCCAAGCCGGAAGTCCTCCATCCAGAACTGCGACACTATCATGGCCCATTACCTTGAACATCCACCAAATACGAGGACTGGAATAGACCCCCATATTGTCATATACCACAATCTTAGATTCCCGGTTGATACCTAATGCCTGACATTCGCCTTCAAATTGCGCAGGGGAGGGGAGTGTGTTGGGAAAGGGTGCTTCTTGATCTGAAAACTTGTTCTTAAGGTCAATCTTTCTTGCTCCTGGAATATAAAAGTCTTTCAGGCTAGCAGACTTACCTTCTGCCGTGGCTGCCAGACTCGCATCCAATAAAATGAGGTTATCTAGTTTCAGGTTTTGAGATAACCAATCAACACTTACTAAGTACTCCATTTTTTTGTCTGTATCGGAGTAAGATAGTGATCTTCAATTTTCTGAAAAACTGAGCCTAATCCTCAACCTTCAATCCGTACAAAATAACCCTCGTAGAAGAGTCCTGTAGGCTGATCGTCTTGATTGTATTGAACAGACTTCATATGGTACTCATCATCACCAACCCACTTGTAATTATAAATGCGGTAGGTGCCAGGCTCTCCTTCGAATACCAGCTTTAACTTCACATCACCTTTTTCATTGATGGACCCTTGGCCAACACCAGCTCGGATGGTCCCAAAGCTCGAAAGGTGATGGACTTCTTTTGTATTGGGGTTATAAGACCAGAAAATATGCCCGTTTGGTTCTGGTCCATCTATGATCGATAAGAGGCTGTTATCCGTATTGATTTGCTTTGTGACCGTATGGTGTTTTGGGATTTTGATAGTTTCCGTTTCTCCTCCCCAGTTATGGGTCCAATCATCATTTTTGAGTGTCCATTCCCCGATGAATTTGCCAAAAGGGTTTTTTGTAATGTCCTTTGGGTTTCGACCATTTAGCTGGTAATTGATGGTTTCAGTTTGCGCATGGCTATGTGTAAGCAGGCAAACAAAAAATAGGATGGTAGTGAGTTTAAAAAGTTTCATAACACCAAACTAGTTTGGTGCCCTCTGATGTCAAAGGAGATGAGGTTTGCATGGGACCAAAGGGACCTATTAGCTGACAAAAGCACCTAAAATGAATCATATGAAAAGTCATCTCAAAGGTTAATTAGTCAACCTTCCAGCTCAACGGATTTCTGGTACATATTGAAAAAGAAGAAGGGTAAGAATCCCAGAGCGAAAATGATTGTACCCAGCATCAGCAACATCGCTGCTCCTTGCAAATGCATAATTTTAAATACACCTGCAAAACCCAGGATGATGGAGGAGGTGAGCCCTAATCTTAGCTTCCATTTCTCAGAAAGGGCCTTAACGATAGATACCTTGAATCGATCTATGGCCCATAAAGGGATAAATACAAGCAAGAACACGATGTAGCCGATCATGAACAGTTGGTTGGCTGCGGGCAAGTACAATAGCTTGAAAGTGATGCCTAATGCCAGCGCAATTGCGCCGATTAATCCAGTTAAATACGTTAGCTTTTTCATGATAATAATTCGTTTTGAGTTTAATAAAAAGATGGTTTTGTGTTGTAAATCTTCGAGACCTTTGGGTGCCAATTCTGACAATGCATTCTTGAGGATCTGATCAAAATCTTTTCCTCTCCCCAATTCATTTTCCACCACACAACACAGATGATCGATCAAATCATCACTGAGTGCTTTCGATTTGAGTTGATGTTGCTGCACGTACTGCCGAACAGTTTCCTCCTGTGCATCGGTCAGTCTCATGTCGTTCGGAATTGAGGGTTAATCACTTTCTCCAGGGTAGAGATGAAGTCCTTTATCTCTTGTAAGTAGGCTACTTTTTCAACCTTCCCTTTTGAAGTCAGCACATAGTACTTTCTTACCCTTTTGCCGATAAACTCTTCTTCATAGTTTACCAATTCATCCTTGAGCATCTTTTGAAGGGCTGGATACAGTGAGCCATCCTTGAGCAGGATCTTGCCATCCGAGCGTTCCTTTACCATTTGGAAAATCTCGTAACCATACATTCTCCCATTTTCTGCCAGTAGGTTGAGAATGATAGCTGTGAGGGTGCCTTTGAGTAGTTCTTTCGAATACATAGTTCAAATATATATCTTTTTTCAATACATCATAATTCTATGTATTTAAAGCATCTCAATCTTACGATTGAATGTTCCTTGATTACCTGGTTCTATTCGGTAGTCGCCATTAGCTGATAGCAGAGCTTGTCTATCAATCCTTTTTGTGGATTGTTGGTAGCACCGATATTGGTGAGGATCACAACGCCGCTCTTACTTACAATGTCAAGTGCCATCGATGATTTATAGCCACCAGTACCTCCGTTGTGCCATAGAAGGGGTGTTTTCGTATATCCTTTGATCAGGTGCCAACCCAAGGCAACTTCCAACACCTGGTCCACTTTAAAAGTGGATTGGCTCATCAATGCCAACTCGTTGGCCAGGGCGCCAAAGCTCCATTGTATATACCGAGATAAATCTGTTGCGGTTGATAGCACACCACCGGTACCGACTAATGAGGCCAGGTCCCAGTTATCCGTTTTTTTGCCTTTCCAATTGTAGGCTTGTACCAGTTCCCCCTGAACGTCTGCTCTGACGGTAGTGGAGCTTGTCATTTTCAGAGGCAGAAAGATATCTTTTTGCAGTAGGTCTTCATATGTTTCTTGTTTGAATTGGCCTAGCATATTGGCCAGGATCGCCATACCGACATTGGAGTATCGGTATTGTTCACCAGGGCGACTTAGTATTGCTACTTCTTGCCTCAGGTATTTGCTCAGTTTTTCTTCGTCCCAATTTTTATAAGGATTGGAAGGTTTAGTGGTGAAAATGCTCGCTGAAATATTACCTGGAAGCCCGGAAGTGTGGTTAACCAAATGCTTGAAGGTAATATTGGGATCTCCTTTGATTTTATAAGGACAGAAAGTTTCGATGGGCTCATCGATACTCTCAATCAGACCATCGTTGATTGCGTTAATCAATAGGTGCGTCGTAAAGACTTTGGTAATGGATCCAATTTCGAAGACGCTTTTGGCATTATCTACGATAGCGAGCGTGTCGTTTTGTTTCTTCAGTCCATAGAAGGCCGATTGATCTCCTTCAATGATGGCAATGGACATTTGGGATTCATTCGGAAACCTGATCAGCACATCCTGGATGGCCTGTTCCTGCGCTTTTGATAAGCCTTGTTTCGACAGAATTTTGTTTGCTGATGTGATTTGGGTAACCGCATCATACCCTAGTAGTAGGCAAAAAATGGTGACAAGTGATTGTCTTATCAAAGGGGAAACACCATTCATACAGGAAATTTAGGGAATATGAGGTTCCACCTACGGGTTCTTGAGATCAATGCTCAACTGTATTGACCAGAATGTCTGCTATTCGTTATTCAGTTGCCTTTGTTTTGGTAATATTCTTGAAGCGTGTAGAAGGCTTGTTTTTTAACGCCTTGCTCGGAAATGAGGCCTTTTCTGTTAAAATCCTTTTGAACTTTCTTGAGATGCCTTCTGGCAGACCTGAAGTCCATCAATATCCAGGGTGAGGTGCCTGCAAGAAAATCGATGTTGTTCATCATGGACAGGTTATATCGGTAAACGGCTGCCTGATATTCTTCTGTCCACCTTGTATCCTCTGTTCCATGGTTTCCCTGTAAAGCACCCGCCCCCATCTCGCTCATGATCATGGGCTTATCAAAGTTGTTTTTCCATTGGATACCTGCACATGAAGAAGGCTCCCCATAATACCAGCCACAGTAGCTGTTGATGCCGATTACATCTACACTCTCTCCTAATGGGTCATCTATCACATTGGTGCCATCACGTCCTGAGTGAGTATCCAAAGCAGCGGTGATCAATCTGGTATCATCTATACTTCTGGCTTTCTGCGCCAGCCTACTTAGAAATGAAGTGCGGGCTTCACTGACAGGCGTTTCGTTGGCAATGGACCACATGGCAACTGATGCCCTGTTTTTATCTCTTGAAATCATTTCCTCTAATTGATTTTCAGCATTAGCGTATGTTGCTGCATTCTCATACAAAATGGTCCAATAGACGGGGATTTCTGACCAAACCAATAACCCCATCCTTTCTGCTTCTCGCACCATGTATTCATTATGCGGATAATGAGCCAACCGCACGAAGTTGCAGCCCAGTTCTTTCGCCCAATTCAGCAAGATTCTGCATTCGTCTAATGACGTAACCCTTCCAGTCTTATAGGGTGCTTCCTCATGGATGCTGATCCCTTTTAGAAATATGCTTTCTCCATTCAAGAGAATCTCGTGACCCTTTGTGGAGATGGTCCTAAACCCAATTTCATCAGACACTTCATCGTAATCTGTTTTGAGGGTAATGGTATAAAGCTTAGGGTTGGTTGTGGACCACCTGACAGGGTTGGCTTCCATTTGAAAGATGACTTTTCCCTCGCCATCGACTTGTAATTTTTCTTCAATATCAAGTTCTGGAATGGATAAAGTGACACGATCTTTTGAAGTACTTCCAGCGAGCTGTACATACCCGCTGATCATGCTTGGATTTTCCTTGTCCAGTTGAATGAAATAGTCTTTGATGTTTTGCTTGGGAACAGATATCAAGCGGACAGAACGGGTGATGCCGCCATAGTTCCACCAATCTGTATTGACGGTAGGTACGGCCTCTCTTAGTCGCTTGTTATCTACTTTCAACACCAGGAAATTGTCTTTTGGAAGGAGTTTATCGGTCACATCAAACTGGAAAGGGGTATAACCGCCAATATGTTCACCCAGGTATTCCCCATTCAGGTAAACCTTAGCCTGGTAGTTGACCGCTCCGAAGTAGATGATGTTGCTTTCTCCTTCTTTCAGTTCAAAATCGAATGATTTTTTATACCAAATGGTGCCTTCATAGTAGTACAGCTTATCCTCTTGTGTATTCCAATCTCCTGGAACCATGACTTCTACATCCGTGTCAAAGTCATATTCTATCAGGTCCGATGGAGACTGCATCTTTTTGTTTTTGAAATAGCCATTCTCCTTAGGTAAGTACCGGTGATTGTAATAGCCGTTTTCCAAAGGGTCTACTATGATCTGCCAAAGCCCGTCCAGTGTTACCTGCTTTCTGCCTTGAACATTCTGCAGAAGATCAACTGGTTGGCCATGAGCTATTTCGGCAACCAGGAAGAACACAATAAGGAAGAAAAGTCTTTTGATTCCGGTTTTGATGAATTCTTTGTTAGTCATAGTTTGTTCTTTTCAAAGGAGGGGATTGCTTCTCACACTTCGTAGAGCTCAATAGGTAAATCATCGGGATCACTGAAAAAGGTGAACTTCCTATTAGTAAATTCATCCACTCTGATACCTTCGGTCTGGATGTTCTTTGATTCCAAAAAGGCTATTTCCTTTTCGATAT
>CAZZHO010000064.1:0-24242 GCA_964653795.1 uncultured Roseivirgaceae bacterium | reverse complement strand
ACGAGTGCTGCTATGATCAAGATGATGGTGGTAGCAAACTGAACGACTACCATACCATTTCGAATCCAACTGCTTTTACCTGATCCCGTGGTTTTGTTTTTTAATGCCTCAGCAGGCTCAAATGATGAAAGGTAAAAAGCAGGATAAATTCCTGATAGGCATCCAATAACAATCCCTAACCCAAGTAATGTAAGTCCAAAAGATGGGTCCGTCCATGGCAATTCCATATTGGCATCTGCTATATGGTTAAACAACGGCAGACAAAGCCATGACAACAATAGACCAACCAAAACAGCCATTAGGGTGTAAAAGCATGACTCAGACAAATATTGATTGATCAGAGAGGATCTAAATGACCCCACTACTTTCCGTAGACCAACCTCCTTGGCCCTTTTGATAGCGTTAGAAGTAGAAAGATTTACAAAGTTGATACAAGCCTGTAGCAGGATAATCACAGCTATAAATCCAAATAGCCACAGTAGATCACTTGACCCGTGCTTCAAATCATCAAATACCTTTTCCGGATTGAGGTAGACGTTGCCAATAGGTTGTAAGTAGTAGGATTGATATTGCTGCATCTCCTCCAGGCCAGACTGTCCGTCTTTTCTTAGCTGGTCAATTACCAGTGAATTTCGCATAGCGGCCGTTTTTTCCTCAACCTCCAGCTTATTGGCACCATTCGCCAGTTTGGTATAAACGTTATAGTTGGTGCAACACCACCCTGTTGTCCCAGGACCCCATTTCCTTCCTTCCATGGTCAGAATGAAGTCTGCTTGAATGTGACTATTTTCAGGAAAAGCCTCCATCACACCACTTATGGTATACACACTTCTACGGCTGTTGTTGAGGACAACCTGCTCGCCTATGGGATTTTGATTAGGAAAGTATTTTTCGGCTTTCTCTTTAGAGATCACCATGGTATTGGGCTCTGTTAAGGCAGTGACCTGATTGCCCATAATAAGCGGTATTTCCAAAATCCTAAGCAGCTCTGGGTCAGCATGGATGAAGCCTTCTTCATAGGTATTGGTAGTCGAAGAGTAAAGTCTGAAATGATTGTCTCCAGCATCACCCCAGCTCCATAACACCGTTCTGGCAACTAATTGCATCTCTGGAATATTCTCCTCAAGCAAGGCTTTCAAAGGACCATGCACATTGGACCAATAACCTGTTTCTCCTGATTCTGACCATTGATTAACCAGTCGAAACACCCTATCTCCCTCTTTCAGATGACTATCATAGCTTGATTGATAGCCGATGTAAAGCGTGATCAGGATACAGGCAGCTATACCTACAGCAAAGCTTCCTATTTTGATTGTGCTAAGTAGTTTTTGTCTCAGTGTAAGCCTCCAGGCTACTTTAAAATGATGTTTGAGCATACCGAATTGATTTAGTTGTTGATCTCCACCTATTGACTTCATAAGTGAAGGTCGTATGAGTTTTATCGCGTCTGTTGTTATGAGTTTTTTAGCTTTTGCAGGAGTGTTGATTTCCAAATAGTCCTGAAACCTCTCTTCCAGGTCACCTTCAATCTCCTCCATAAACCTTCTTTTCAGCAGCATTCGAAGAAGCTTAAGCGTCCATTGAGGAAATAAATGGTTTTGATCTTCACTCATGAAGCGCCACCAGGTCTAAGCTTTGGCATGGCTTCCCATAGTTGAGATCGTAGTGCCTTCATTTCGTCCAGTATTTGATGCGCTTCGTTTGTAGCGGAGTAAATGCGCTTACGCTTCCCTCCTCTTTTTTGAGTGGCTTCTCCCCACTCGGAAGTAAGAAAGCCTTTCTCTTCCATTCTCTTAAGAGCAGTTTGAATGGCTCCCATACTCAGTTTCTCATCGAGTTTTTCTTCCAATTCTCTCTGTATTTCGTTGCCATAGGCCTGATCACCAAGGACGATCACCATCATGAGTACCAGCTCCTGAAACTCACCTAATCTTGATTTCTTCATATTATTATTCTAATTGAAGTAAATATAACCAGATATAATATTCTAATTGAAGTTTAAATAAAGACGGGTCACTTTACGAAAGGTTGCATTCAACCAGTGACAACACCCATTCTACCGCTGGAAACATCCAATAAATTGCAAGAATTGAGCCCTGGCGCCTACCTATCAGAATAAGAGTCATTATAGATTTAAGTTCATGGCTTGCCAGGAAAGAACATATTGGTTCTCTCCCGGTACTCCTTGTATCCTGGTCGCTTTTGCATGGAGTAATATTCTGATGGGATAGCCCCAGTATAGTAAACCAGTGTAAGATAGAGGAGTCTGGAAATGAATATCAGGCCTATCAACAATCCGATCCATACCAAGAGGTGCTCTTTCTGATAAAAGTAGAGAACTGATGATAACGAGCTAATGATAAGGGCATTCCAAACCATCCATTCGGCGAAGTAGTTGGGATGCCGGGAATACTTCCACAGTCCCACATTGCAACAAGCACCCTTCTTCCCTTCCTTATAGGCTTGACTTGCGAACTTGACCTTCTGTAAGTCAGCTACGTGCTCTGTGACAAAAGCTCCTATCCACAGGACATAGCCGAATACTTCTAGTGGTGTCAAATAAGGAGTTGTGTTGAACGCCTGAAGCATGGCCGGCAGTGCCAGGAAAGTAATATTGGCAATGCATTGAATGGAGATTTCATATTGAAGTGATAAGTCTAGGCTTTGGTACCCTCCTTTCTCCCACCTTCGTCGTTGATATTCATACCGTGGAAGTTCTTTTTTTAAATGACCCTTTAGGTACATCTTCACTGCAAACACGCCCATTCTTAACCCCGCCATAATGTACATACCAGACACAATCAATTTTCTTAACCAATACCCATCCCCCATAAAGAAGCTTACTAACCCAATTGTCACCAACCCCCAGGGCCAACCTATATCCACGTAAGACATTCGTTTGGTGAGATAGGCGGGAATATTGACTATCAAAAGAAAAAGCAGCAACTGGAATAGTCCGTTAGTAATAGCTATTTGATTGAAAGAGCTGCTGGTGACAAGTAGTAGGAAGCATATAAAATAAGGCACTAATGGCACCGATCTCTTTAGAAACCGGGTCGAAATGGGTACAGTATTCAATCTTTTTTGGATTAGGTTGAGTTGTAAATTAATTAGATAAAACCAAGCTGCCTTAGCGCTACCAGAACATGATTGTAGATCACATTTTCATTTTCTCACAAAATCAAGGAGGTGATGCCGAAGAACTCCTCGATTTCGGACTAGCAGAAGGTAGTAGTCGAATACATCAAGGTCAGGGTACAACCAATAGGAAGTTCTATTTTGAGAATTTCTTTCTGGAGATACTTTGGGTCCATGACACTTCCGAAATACAATCACCTGTTACGAGCGTGACAGGGCTTTGGGAAAGATCAAATTTCAAGGAAAATAATCACTCCCCTTTCGGGCTATGCCTGGATAACACAGGTGAAACAGAAGCATTGTTTCAGAATGCTCAGAAGTATCAGCCTGCTTACTTTCCTGAAGGCATGCACGTAGATTTTATCAACTCCAAAGAGAATAAAGACCTCCCCTGGCTTTTTCGATTGCCAATGAAAGGACCTAAAAAACCCACCACAGAGCCCACCAATCATCGATTGGGTCTGAAAAAACTCACAAAAGCTGAGTTTCAGCTTCCACAAATCTCGAATTGGGCAAAGAACTGCCAGTCTGAACAAATTCAATTCAAGAAATCAGGCGAAACTTCTCTCACAATTGAGTTTGACAGGATGACTAGAGGGAAAGAGCACTTTTTTGAAAGCCTTCCACTCAGTATTCGTTATTGATGGATCAGTATATGGAATGACTCTCCCACTTGCGCATCTTTTGACGGAAGTCGGGAGCACCCTAGTTTCACCTGCAATAAAGAAAGTCCAGATGGGGCATGAAATCATAAAGTATAAAGGCAAATCCATCTTGTTTGCCGATTATTCCACTTGCAAAAACAAGGAAGAAATTTTCGCTTTGTTGGAATCTTCCGTCGAGGTATTATCCAATTCCCCCGAAAAGCTTCGGGTATTGATCAATGTTGAAAGTGTTTCAGGTACCAGGGAATTTCAAAAGAGAGCGAAGGAACTTGGTGAAAAGACGGAGGACAAAGTCCTGAAAAGAGCTGTTCTTGGCATTACCGGTTTGAAGAAGGTACTGCTAATGGGCTTTAATAATTTCACCAAAAAGAAAGCACATCCTTTTGACACCAAAGAAGAGGCTTTAGAGTTCCTGGTTGCCGACTAATCTAACATCGCCACTACCCTTGCTGGACCAGCAGATGCCCCCTTAATTTTCAAAGGGAATGCCGCCACCTTGAAACCTGATAAAGGCAGTTGGTCCAATCCAGTCAGTTGCTCCATATGACAATATTCTTTTTGCACGCCTACTAAGTGTGCTTCCCAAAAGAGATCGGCATTGTCCTCTTTTTTGGCTTTTTCTACGACATAAGGCAAAGGTAAATCCCAACCCCATTGATCGATCCCCATCACTTTCACTCCTTGGTCAATCAACCAGGATGTAGCTTCTGCACTCATACCGGTGCCCTTATAAAAGAAATCCTTGGTGCCCATCAACTTGTCCCTTCCTGTCATAATTAGTACAATCATCATAGGATTGATTGTTAATCTGTTTTCTTGTAGAAATGACCGTATGTCATCCTTGGTAATGGGGTCGTAATCCTGCTTATGTCGCATATCTATCACGATGCCCTCTCCGTAGCACCACTCTAACGGCACTTCATCTATGGTTTTAGCTTTCTTTCCCTCACATAAAGGGCCATAATGCCAGGGAGCATCCAGATGTGTGGTAGCGTGTACACCCATTTTCTTGATCGTATCATCAGCCCAACCATCGAAGTTCTTCGGAAAAAGCTTGAAGGGAAGACCAAGATACCTGATGAGCCATTTAGCCTTCTTATGGACCTTATACTTGATCTTGACTTTCATAAAAAAGGGGTCTCCACTATTGTATTGGATTGTTTTCGAGAGATCTATGATTTCCATTTGAAAGTGTTATTTGTGTTTACCTGGCTCCCAGGTTCCAGAAAGATGTTCTTGAGCAAACTGAAAGGGTTCTTCCTCTAATTCGGTGGCCATGGTGTCATTCCACCTGTTGAGGAATCCAAAGACAGCTATTACTGACATGATCTCCACTATTTGTGGAGGGCTAAAATATTCAGCCAATACCTTGTGATGATCTTTTGTCACTTGATTTGGAGTTTGCCCCGCCGCAAGAGCTATATCCAGAGCAGCCCTTTCGCTATCAGAAAAAAGCGAAGAAGACTTAAAATCCCAGACCGCTTGCAGCTTCTCAATGCTTACGCCATTTTCATGAGCAGTGTGTGCTGTATGAGCTTGACAGTATCTGCAGCCTGCCGCATTACTGGTCACATGACCTATTAGATCTTTTAAGTAGGTGGGCACTTCCTGCCTACTATTTTTCCTGGCTTTAGCAGTCCATATCAAATTCTTAATAGCTACTTTCAGCCCGATCCAAGGAGAGGTTGCCGAATTGGAAAATCCTTTGATATTGGCAAACAAAATTGAGAACGAACCCAGGATATTGGGTTTCTGCGCCATGACCCTCAAACTATTCGGCACGAAGCCCATACTCCTCTTCGCTTCCTTAAGAATCAATTCATAATCCTTCATCACTGCACTATTTCATTTCTCAATTGACCTATTCCTTCTACCTCCAAGGTAATAATATCTTGAGGGCTTAGCATTACGCCATTCTCAAGTCCTGAGCACCCGGGTATAGTCCCTGAGCCAAACAACTCACCTGGATGCAATTGCTCTTCCCAGGAGGCGTAGACTATTGCCTCTATAAGCGAGTATCGGGCGCCAGACGTATTACCGGTCGCAATCAGCTTGTCGTTAATAACCACTTTGACCTTCAAGCTGTCCAATCGATCGATAAGACTGCTTTTCGGAGCCACGGCAGCAGAAATTCCATTTGCGAAATTTTTAGTCTTCATAGGCCCAAAGCCACTTTCCATTTCACTTTTTTGGACATCCCTGGCACTGAAATCATTTAAAATAGCGAAACCAGCAATGGCATCTATTACGTCCACTTCTTTGGCGTTCTTCAAAGGTTTTGAAATGATCGCTACTAACTCTAGCTCATAATCCAACTCATTTGTATAGGAGGGAATCGCGACCTTATCTCCATTTGTAACGAAGTTCAAGTGATTGCCCATGTAGTAAATAGGGTGCTCATAGTATCTGGCCTTTGGCTTGAGCATTGGAAAAGGCTTTCCAAAGACCTTCTCGTATCCATTTACGATTGGTAAGAGCTTGGGTAAATACTTTTTGACATAACCTCTCCCCGCCTCTACCACATGCTTTTCGTAGAGCATAAAGTCTCTGTAGGCTGTTGGTCTCAATGGAATAAGATCACTGAATTCATTAGGCTCAAATTCCTCTAAATCCAAGCTTTCTGATTCAGAGGTTTGTCTCAAAAACTCGAGGAAATCCAATTTTGGCTTGAGCAGTTTCCATTGGCTATCCCTACATACCGCAATACGTTCTGCACCAGAATTATAGAGGACTTTCTTTACTACCATGTCAAAAAAAATTTAGACATGAAAATTAGCATGTGCTCAAGTACCTTCCATTAACATATGTTAAGCTCCAAGAGAGGACTTTATTCTAGAAAGTTGAATGGGGGTTATACCAAGAAAACTGGCAATATGATATTGAGGAATATTTTCGATAGTGTCTCCGATATTATCCTTGAGTTTAAGAAAACGATCTTTTGTGCTCAAAATCAATAAATCGGATTCACGCTCTGACTTCATCTGATAAATTCTAGACACAATTTTTGATCGAACTTCCCTCAGCTCTTGAAACTCCTCTAGCGCCTTCTCTAAAAAAGAGATAGGCAATTCCACGATCGTACAATCAGTGATAGCATCTATGTAGTGAATGGCGGGTTGGTTGAGTTCAGTATTGCCTAAAAGGGATGTCTGGTAGGTTAGCAATACTTTATTCCACTGTTGTCCTTGAGTGTCAACATCATAGATTCTCATTATACCCTCAGACAAAAAACCTATTTTTTTATCATAGGCTCCTTTGCACGTGAATACTTGGCCCTTTTTCATCTCATTCACTTTTGCATTGCGCTTAATCCCTTCAATAAGCCCGTTGGGAAGACGATGAAAAGCCGTGAGATAAGCTAAAAAGCTATCTATATGTTGGAAATCAGGCATTAGACGCTACAGTATCAGGTGAAAATACTGAAATTCAGAACATATTGGAATCTTGCCCCGGCAGATCACTCCAAGCATCCGTTTGTCGACAATTTGCAGATCTACAGCTGGATTCTACCTTGTTGAATCTCACCCCCTAAAGGAGTTTTGAGGAATTAATTTTCACTTAAAACCAACTAGATTTTTCCATGCGAATAATTGAAATCATTTTACTACTGACGGTGACTGTCTTACCGTTTATAAAAAGGAAAATAGCCTACAAAACACCATCCAACTATATACTGATTGGTCTAGGTCTGCTATTGTCCTTACACTTGATTTTTGAGGGTTGGCGCTGGCAAATGACACCCGCCTATTTCCTACTTATCATCTTAGGCTGGCGTGTCATAGTAGTCGATGTAACGAATAAACCCCGACTAAGTGCCATCCGAATAATCGGCTACATCGGGTTGACCCTCATAGCTGCCATAGGCTGGGTACTCCCTTCTGTACTACCAGTTTTCGATTTACCTGAAACGAAAGGTCAGTATGAAGTAGGAAGTCGATTGATTTTCCATGAGTCTGAGATGGATGAAACCATCACCGAAGACCCTTCTGACAAGCGCAACTTAATGTTCAAAATTTGGTACCCGAGCCAATCAGATGTCTCGGGACTTAAAAGCGAAAAGTACCTCGACCAGGCCGGCCGCGAGGGCTTCGCAACCAAATATGGTTTACCAGCCAGTGCGCTTAACTACCTAGACCGGGTTGAAACCAATGTCTACAAGGACATTCCAATAGCAGATGGGAATTTCCCTGTGTTGATCTTTTCGCACGGTTACGGTTCCAACGCCTACGGCTATTATTCATTGTTAGCAGAGCTAACAAGCCAGGGATACATTATTATCAATATGAATCACACTTATGAAAGCCTGGGCTCCACCTTCCCAAATGGTGATAAAAAGTTCTTTGATTATGATTTTCAGTTCAGGGAATCCAACAATACCATGTCGGAAGTTGAACCCTTGATCCAATCATTCAAAGATGGTCTTTCATATGAGGAGCGACACCCGATCGTCCGTAAGTCAGTCGTAACTTACTACAGAGGTCCCGCGCAAGGCAGATGGGTACAGGACATGATCTATACGATAGACCTACTCGAATCCTGGAACAGCAGTGGGTTTCTCCAAGGAAAATTGGACTTGGATAGACTCGGTGTATTCGGTCACTCGCATGGTGGTGGTTCCGCCGGAACAGTACCTATCCGAGATTCGAGAGTAAAGGCGGCTGCCAATATTGACGGTATCAGCTGGGGAGACAAGATTGATACTACTTATCAAATTCCTTTCTTATACATCTCAGCTGATTGGCCTGAAGAACATGAGGACATCAACAGTCACGTATATCTCAACAAAAGCACAGACTACTTCTATGAGTCAAAGCTGTTGTCATCTGGCCACCCCAATTTCATGGATATACCCTTCATGATCCCTATTTCGGCATTAGCTGGAACCGGCTCAATCGATCCTTATCTGGGAATAGAAATTACCACTACGCTGGTAACACAGTTCTTCAATAAGCACTTAAGGAATGATCCTGGTATAGACCTAGAGCAGGTCGGAAAAGCATATGAGCTACTTGACCTGAAAATCCACAAAGGTGACTCGATAAACTAGGCCGAAGCATATGAAAGAAGGAGGATTTACCTCCTTCTTTTTTATCAATCAATTACACCGTTAATCCAGTCGATACTTGTCGCAACTCTTATGAAGATACTGATATCTCCATATCCACTGTCATCGTGATTGGCAATAGGGTCCGTAGCACCTCCAGATAGTACTCCTGCGACATACCAGTTTCCGTCAATTTGGATAAATAGTGGAGCCCCACTATCTCCTTCCACCGTAGTACCTTCAAAATCTAAAGCTCCCGCCTCACTGGTACCATCTCCAAGTAAGGACTCATCCAGGTTTTGAACATCATCACCTAAGCTGTTCACTATACTATCAGGATCATCGAAATCAAAAGCTAACAACCCACCAACAAAGGTTTCGCCATCCGCACTAGTAACAATACCTGTTAATGTTCTATCCAGAACATTGTGGACTGCATGTCTTTTGGACAATAGCTCTTCATCTTGTCCAGGTTGTGAACTGTAATCCCCATAACCTGCTACCCATATTTCAGAACCATTTTCTTCTATCTCACTTTCCAGAAGAGACGCTGGCGTCAGACCTGAGATAGGTGCACTCAATTCCACCAAACACAAGTCATTCCCTGATTCAAAAAGCCTATCGTCTTGCAACCAGGTAGGTGAAAAAACCAATGAAGCTACTTGATACTCTCCTGTAGGGTTATTGGGGTCACTGCCTGTCAGCACCACAATATCACTCACCGAAACTGGCTCTGTCTGCTCGTCAGAACTAAAAAAATTATGACCAGCTGTCAAAATCCAGTTATCAGCAATCAAAGTACCAGAAGCCACGAACTCATCTTCTCCAATGGTATAGCTAAAGGCAACCACTGACGAAAAATCAGGATAGTTATCGCCTGTATATGGAGCGCTATTAGCTCCTATTGACTCATAATCGGTCAGGTTAAGATCATGGCGGATACCGAAAGTTTCTTCCACTGTGGCGGTACCATCCATGTCATCTTCCATCTCCAGTTGCTCATCCACTTCATCTAATGGCTCATCATCAGAACAAGCAACAAACATTGATAAAGCAACAATAGAGCTTAAAAACAGTAATTTTCTCATGGCAGTATTTCTAATGTAGAAGTAAAGCTAGTTTTCCGAGAGCAATAACGCACCAAGTAAGCGCTACTCGTCACTCAACGCGAAAGCAATTATTTGATTGCTTTTCGTTGTTCCAAGCTTCTCTCCACCGCATGCCACCACCAGAAACTGCTTCCCCTCAACTTGATACACAGCAGGCGTCATGAAGGCCGGTGCTGGCAACTTATATTGCCAGAGAAGTGCGCCGTTTTCCTTATCAAAACACCTTAAAAATCCGTCTTTTGTACCTGCGATAAATAGTAAACCATTCTGAGTAACTACAGGGCCTCCATAGTTCTCGGTGCCGGTTTCTTTGATTCCTTTCTCTGAGAGTATTTGATTTTCACCAAGTGCGATAGACCACCGGTACCGACCAGAATTGAGATCAATAGCATGGAGAGTACCCCAAGGTGGGTTAATGGCGGGTAATCCATCACTATCAAGCCACTTCCTATAACCTGTATGACGATAAGGAATAACTGGCTCATCAGACTCTTTTCCTGTAGGTTCTTTTTCTATCTGCAGTATAAAATCCATAATGGCCGAGACCTCTACAGGTTTCAAATGACTAAAAGCTGGCATCATACCTTGACCATTGCCAATGACCCTACTCAAATCTTCCCTGGTCCACATTTCAGGAACTTCCAACAAAGAAGGATATCCACTAGCAGCATTTCCAGCTCGGTTATTTTGATGGCATGAACTACAATGCTTTCTGTATAGGTCCTCCTCATACGAGCGTTTCCTTTCAGATATGTTTGACTCCATTCGCAATTCCCAGGCCATTTCATTGCTGTTCACATAGAGAATGCCATCAGAGGGATCTGCTGCCGCTCCACCCCACTCTGCTCCACCATCATATCCTGGTAAGAGAAGACCAGGCTTTAGCGCCGGTGGATAGTAGGTGCGTTTTACGAATTGACCAAACTGCTTCCGGAGACTATCCAGGTCCTTTGAATATGGATTGAGGTATTCAATCGATAAGTCCTCCACCTGCCTGGCAAAAGGCTTTGGAAGAACAGGAATTGGTTGGGTTTTGGCCGTACTTTCTCCAATCAGATCAGAACCAGGAAAGGGCTTTTCCTCTATTTCAAACAAGGGCTCTCCAGTCAGTCGATGGAAAATGAAAACATAGCCTTGCTTCGTCACCTGAGCAACGGCCGGAATGATTTCACCTTGCCTTTTAACCTCTATCAAATTCGGTGGAGCTGGTGGGTCTCGGTCCCATAAGTCGTGATGTACAAACTGGAAGTGCCATATCCTCTCCCCAGTACTGGCATCCAAAGCCAACAGACAATTAGAAAAGAGGTTATCACCTAACCTTTGTCCACCATAGAAATCAGGAGATGTGGAGCCCGTGGGAACAAATACTATCCCCGCGGTGGTGTCTACCGCCATACCGGCCCAGTTGTTGGCCCCACCGATGTATTCATTGAGGTAGGCTTCCTTATTCATCCAGGTTTGGTATCCAAATTCAACCGGATAAGGAATAGTATGAAAAGTCCATTCCAGTGCCCCAGATGCGGCATTGAAAGCCCTAATGTCTCCGGGAGCCGCTCCTACTCCTTCTGAAACTCTCGTAGGTACAATCAGTAAGTCTTTAAAAACTGTAACTGGCGTTGTAGAGGTGATGAATTTATCCTTAGCTATTGGGGGTAGTCCCGTTCGTAAGTCAATTGATCCCTGCTCACCAAAACCTAAATCCAGCACTCCATTCTCTGCATTAAGGGCCCATAGCCTTGAGCCCCTTACAAAGAATACTCGTCGCATGTCGTCTTTTTGCCAATATGCCACTCCGCGACTCGCCGAGTGCCAGGTATTAATTGTATCTCGATTCGACCATAATTCGGCACCTGTAGCAGCATCCACAGCAAACACCTCCAATCCCGCAGAAATACCAAACAGTACGTTATCTACAACAATAGGATTCATTTGCATCTGACCACTGTCTGCAGCCAGGTAGGTCCAAGCTGGTTTTAGATCACCAACATTGCTGCTATTCCACTGATCCAAAGTCGTGAAATGATTTCGATCGGGGCCACCGAGATAGTCGGACCACTGCTCGTAAGACCCTCCTTTCATGTAAGCATCATTCGAGCTCTTTTCAGCACAGGAAACAAGCACTAAAAGCGCACATATCAGAATAAAGCAACGCATCTAGTTAAAATAATGAAATTGAAAAGGTAAACCGCGATTGCTTTAATCAGAATGCTTAACTCTGATGTACTTCTCCAGCACCACCGTCATGATAATGATAAGATAGAACTGGCCAGCGAGACCCGTAAATATTGCCGCCTTTTGGGCAATGGGAATTACGGGAACAATCTCTCCATAGCCAATGGTCAACAATGTTATGAAAGCGTAGTACATGATAGCATCTGACTTCACCAAATAGTCACCAGATTCTAGTAACACTCCCTTAAATGCACCTGGGTGTGTCAACTCAATCAGCATGAATAGAAAGAATGACATGAACCCAAGCGATATGTATCCACTAATCAGGCCCATAATCACATTATCCGTCATGGTTTTAGCTCTCCAGACCTGCTTGATTAAGCTCATTGCGATAGCAGCAGTAAATAATAGGTAAATACTAATTCTGGAAAGAATCCTGTCACTACTCGCAGCCCTCGAGAAAAGATCTGCTCCGTATAGGGACAAAGCCCCGAGAAACAACACAATAAAAAACCACATCAATAGCTTATGACCAGAAATCAAATTGATGCCGCTGGCTATAGTAAATAATATCAAAATGGGCAGGAGGATATTCTCATAGAAATCTTCAGGAAAGAAAATGGAGCCAAACAGCACAGCTATTTGGCTCGCCAGGAAAATATCAAATCGATAATGGTATAGTATTGCCCTAAGCCTATCCAAACTACCCGAATTAGTCGTCTAAAATACTCTCATCCAACTCATAGCCTTTGTAGCTAACTTTGAAAAGAATGGAGTAAAAAGAAGGAATGAAAATGAGTGTTATGATAGTCCCAAATAGCAATCCCACCATAATGGAAACGGCCATCCCTTCCCACATCTCACCACCACTCAAGTAGAGCGGAAGTAATCCCAGGACTGTCGTAAATGTGGCTAACAAAATAGGTCTAAAACGCTGTAAACATGCAGCAATCACTGAATCTTGAACCGACCGATTTAGCTCATTCTGTTCAATCTCTATTCTATCAATCAATACAATCGCATTATTGATGACTATACCCGCAAGGGATATAACACCGAGAAAGGGCATAAAACCAAAAGGTTCTCCGAAGGTGAGCAAACCAATCACAACGCCAATAACACCAAGGGGAATGGTAGTCGTGACCATGATCATCTTACGGAAAGAGTTGAACTGAATGATCAGTAGCATCAAGATGATAAACCCTGAAAGTGGTAAGTATTGAATAACAGCGCCCATATTCTCAGCCGTATTTTGGGCATCACCTCCAAACTCGTAGGAATATCCTTCGGGCCAATTCTCCTTGTCTTCTTCCAGCCAAGGTGTGATACTGGCTGTAACTACATTGGCATTGCCATCAGCGGTAAGTTCACTGCTGATATTCACTGTTCGTCTTATATCCTGGCGCTTGATCTTCGCATATTGCCATTGCGGTAAAATGCTGGCCACCTGCAACAATGGAACGCTTCTACCTGTATTTTGTGAATAGACATTCAACGTTTCAAGGGACTCAAGAGATTGCTGCTGACCTGAAGTACTTCTCATAATAACAGGAATAGACTTATCGCCTTCCCTGTACTCGCCAGTTTCGAAACCATCCAAAACAGTCCTCAGCGAAGTTGCGATATCCTGATTGCTAATACCTGCAGCCTGGGCCCTGCTTTGGTCAATATTAATTACCAGTTTCTTACTCTTAGGTCCCCAATCGTCTTTCACATTTTTGGTCCCCTGAATAGACGACAATTGCGATTTCAATCTCTTCCCTATTCTCGCCAACTCATCCGAATCAGGACCTGAGACCTTTATTTCAATAGGTGTCCCACCACCTCCAGCAGCCAACGCTCCTACTTTGATATCAGCACTTGGAAAGTTATTGAAGCAAAAAGCGTCAATAATGCCAATCATCTGATTATTCAAAGCCGCATCAGATGTATTAACCAGCAAATGGGCGTAACTGGAATTGGCCTCATCTGGCGAGTATCCCAAATCATAGGATTCTGGCCCTTCTCCTATGTAAGATGACCAACTAATCAACCCACTAGTCCTTGAATCATTTACTTGCAATGAATCCTGAAAGAACTGATCAATTTGAGCGACAATGGCTGTCGTTTCTTCGATTTTAGTCCCAAGTGGCAAATTCACATCAACAGTAATCATGTTCCGGTCACTATCCGGGAAGAAAACAAAAGCAATCTTGGTAAAGCCATAAAGCGAACCAAAGAACATCACTACAATCAAACCTATCACCAAGTACTTGCTGGCAAGTGCCTTTAAAATCAGATCCTTGTAATAACCTTTGAGACTATTGATGATCCGATCCACCAGACCAGGCTTGGATTCACCCTTCTTCTTTACCTTCAGAAACATATAGCTAAACATGGTGATGACCGTCAAAGCCACCAGCCATGACGAGAGTAAAGCCAAAGAGATCACCACGAAGATGGGACCGACTATATCTCCCATTGTAGATTCAGCCAGGTAAAATGAAAGGAATGCCGCTGATGTTGTTAAGGTAGAAATCAACAGAGGCGTGAAAAGCTCCGAACAAGAGTCAATGGCTGCTTTCCGACGCTCCACTCCATTTTCCATTTTCACCATAATCGACTCAGCTACCACGATGGCATTATCCACCATCATCCCCAGTGCCATGATCAAGGCCGCCAGCGTTACCTGGTTCAATCCCATATCGATGAAACCCATCAACATCAAAGTCATGATGGTCACTATAGGTATCAGGCTGGCAATAATGGACCCAGTTCTTACCCCTAGAAAGATCAACATCACCACCAAGACGATGGTGATAGACTGAATCAAATTGACAATAAAATCACTGATCTTAAAATCAATATAACTATCTAATGATGAGAGTCTTATAAGTTCCAATCCAATCGGAAGTTTCGACTCCCATTTCTCCATCACACTATTGACCTGAGTACCCAGGTTGATCACATTGGCTCCTTCTTTCAAATTGACATGGAGCGAGATAGCATTCTTACCATTTACTAAAACTTGCTGTTTGATGGGATCGATATAGCTCTTGCTGACAGTTGTGATATTGTCAAGGGCTATAAGCTGCGACCCATCTCCAACAGGAATCAACGTTTCTTTTATATCGGAAAGGTCATTGAAGTTACCCGTGGGTTCCAGAATTATTCTCTCCCCCTCCAGGTTAATCTGCCCTCCAGAGCTGAGAATATTCGTGGTAGCAATGACATTTTGAAGTTTGCTGGAGGTGAGACCATATTCATTGAGTACCGCATCATCAAATTCAACAAATACTCGTTCTTCCTGATCTCCTCCTAGTTCCACCTTGGCAGCATCTTCCAATTTGATAAGGTCGTCTTTTATATCATCCGCATACTCTTTCATTTGAGCATAGGAAAACCCATCACTGGTTAAGCCAACCACAATTCCGTAAACATCTCCAATACCATCATCTTTAAGTGAGGGGTTTACACCCTGAGGCAGCCCTTCTATATCATTTAGCTTTCTGCGAAGACGATCCCAAACACTTTGAAGTTCATCCGGACCAACATCTGTCTTAAGCTCTACTGTCACTACGGAAAGTCCCGACCTGGAAGTACTGGTGACCTCTTTCAATTCAGGCAGTTCTTGCGCTACCTTTTCTATTTTATCACTCACGAGTAATTCTACTCGTTCAGGGCTTGCTCCAGGAAATTGTGAGACCACCGTAGCTACCCGTACTGTATACGGCGGCATACTATCTCTACTCAACCCCTGGTACATGACTAATCCCATCACAATAATCACCGCCAAGACGGTAAATGTGATCCTGTTTCGCTCTATTGCAAATTGCGTTAGGTTCATACGATTACTGATTAAGATTTAGTCCTCGTAAAGTCTAACCTTCATGCCTTCCAGCAAGGTTTGAAGCCCCGCAGTAGCAATCAACTCACCTTCATCCAGGCCACCCTCAATCTCGAATCCGCCTTCCGTCAATTGGCCTATCGTCACCGTGCGACGTTTTACCTGATAATAGTCTTCCACCGATTCCAACGTGAAAACAAAGTTTCCTTCTTCATCCTCTCCAACTGCCTGAACCGGAACTCTCAACAGATCTGGCTGACCTGGTTTAGAGGTGTTGATACTGAAGGTTACGGTGGCAGCCATGCCCGGTCTGATCGCTTTGGCATCCCCTACAAGCTTCACCACTACGGGATAAGTGGATGTCTGGCTATTGATGGAAAACGAAACTTCTGATATTACCCCTTGAAAGACTTCATTCGGAATTGCGGGAAAAGAAACCGCTACCTGATCTTGTACATTCACGTTGTTGATATAGCTCTCTGGCAAACCCAAATTAACCTCCAAATCGCCTTCAGAGCTTAACACCATAATAGCCTGACCCGCACTGACGTTTTCATTCACTTCAGCACTGAGCGACGAGATTTTACCCTGGATTGGCGCATAAAGCTTACAATAGTCAAGTTGTGCGCGGGCTAGCTTTCGAGACTTTTTCGCTGAACTTTCATTGGCCTTGGCAGACTCATAATTCGCTTTTGCATTCTCAAAATCACTCAAGGAGGTACTTCCATTTTCATAAAGTGACCTAACCCTTTCGTAATTGGATTTGGCTTGCTTCTCTACTGCATCAGCATTCTTCACTGCCGCATCAGCTTGCTCATATTGAATTTTGAAATCCGAATCGTCCAGTGTTACCAGCAGTTGATTCTTTCTCACTTCCTCCCCATCCTTGACACGCAAGCTTTGAATGTTACCAGATACCTTGAAACTCATTCGTGTTTCAGTACCAGATATCGCGGTACCAGAGAATGTTCGCTCCTGGACTCCTCCTCCAAGCACAACCTTTTCGTAGAGTACTGGTCTGATTATTTCCTTCTTTTCTTCTTCTGCGCTACCGCAAGAAATAATGATAAAGGCCATAAAGAGGCCCATTCCTAATTGTTTGATATGGTTATTCATAGGTCGGATGATTTCTTAATTATTAAAGTAGGATGTGATCTCGTTTGTGTATTCTGTCTTCTCCTGGTCGGTCATTAGCATGTAAAAGGAACCTGTTGCCCTTTCCATATTAAGGAAATCGATTAGGAAGATATACACAGCATTAGCACTATTGAGCTGTGCCGAAATAGCAGCATTCTGAGCGTCAAGCAACTGTGTGATGGTAACCGCACCTTTGGAATAGGAGTCTTGTACAATCTCAAAGTTCCGCACTACAGCCTCTTCAGCCTCTTGTGTCAAAGTAATATTTCGGAAAGAAGCCCGAATGTTCTCCAGCTCCGAACGCACTTGCTGCTCAATAATCCGTTCAAAATTGAGTTTCTGAGTATTGAGTTGCTCTAACTGTACCCTCGATTGCTGATACTGGGAGGTCCTTCTATTTCCCTGAAAAATGGGTAGCGACGCTCCAATTTGAAGATTCCAATTCCAGTCCTTTGGAGGATCCCCAAAAGCAGGGTTAAAGTCCGTTCCAGCGCCACTTCTGTAAAACTCATAATTATAGCTTCCACCTAAAGAAACTGCTGGCAAGTAGCGATTGCGATTATTGAATAATACCGAACGCTCCTGTGCTTGAACATTATAATCCAGCTGTCTCAGGTCAGGTGTTACCCTTTTGGCTCTATCAACCTGAAAGTCAGCGAACTGATAAAAGGACTTAGGATTGCTGACAAGACCACTAATCGACTCATCATTTATCATCAACCGGGTATCCTGCAAATCAATTTCCTCGGTGTTGAATTCCTCAGCGATGGGCCTATTTAGAATTTGATTCAGTGCGATTTCTGCCTGTCTTCTTGATGCTGTTGCATTCAATAAATTGGCCTTGGCTGTGGCTATTTCCCCTTGCCATCTATACAAATCAGATGGTCCACTTTGTCCCAATGAGGAGCTAATTCTCGCTAATTCAAGGTTCTTACGAGTAAGCTCCAGATTTTGCTTTTGAATAGCCTCACCTGTCTTTGCCTGCATCAGGTTGAGATAAGTAGTGGAAACACTGACCACTACATCCAAAGATTGGGCTTCCAATGCTTCTTTCTGCGCTGAAAGCAGATATTGCTGAATCTTATTGTTGGCATTGACTTGTTCGGAGAAGATGGTTTGGCTTAATTGAAGACTACCTGAACCCTTGTTTTCAGGATTTTGTCCAAAAGCAGCATTGGCCGTGTTTTCATCAACAATCGTATGGCTAGCCGATGCATTTACTTCCGGCAGTAGAAAGGACCTGGCGATATCCGCATCCTCAGCTACTATAGCTACATCCTTTTTTGATATTTCAATATCAAGGTTTTGTTCTAAGCCCTCGCTGATCGCATCAAAAATATTGATGGTCCTATCTATATCATCTCGTTCTTCATTGATCAATATTGCTTCAGCCAATGCATCCCAACTTGGACTATAGCCAATCTTTCTAGCTGTTGCCATATTGATGACAAACTCTTCTTTTTGAAGGGTTTTCACACTCATATCTTCCAGGTCTTCCCCTGTCAAACTCCTTTGGATATTAAGCGCTATTCTTCTCGCGATTAAGTCGATATTGGAGGCTGGTGCCACACCTCCCAGTACTCCTCGATCTACATCTGGACGACCAAAAATGGAAAAGGATTTCAACCCTCTTTCATTTACTTGATTGATAAGATTCTGGTATTCACTTTCTGGCAGCCTATCAGAAGGAAATAGATAAACCGCATCACACTGTCCAAGTTTAGCCAGTGTTGCATTGGCTGTTGTTTCAGTGAATAGAAAATCATGATCGGCCCCTTGGTCTGTCATCCCCTGATCCAGAAAAGCCTTGATTTCAGGAATGGCATTGAAGATACTTTCATCGATGATCACCGCTAGTCGCTCAAACCCGATCATACTTTGAAAAACCTCCAAATCCCTCAAAGGCGAAAATGGTAGTTCTAAGTAGGAAAGATTCTTAACTCCGGAGGTGCCTTTGCCAGTAATGGGGATGCCTTGCACCTGTGAATTCAGTACAGTAACAGCAATTGCAGGCTTGGAGTATGGACCATTTTTCGATATAATATGGGAACCAATTACATCCATTCCCAAAATCAGGTCAATGTTTCCATCAGCCAGTAGCCGGTCCAGATTGGTTTTCACTTGCGCCGGATCACAACCTCCCCCCAGTACATTTCTTTCTTGCAGTACAAGTTTGAAATCCGATTTTAGTAGTACTCGAGCTTCGCGCAAAATCAATTCTGCAAATTGGCTCGCAGTGGGATCATCACAGCCAGTAATCAATCCTACATTCACCACCTTCTGGGCATATCCAGAAAAGGACATAATGGTAAATAGGAAAATAAGGCTTAGACGATTTCGGCTTGTCCGTGCTAAGGTTAGGTTTTTCATTTCAATAAGATAGTTTGACTGATGCCAATCAACAAATAATTAAGTACTGGTAATAATTAATAATATTTGATTTATTGTTGGGTATCATTTACAGATGAAACCTTAGGCTTGATCTTTCAGAAAAGGTGAAGTAGAAATATTTTAGAGCTTTGCTTATATCTATTTTTGAATGTTTCGTTCCTTCTTAATCCTTCTGACTCTGTTTGTCGTCTCTTGCACCGCAAGCGAAGAACCAAAAGATAAAAACCTTCTTTACCTTGGAGAGAAACATCCTGGTAGTCGTCCAGTTGTATTCGGCAAGGACATCATCTCAGTAAATGGGCGATTCGATATGGGTATTACCATTTCTCCAGATGGCCGCTACATTGTCTTTGGAGTTGCGGATCCTTCTGCTCCTGACGCCACTAATCTTTACCTATTGAGAGCTGAGGATGGTACATGGACGCAACCAGAAAAGTCCTTTCTACCTGAAAACGTCAACACCTTCTTTCCCATGTTTGGTCCCAATGGGGAAAAATTCTACTTCGCCAAGTCACAAGGTCAGGCCGCCACGAACTTGTGGATGGCGGATTTCAAAAACGGAGAGGTTTCCAATCTCAGTCCCCTGGATACGGTAATTAACTCCAATACCCGGGAAGCAGGACACGGTATTACCAGAAATGGAATGCTGTACTTTACATCCAATCGCGATGAGTCTTTCCCTTGCTGCGGAGATATCTATCGCTCCGTCCCAGGTAGTCATAAAATAGAGAAACTACAACCTCTCAACTCCGATGCCGATGAAGAGAGCCTTTATCTATCGCCCGAGGAAGACTTCATTGTCATCCAAGCCTGGAAACAAGAGCATGAATCCAAACACGACCTCTATATTGCTTACAGGCAGAAAAATGGTGCATGGACCTCTCCGGAAAGGCTTAATAACCTTATCAATACTACAGAGATCGAACAACGGCCATTTGTCTCAGCAGATAAGAAGTTTCTCTTTTTCAGCAGAATGAGTATCACAAATGTCGATGGAGAAGATCTATACGATTCCGATATCTTTTGGGTAAGCACAGCGTCTATATTCGAGCCCTATGTATTCAATGCGGAATTTGAAGCTAAAGTGGAATACGAGGAAGAGTTTAACATCCAAATACCCGGAGATTTATTCAGGGATATTGACGACCATGAATTGAGTTTTTCGTTGACGCTAGAGAATGGCACTCCATTTTCTGATTCCGTTCAATTCGATAGTATAGCACTGACACTCAAAGGCCTTTGGCCTTACAACACTTCAAAAAGACTGAAGTTGATAGCCTTAGATAAAGCGGGAAATCAAGGAGAATACACTTGGACGATGCATCTGAAGAAATAGAAGAATATGTCCATTCAAAAAACCAAGCATCTTACTCGAGTTATCAATACCAGAGGTACATTCACTCCCCTGGGTGTTTCAAGATCATCTGAATATGTAGGTAAGTCTGTATCAGAGGCCTTAGGTCGATACTTCATCATTGAAGAGCTTCAGGCCCTGGCGAGTACCAGCGTATCAAGATTATCTGGTGCGGAGGCTGCAACCATCACGCATTGTACCGCTGGTAGTATCACCGTGGCAATTGCGGCCACTATGACTGGAAGCAATCCGGAAAAAATTGCGGCGCTACCAGACACTTCCGGAATGAAGGATGGTGTAGTCATACCGTCTCAACATTGTGTAAGCTATGGACATTCCATCATGCAGGCCATTAGGCTAAGTGGAGCTCGACCAGTGGTAGCGGGGGTGGATGGTAAGTGCTCTTTAAGAGAAATCGAACAAGAGGTGTCGACCGGTAATATCACCTGTCTCTTACTGGTTTCATCCAAACTAACCAACGGAACAGAGATAGACTTGAAATCAGCGGTCGAAATGGCCCATAGATATAATGTACCAGTCATTATTGACGGAGCAGCTCAGGACTTCCGTATCCAGGAATTAATTGATACTGGAGCTGATTTGGTGTTGGTAAGTGCACAGAAATATCTAGCCGCTCCTACCGCAGGTATAGTAGCTGGCAAAGAAGAGTTAGTTCAAGCTGTAAGGGCTCAGGAAAAGGGAATAGGCAGAGCTATGAAAGCAACGAAAGAAGCTATTATAGGTGTGCTTGCAGCTGTCGAAGAGCGCAATACCCTCGATATGAAACAGTGGATTAGGTCGCAAAAGATGAAAGTAGAAAGGTTCGTAACTGAAGCCAATAAACTTCCTGCAGTCACGGCTTTTTCTATTCCGGACCCAACTGGCTTGCCTTTCTCCAGGGCCCATATTCAATTCGAGGAACCCCAAATGGCAGTTGATTTAGTTCAAAAGTTAAAAGATGGAGATCCCTCTATTTGGGTAATCGACCAAAATGCCCCCGAAGGTGAACTAGCTTTTGAATTGGTTCAAACCACCAAAGAAGAAATCGATGAAGTCCTTACGAAGATCCAAGAAAATTTAGCCTAGTGTAGCATCCAACCATCACTTAGCTCCAATATGCGATCACTCTTATTGGCAAACTCCTGATCATGGGTCACGGCAATAATGGTCTGTCCCCTGGTTTCTGCTAAATCACTAAAAATATCGAACACGATCTCCGTATTCTTCGAATCTAGATTTCCTGTAGGCTCGTCTCCCATGATTATGGTTGGATCATTGATCAAGGCCCTGGCTATCGCCACCCTTTGTTGCTGACCACCAGACAATTTATTAGCCGACTTCAGCGCCTGGTCTTCCAACCCAAGAAGACTAAGATTTTGAAAGGCATTTTCTTTGATTTCTTCCTTTGATTTTTTTCCAAGGCGCAAGGCAGGCAACATGACATTGTCTAGCGCTGAAAAGTCTGGTAGAAGGTAATGGAACTGGAAAACGAAACCAATGTGCTCGTTGCGAAAAGCGGCTAATTCATTTTGTGTTTTACCAGTAAGCGTCTCTCCTTTGATATCAATGGCTCCCTCATAATCAGTATCCATGGTCGAGAGCACGTAGAGCAAGGTAGACTTACCAGAGCCAGATTTTCCAACAAGCGATAAAAATTCCCCTTCCCGTACATCAAAGGAAATCTCTTTCAGCACCTGAAATGTTGCAGGCTCATGAAAGTATTTATTGATGTTATGAGCTGATAACACAGTATTTCTTTCCATAACTATCCTCTAATAATGAAAACTGGATCTACCTGAGAGGCTTTTTTCGCCGGCAAGTAGCCTGCTATAAAGGTCGTCAACATACCAAAACCAAAAGCTGATAGGTAATCAACGGATCTGTAAGCCATCGGCAGCGTCTCCAAAGAACCTACCTGAAAAGGAATATGATTGACCACCACTGATACAATAGCGCCAAATATGATCCCTGCTATACCACCAAGAAGGCCGATAACAATCGACTGGACCAGAAATATCTCCACAATATCCCCCCCCTGAAAACCCATGGCTTTCAGAATGGCTATTTCTTTGATTTTCTCGTTCACCGTCATATTCATGATATTATAAATACCGAAACCGGCGACTAGCAAAATGGTCAAAGAAACAGAAATAGCGATAATATACCTTAAGTCACTTCCAGCTTCCAGCTGTCCATTGGAGGCATTCCATGACTCTATTTGATAATCAGTCAAGGGCTCAATTTTATCAACTAATTCATCCGCTGCATTGAAGTCTTGTACATTGATCTGTATGTCAGTAGCATAGCTTCTATTCTTAGAAAGCAGTTGTCTTGCAGTATTGATTCTGACGTAAGCTTTCGCATTGTCGACATTCCCAATGGTCGTTTCCATCATGCCAATGACCTTGAAATTGCGGGAAATACCATCTGCAGTATTGATAACGATATTGTCATTTACATTCACATTGAGCCTTTTTGCAAGCCCCACTCCCAAGATGATTCCATCGCCTCTACGATCTAATTCACTCCAGTTGCCTTCGACCAGTGTCTGCGCAGTGCCAAATAGCTGATTTTCCTTCACAGCCTCGATGCCAGACAGGACACCATTGGCTTTTGTTGCACCATTTCGGAAAAAAACATTCAGGTTGACTTGAGAAGTGACCCCTATCACATCCGGAAATTGGGTCACCTGTTTCACTATTTTATCCGCATTTCTGATACCCTCAGTGTATTGAATGACCCTAGGACTTCTGATGTGAACCAAATGATTTTGATCCACCGAAGAGGCTAATAGATTCGACTTATCCTCAGGCAAATCATTGAATATTCTCACGTGCGCTAACGTACTGAAAGCGAGCTCATTCTGAATATCATTTACACCAGTCATAAAACCATTCATGAAGATGTACATGGAGATACCAAAAGTCACACTCAACATGGCAACAAGTCCTTGCTTGACCCTGGAAGTCAAGTGCGCAAAAGCTACTTTCAGATTTGTGGATTTGATCATAGCGCCTTGGGAACTTTCAGCGTCTCTGATTCATCAAGTCCATTCATGATTTGAACCCAATTTTCATTCCTTAGTCCTACTTCCACGAATTTCAGATTGTTAGCTGAGGTCAATACGCTATCACCTTCAAGTAGGTATTGAGGTGGAATTACCCAGGCATTTAAAAACTGCCCGATGATAATATTAGCCTGCAATTGCGTGTTATGATAGATCACAGCAGGAGCATCGACAAATGCTGCCTCAATCACAAAGGATTGTTCTAATTCATCGAAAGATGGCATTATCCTCGTCACCTTACCCTCGTAGTTGCGTTCCTTGTCTGTATTCAGACTCAGCACAACCTCCTGTCCTGGTTTTACCTCATGGATGTCCTCTTCAGAAACAAAGAGTTTAACG
>CAZZHO010000063.1:7077-24406 GCA_964653795.1 uncultured Roseivirgaceae bacterium | reverse complement strand
GTGGTAGCTTATACCAACGAGATTACAATTGGGCATGAAGACAACCCTTATAGCGCAGGTGCTGGGGCAGGAGGTATGGTAATAGATAAAGAAGGGAATATTTACATGGGAGATGTACAATTTCCATTCCCTAGCGTAATAGGAGACCCCTTAAATACCACTAACGTGATTAAGATTTCTCCCTCAAAGTCCATTTCAATTTACTCCACAAATCATCAACAACCTTTTGGTAACTACATAGCAGAAGACGGGAGTATCTACCAGAGCAGTCACACTGATGGTAAAGTTTGGAAGATTTCCCCGAATGGGGACCGTAGAACTCAACTGGATACAGGGATTAAGCTTATTCATCCTGATGGTATTACTGAAGATGATGAAGGTAATCTCTATATAGCGGATTGTGGCGCTCATAGAATACTTAAGGTTAATCCAAATGGTGATGCATTCCCTTTTCCGGCTATGGGGCGTTGCCCTAAGGGCATTGTTTTCGCAAACGGCTATTTCTACATATCCTACAACAATGAGACTGGTATGATTAGGAGAATGGACAAGCAAGGGAATTTCGAAGAAATTGGAGCAATACCAGTTTACATGCCTGAAGACTTTCCAATTACGAGGCAACTATACCAGTTGTGGCTAGGTTATTTAGCCTATCATAATGACGAATTGTTCATTGCTGGCACTAGTACTCACCGAATCTACAAAATGTCATTGGATGGTGAGGTTTCAGTTTTTGCAGGTACTGGGGAGAAAGGATTGAAAGGAGGGGATGCTCTAGAAGCAAAACTGAACAGACCTATGGATATTATAGTGAGCAATGATGGTAATAGTTTCTTTATCAATTGCTCGACAGACATGTGGAATAGCCATATCACATATCTTTTTCCTGCTAAAATCTGGGAGATAAGACTTTTGGAATAGTGAATAGGGTGGCTAGACTCGAAGTAGATTGGCTTTTCGTTTTTTCCGATCACCACTGAATAGCTTCAGGAATTTCTTCAAAAGATCTCCAACTAGAGCGAAGTACAGCATACCTGTTATGATCCATATCACGGCCACATTAAACCAAACTGTGTCCAGTTTCTGTCCAAATAGGATTTTGACCGGGGCGTAGAAGTGGGCTCTTAGAATTGGAGAATCAGGCTCCATGTAGATTGGATCTTTCTTCTGGATAAACTCTTCTCGGGTTCTATAGACTTTGTTGAGTTGAGACCTATTAGTAACTATGTCAGATATTGCCTTATTGAAGTTATTGACTTTAAGTTCGTACACACCTTCTTTGCCAAGTTGTTTGATAAGACCATCGTAGATAGAATCTTTTCTGGCCACAGCAGCTTTGTACAGTTTTTGGTACTGTTCCTTGCGGTTCTCCAAATAGGTTAGGGTTCTGTTTGCGACACTTTCGCTAAACGCTATGGTGTCTATGGCATTGATTAAGCCAAAAGGGGTGGTCTCTTCGCTTATTTTAGAAAGTTCGTTTTTTAATAGATTGAACTGCCAGACCTTACCTTCATAAGTGGGGCTGGTTTTCAAACCATTGGTTACTGACTCTATCCTTGGCAGTAGATAATTGTTCTGAAAAGAATAGTGGCTCATGTCCTTCTCCGCTTCAAAGAAGTGTTTTTCAAATTGGTTGTTCTTGAATTGCGCTACTGCTAGAGCTTCGTAAGACCATCTGGAAATCATTACATCACCTACCACAGGGACATACTTCTTGGAGGTTAGAGTGTCATGGAGATCATCGAATCGGATCATCGCACCTCCCAGGAGCAACTGTGGTACCAGAATAAAAGGAATAAGAATGTAGATAGTGATGATTGAATTGAGCGCCGAAGAGATGTTCAACCCAATTAAGTTAGCTGCGCAAGACGTACTGAATAGAATGACCCAATAGTATAATGTCATACCCTGAATCTCCAGGACATAATTCCCCACCAAAACGAAAGAAAGGCTCTGGATTGCCGAAAGGAGGAATAGAAAAGCAATTTTGGAATTTAGATAGGCGGTTCTACTCAAATTGAGGAAGGATTCCCTCTCTAATATTTTCTTATCCTTGAATATTTCCTCCGCACTTACCGACATACCCATGAACAAGGACACTACCACAGCCATGAAGAGATAGACAGGTAGGTTCTTATTGTCCTGGAACAAGAAGCCGTTCTCACCTACATACTTTGAGAAGTAGCCAAGGACAAATGCTAGAATAGGAGCTTCCAGAAGGTTGATTAAAATGTACTGCTTGTTAGCAATCTTCGATAGAATGTTCCGATGACTGAAGATCTTAAATTGCCCTAGAGCAGATGGTATATTGAAATTGGTAGGAGGGAGACGCTCATCATACCTGATTTTCTTTTGTTTGGACTCAATGTGCTCCTTGTACTTCAAATACCAACCCCTTGGGTTCACTCGCCGTTTGCTGGTCGATTTACCAAAATCGTCAATCTCATTCGCCTCAATTATCTGCAGGATTCTTTCGGGAATCACGTTGCCACATCGTTGACACTCACTTTCTGCGGCATTTACTTGAGTACTCATCATCTTGAAATAGACAACAGCATCTACCGGATTTCCATTGTAAATAGGGAATCCTCCTTTATCCAGGATCCATAGCTTATCGAAGAGCTTGAATATGTCTGAAGAAGGCTGATGAATGATCACAATGACCAGTTTACCCTTACGTGCCAGGTCTCGAAGGAGCCACATTACCTTCTCCGAATCATTTGAAGAAAGCCCACTTGTTGGTTCATCCACGAAGAGTACGGCTGGCTCACGCATGATTTCCAGGGCGATATTTAATCGCTTCCGTTGACCACCACTAATACTTTTGTTCAATGCGTTTCCGACCCTAAGATTCTTGATTTCCATCAAGTCCAAATCGTCAAGCACTTTATTGACTGTGTTGTCTAGGAGCGCATCAGAAAAGCCGGAAAATGAAATCTTTGCATTGAAATACAGGTTTTCATATACCGTCAGTTCATCAAATAGGAGATCGTCCTGAGGAACATATCCAATTACACCTTCTCTACCTGCTCGTTGAGGAGAATGTCCATTGATGTGTATTCGCCCTGAGCTTGGTTCAAGCTTACCATTTAGCAAGTTGAGGAGTGTGGATTTACCTGTGCCACTACCACCCATTATACCGACCAAGTGTCCCGATTCTTCAGCGAAATTGAACCGCTGAATACCATTGTTGCTATTCTTAAACTGAAATTCCAATGACTCGCCGATCATTACGATTTTCACCTTGTTCTTATCCTTAAGGAACTCCTTGGTGACTTCAGTCTCGTATATGGAATCGATATTCGGCCCTTTGATAATAGATCCTGGTTTTAGGAAATAAGCCTTCTTCGGAATGATCTTATTGCCCTCCAGAAAAAGGTTGAGAGGCCCATCGTATTTGAATACAAAGCGCTCTACACTCTCGATTTGGAGGACATATATCTTTCCATAAAGATTCTCTACAAACAAGTGCAGGTAGGGGACACCATCTTTAACTTGCTTTTTCTTTTTTCGCATCATCCAAGCCACCTCTTCAGGCCACTCGGTCATTTTATTGTCGATGAGTAAAAGTTGGCTGGGGTCTACGTCTTTTGCGTCCTGATTAAAGATGAAGGACTTGATATTTTGAACCTCAGATTGCTCGAGGTTGAAGTTCATTGCTACTAATGAGGCAAACTCACTCTCTTTGTCAATGATCTTTTCGTCCGCATTGATAAGTTCCAGTAGCTCTATGAATACTGTTAGCCGCTCACTTTGAATAAGTTCTTTGTTGAGTTGGTTACAGATTTTGGCTATCTGTATGATACTCGTGGAATCAATCCCTAATTCGTGATCTCCTGAGGGATCCTGGTTTGCTTCTTTATAGAAGGAGAGGTAGTCGTAAAAAAGCTTTAAATACTCGTTAGTGAGCTCCTGGTTGAGAGTCTTTTCAAGGTAGGGTTTAACTATTAGTTTACCAGCGTCATGCTTAAAGTCTTCTTTGACACTTTCAATAATGGCAAAGAGATGTACCAACGCATTGACGATGGTTTCACTCATCTGTTGCATTGGAGCTAAAATAAAAAAGTCCTGCGATTCACACAGGACTTTCTTACATAGTCTTTGTGAAGATTTTAGTCGACCACAGTCGCTCTCATTTCATTGATACTGCCGATTACATCATTGAATTGATCTTCCGACATTGCCGATCCCTCGCCCAATTGGTCATAGAAGAGATTGATGTATCTCAATTTTGGTAATACACGATTTACGTTTTCGTCATCCTGATACTTTTCCATCAGTTCAACGAGTTTAGATACCTGCGACTTTTGCTCGGCCAAAACATTCATCAAATCCGCATTGTAATCACTAGAAACGATCAGCTGACCTGTGATGTAAAGTCCTTCGATCACACTACCAGCAATTACCAATAATGAATTAAGCTCTTCGCCGTTGGCATTCAAGTGGTTGTAAGTATTGTAGATGGACTCTGTGATGATCAGAATAAGCTCGTCCTTGTTGTCCACATTCTCTTCCAAACGGCCAATCATGTCTTCGTTGAAAGCTGAAGTGATATTCAAGTCATCAATTAATTGCCTGGAAGCATTCAGGAATTGAGTCGTTTCATCTTGCTTGTTGTAAGTACTGGCATAACTTAAGTCAGCACCATAAACTCCAAGGTTCATTGCTTTTTGCCAATCAGCGATGTATTTATCTACGTTCTCAGGTGGATTCGTGATGTTGAAAACGAAGTTGGCATTTGCCTTTTGCAATCTGTTTGTTACCTCATAAGAAGTAGGTATAGGATACTCAAACTCCTTCTCGACAAATGTTGATAGTTCCTTTTTCTCCTGCTCTTTTTCTTCTGGTGATTTACCACCACCTCCACAGCTTGTCATGGCTACTGTGATTGAGCCTATTAGGAATGCGCTGAGTATTTTTTTCATCTGAATGTAATTAATCATATATGTCGGACTCAAATTTAAGTAATGAACCTGAACCGCTCAAAGACTTATTGGAATAGTATAGATAGTTAATCGCTTGGTGAAATCTTCCTTTTTATTAATTTCCAAGTCAATCCAAAAAGAAAAGACCTGATGTCAAAGAAATCAACCAATAATTCGAGACGACAATTTTTGAAGTCATCCATGGTAGCCGCTGCGGGTTTTACCATTGTCCCAAGACACGTTTTAGGGGGAAATGGCTACATAGCACCAAGTGACAAACTCAACCTTGGAGCCATAGGTGCAGGCGGAAAAGGTTTCACCGATATCAAAAATGCCTGGAATGAAGGTGCTGAGAATGTGGTGGCCGTCTGCGATATCGATCTCAATCGAGCTAAAGGAGCGCTTGAATTATTTGAAAACGTGAAATATTATGATGATTTCAGGGAGATGTTGGATCAGGAGAATTTAGATGGCGTTACCATTGGCACTCCAGATCATACCCATGCAGTGGCAGCAGCCGATGCTATGAATCGAGGCGTTCATGTTTATGTGGAGAAACCGCTGACACACAACATAAAGGAGGCTCGATTTCTGACTGAACTGGCACGAGAGAAGAAAATTGTCACGCAGATGGGTAACCAGGGAGCTTCCAATCCTGGTATCAAGCAAATGGATGAGTGGTGGGAGAAGAAGTTGATTGGCAATGTCTCAGAAGCTTACATTTGGACCGACAGGCCTGTTTGGCCACAAGGTATACCCGTTCCTCCTGCCGGTGCCCGACGCCCAGGTCATATTAACGATAAGCAATGGGATCTATTTATTGGGCCAGCTGAATATGTGGATTATGATCCCTTGTATCATCCATTTAAGTGGAGAGGTTGGTGGAATTTTGGAACAGGCGCCCTCGGGGATATGGGTTGTCACCTCATTGACCCGGCATATAGAGTTTTAGGTCTGGGTTATCCTTCAGAAGTAGAGTGTAGTGTTGGGCAGGTCTTTTTGAAAGATTGGGTGCCAGAATACATTCCTAAAGGATGTCCACCATCATCAACTGTTCGCTTGAAATTCCCGGCCAGTGAAAGAAATGCCAGCGAAGTGACAATGACATGGACCGATGGAGGTATACGGCCATTTCACCCTGATGTGGTGCCTGCTTCCGAGCCTTTAGGAGAGTCAAACTCCTCAAATGGCATGATGCTGGTAGGAGAGAAGGGCGTTTTAATGAGCAAGACCTATGGCAGAGAACCAAAGATTTATCTTAACAGTGGTGAAGTTCTCGAAATGCCAAAGGATTATACCACCGGAAGAGATACAATGAACTTACCTGATTTTGGGCACCCTGTAAACTGGACCAGGGCTGTGAAAGCTGGCTATGGTTCCGCCGAACATAAAGATTTGACTTCTTCTTTCGATTATGCCGGGCCACTTACCGAGACGGTACTTATGGGTAATCTCGCTATTAGAAGCTACCAATATGGCGAAAGCCCGGACAATCGAGGCAGACTTAGTTTCCCAGGAAGAAAATCACTCCTGTGGGATGGAGAGTCAATGCAGATTACAAACTATGAGGCCGCAAATCAATTTGTTGGTAGGGAGTATCGCGAAGGCTGGACTTTAGGCTAAGAAAAGAAAAGGGCTGCCAAATAGTGACAGCCCTAATAAATCATTCGTTCCTGAGATTCGTAGAAGGGTTAACTCTTATGGCTTTTATTACCTGGCCAGCGACAGTTAATGACAAGGTTCCTACTATTAGTAAGAACGAGGCTACAAATGGGAAGGGAGTTAATCCCAGTGGGTCCGGGAAAATAGAGTATATCAGTTGCGACATCAGAAAAACGCCGAGTGGGGCGCCCACTACAAAGGCTACCAGAACAGTCCATGAATATTGTTTGCTTGCAATGGTCATGATGTGCTTTGGAGAAGCTCCAAGTACTTTCCGAATGGAAAACTCCTTCAATTTCTTCTGAATATTGAAGGATAATAAGCCGTACAAACCCAGGCATGCCAAAATAACTGCGCATATCGTGATCACGGCCACAATGGCTATGTTGGCCTTGTTGTCCTGAAAGTATTTTTTGAATACATCCTCTTGAAATTGACGCTCATAGGCCTCATAAGGAGCAATTTTGAGCCATTCGGCTTTCATGAATTCGTCAACATCATACATGGCCCCTGGTTTGGTTTTAACAATGATGAATTCCGGGCTCCTTTCATCAAGGCCCATAAAAGCCACGGGCTCGATGGGGTTGTAGAAGTCATAATAATGGAAGTCTTCTAGCAATCCCACTACAGTGTACTGTATACTGTCATGGACGATTCGCTCATTAATCGGGTCTGACCATCCCATTTGGTCGGCGAAAGTCTCATTGATCACAACCGCGTTCTTTTGATCAAAAGCACTGCCATTGAGAGTGCGACCACTTTTTACCCTTAAGCCAGCTGTTTCGAAATAGTTCTCAGATACCCTAATAGATCGCATCCGAAACTGATTCTCCAAGTGCTCATAGTTCTGGGTTGGCATGTAGACACCAATTTGACCATTGGAAGTAGAAACACTCACTACATCCGAATGACGTTCTACAATTGATTTAAGCTGTTCCAGTTTATCACTATCTGGTACGAGTACAGAAAAGCTATTATCATAGTTGTAACCCCAGTCTCTTTCTTCATTGTACAGTCCCTCATTCAAAAAAAGTAATGACCCAACTATGGTAATGAACGCCAGTAACATTTGGAATCCTAATAGCACTTTAGAGAAAATGTTATTTGCCCCTAATTTTTGGCTACCCCGAAAAATGGCAACTGGTTGAAACTTTGAAATGTAAAAAGCCGGGTAGGCACCTGAAAGTAACCCGATGATTATCAATAGAGCCAAGTAGAAGATGACCATCGTGATAGGGTCTCCGGTACGGAATTGGATATCCAGGGGTGGAATTAGCATGTCGAAACCAGGTACAAAGAGGAAATAGGCCAATATGGTACCCACCAAAAGCGCGAAGAAGCAGGTGAGTATATTTTCTACAAGGAATTGATTGACAATTTGTTTTCTAATTCCTCCCATAGCCTTTCTTAAGGCTATTTCCTTAAGCCTCTTGGTGGAAGCGGCTATGGCGATATTCATAAAATTAAAACATGCCATGCCTAGCAATAAACTGGAAATAACGATCAGTGCGATTCTTCCTGCAGGGTGACTACCGCCAGTTACGGAACCCCTGACTTCATATCCTCGAAGCGATACATCCTTCCAGGGGATAGCTTCGAAAGAGGCAATCTTCCATTCTGGATCACTTCCAAGTTGGAGTTCCTTATATTTTTCGAAACCAGATGGAACAGGACTGAGGGTTCTTCCTTCTCGCATGAGCACAATCGTAGCATCCGTCATGTAATCCCATCCATATACTCTTTCAGGATTCAAATCATAGAAGTTGTCAATTGGTAAAAGAAAATCATACTTCATCAAAGTGTTGTAGGGGTACTTCGCTAAGACCGCACCTACCTGAAATCTTTTGATGATGCCATTGGGAAACTTGAAGGCGAGCTCTTTTCCAACAGGGTTTTCATCCTTGAAGTACTTAATAGCCATATCCCTGCTGACGATTACATTTGACTTTTCCGCTAAGGTATTGCGGTCACCATCCAGAAGGGGGTAATCAAAAATTTGCATGAATGATGGGTCTACGAAAGAAAGATCTTCTTCGAATACGTTAGATCCATACCTCACATTGGCGTCTCCAAACTCGATTCTACAGTAGTCCTCTATTTCTGGTAAATCCTGAGCAAGGGCCGGTGCTAGTGATATGGGAGAGTCGCTCCACAGTTCTGTGTCCTCCTCTTGATGTACGTGATTGGTTATCTGATAAATGCGATCTCCCTTACTGTGGATTTGATCCATATTGTACTGGAGATCAACGAAAATCATAGTAGTGATGGATATTCCGATGGAGATGGCCAGTCCGAAGATGTTGATGCTGGAGGTGACCATGTTTCTCCGGATATTCCGTAACCCTAACTTGAGGTAATTGGAGAAAAGTACTAGTTGATTCATTTTAATAAACTTTGAGTTTGACCTTTTAATGTTAGACCATCGAAAAAATCTGAACACATCCCAGATGAATTTACGTCGGGCTTTGGTTGCTTGCCCATCTAATACTCTTCTGTCAAAGAGTTCATAGATATCCCCTTCAATCTCTTCTAGAAACTTGGGGTTGCAGTACCACCGGAGAAACCGCTCAGCCCACCTGGGAGGGGTCACCTCAGTCACACTGAGAAGTTAAAAGTGAGATTGGGAATTTTCTGATAAAGTCCGGCTCGAATAGCCATGTTTTGGTCTAGTGCCAGTTTTCCAGCCTTAGTCAAGGAGAACATTCGCTTTCGTCGGCCACCTCGTTCATTGGTGGCACCCGCCATTCTGGATGTCAATAGCTTTTTTTCTTCAAGCCTTCTCAGTACGGCATGTACCGCGCTGATATTGAGATCTCTGCCCGTTTGAGCTTTTATCTCATCCATGATGGCTACGCCGTAGGCTTCATCATACAATGATCCTACTGTCAGCAATACCAATTCCTCTAATTCACCAAGATGTGTTCCTTTCATTTTTCACGATCTGATTAGTTGTAGAAAACGTGAAAGTAATAAATTAGTTGTATTTATTATGAAAGAAATAAATCTGAGTTAAAAGGCTCTGATTATCTGAAGGTTACTGGCTTAGGAGATCAAGTCCTTTTAAAAGAACTTTGTCGTTAAGATTCTGTAGGTCAATACTGTCATTCAGTATTTCAAAGTCCACAGGATTGCCCGATCCTTCATAGTTCTTCTTCTCGATTGTCAAATAGCGTTGATTGCTAAGGTTTATCTTCCAACCATTTGGCAGCTTTTTGGAATAGATATCGGAGTAGGAGCCATTGGATGGGTTTCCTACAATTTTGACATGGTCAAATTCATCCATCAGCAATAGGAAGATATCTGCCGCGCTCACCGTCCGATCATTACAAAGTACCACTGTCGGTTTAAGAAAGGGTTTTTCTGCTGCTTTAAGGCGCCTTTCTTCCAATGGACCGAACGTACCTTTCTTTCTGGTTTGTTTATAATACCCTAGGCGCTCGCTCTCATTGAATCTCGACGCAACCGCGTGGGAAAAGAAGTCTTCTCCTCCAATATTGAAGCGCACATCTACTATCATTCCATCAACATCCTGGAAATACTCAAAGAGTTGGTCTAGTTCTTTTTCCAGCGTACTTCCAACCATTTTCAAATAGGTACTGAAAGATCTGTAAAACGCCAGATACCCGATGCGATCATTTTTCGAGTAATAGAAGAGTGGTTTATCTCTAAACTCAGGTCCTAGAGTTTGGATTTCACTAAATCCTCTTTTATAGAGTGTTTCGGACCTCATCTCCTTTATTTTATCTCCTAATGATTTTGGATTGTATCCATTACCCAAACTCTCCATTACTTGAGAAGGACGGGAGGCTGAGAATCGCCTATCTAGCTTACCTGACCTTAGTGTTACATGGCCATCATTGAGAGGTGTAAGCATCCTTGAGAAGAGATCAAAGAGTGCTTCATCCGTCATTTCTGGTGATAGCTCCTTTCTGTATTTCTCACAAGTATCTGCCCACATGATGCCTTTCTCCTCAAATGATGGATAGCTTTCCTCGAAAAGTTTCGATAGGTAATCAAAACTTTTATAGGGTTCAGCCTGACCGAATGTGAAATAGGAGAGAAGAAGAAGACCTTGAACCAAGATCCCCCTCTGGTACTTAAACAGCGCTTTACTCATATCTCATAATCCTAGAAGGGTTCACTACAGCAACCTTAAAGATTTGGAACCCAACAGTTAGGAAAGCAAACACCAGCACCATCACCAATGTGGCAGGCATTGTATCCCAGGGAAAGTCTATGCGGTATGCGTAATTATCTAACCACCCATCCATAAGGAAGTAAAGCATAGGTAAACCAAGGACAGCCGAGATACCAATTAGTATTGCGAAATCACGAAAGAACAAAACGATAATATTAGGAATAGAAGCTCCTAGCACTTTGCGAATCCCCATTTCTTTTGTTCTCTGGCTTGCCATAAAAGAGGACAACCCAAAAAGACCTAATATCGAAACAATAATTGCCAGGACCGAAAAGGCTCCAAACACACTACCAAAACGCTTATCTTCTTCATATAGCAGTTCGAATCGCTGATCTACAAAATCTAAATTCAAAGGTGCATTTGGATAGAATTCATCCCATATATTGCCTATTTGGTCAAGTCCGGCAGAGAATTGACTTTCGTCCAGTTTCACCACTAGCTGTCGTACTCGTGGGACCATAAAATACAGCGACGGCTCTACTTCTTGTTTCAACGAAGTTCTATTGAAGTCTTTAATAATTCCTACAATATGATATTTGTCATTTTCAGGATTCGTACCAAACTGAATGTTTCTGCGCAGAACTTCTTCATCTTCATTGAGATTAAACTGATTTAAAAAGGTCTGATTGACAATAACCGCATTTGAGTCAGAAGCCAAGGTTTCGTTGAAGTTTCGCCCTTCCACAAACTGCACATCGATTGTTGTCATGAAACCGTCATCTACATACTGCATGTAACTAGTGGTAGTGATCTCATCCGTTAGGCCTACAATCTTCACCTCTCCCGAATGTGAGTTGATATCAGAACTTCCTCCTCCTGGTAGATTGGAAGTAGCGCCAACACTTGCTACCATGCTGTGATCAGCTAATTTCTTTTTAAAAGCCTTAAGCTTTGGTTCATGATCCTCGCCTGAAGCTGCTCTAGGCGTGATAAAACCTACAGTATTGTTGATATCAAAACCTTTGTCTTTTTCTCTCATATAGTCTACTTGCCTGACCACAATGAAAGTACTGGCTATCAAAACTAAGGATATAGCAAACTGAGAAACCACCAGGCCTTTTCTCAGGACGATACCACCTTTTGAGTTCTTGTATTTCCCTCGAAGGACGGTGGTTGGTTTGAATCCTGAAAGAACAAAAGCCGGATAGAAACCTGATAGCACTGAACCTAAAAAGAAGAAGGTTATAGCGAGTAGATAGAAGGACTCAGTAGACCAGATATGTTCCATAAGCCCTTTCCCAACCAGATCTTTGAAAAATGGTAGTGTGAGCTCAGCAATCAAAACAGCAAATAGAATGGCTATTAGGTTGATCAACATGGACTCTATAAGAAACTGGATGATCAGTTGCTTCTTTTTAGCCCCAATGACCTTTCTCAGGCCAACTTCTTTTGCCCTATCAAGGGCCCTTGCTGTCGACAAATTGATGTAGTTCACCCAGGCAATTATCAATACAAAAAGCGCAATGATCCCCAGGAATTGCACGGCTTTTGCACTACCATGAATTTCAGGTTCGTACGTTAGGTTGGAGTGGAGGTGTATGGATTCAAGCGGCTGTAGGTTGAAAACCAGGCTATTGTCTTCGCCAATATACTTATTTGATAATTCAGGTAGTTTAGCATTTGTTGCTTCGATATCAAAGTTCTCATCTAATAGTAGATAAGTGTAGTAATTGAAGCCATTCCATCCATCATTCTTCAGTCTATCTTGGATGCTATTTATAGAAACAAGGAAATCGAATTTGTAATGGGTGTTTTCACCACCATCTTCAATCACCGCGGTGATTTCGAAGTTTCGGTTGAAACCACTCAATAATTCTAAGGATTTTCCAACTGGGTTGTCATTCCCAAAATAGGATTTCGCTTTCGATTCACTTAATACAATGGAATAAGGTTTTGTGAGGGCATTCTCCAATCCACCAAAAATCACTTTGTGATCAAAGATTTTAAAAAAGTTGGAGTCAGCACCAACGATCATCTTTTCCGTCCGGACCTTGTTATCCTTCCTGAAAATCAGTTCATTGAATTTATAGGTACTAGTGTACTGAAGAACTTCAGGCAATTCTTCAGTCAAAGCCCTTCCGCTAGGGTAGAAGGACATAGCGTCCCTGGTGCCGAGCACGCCATCCTTCACCATATCCGTTGTTAATCGGTAAATCTGATCTGACATGGAAAATTGCTTATCGTAGCTTTTCTCGAAGCTTGTGTACATGCTTATGAGAAAGAATGCAGCAAGACTAATCGCTAAGCCAAGGATATTGATGGCTGCGTAAGTCTTATGCTTCCAAAGGTTTCGGAAGCTGATTTTAAAATAGTTGAAAATCATACCAGTGTAAATTGAGTTTTGACCTAAATCTTTAATGAGTGAAAGCCGGAAAAGGAGAATGACATCTATGGTGATTTTCCAATCGGCTATCCTCTTATTTTTATTTTGAGTTGTCCAATCATGTAGTTCTTCCAAGTCACCTACTATGTCGTCGACATATTGTGGGTGACAATAGGCCCTAAGTAACCAAAGGGCGAAATTCTTCATAGCGTGCCTTGTATGTCCCAAGCCACCTGCGGAATGTCTCGCCACAGTTTGCTTCTCATATCCTGGTTGTATTCCAGGGCTTCTTTTCCGTATGCTGTAATTGTGAAATAGCGCTTTGGCTTGCCTCCTCGTTGTATATTAGTTTCACCTTCCCTCGAGTTGAGAAAGCCCTTTTTCTCCAGGCGCCTCAAGGCTGACTGTAACGCTCCAACGCTTACTTTGCGTTTTACCCTCTTTTCTATCTCTGTTTTGATGGCCACTCCGTAGGCTTCATCATAGAGTATTCCTACTATGAGCATTACAACTTCTTCAAATTCTCCAATTTGATATTGCTTCATATCAATCTCCTATTTGTAGTATTGCAATAATACGGATTTTTAGCAATGTCTGTTTTGTAGTATTGTCTTTTTTTTCTTTTCTGAAAGGATTTTCAGATAACTAGCATTTCCAGTGTTAAATTCGGGTTGTGCGAGGGCTATGGTTCATTCTTGTTGCAATTCCGTTTATATCTAATGCCAATTCCAGAGTAGAGTTGTCGGGAGCCTACACCCGAGAGGACTCTATTGCCTTGATGGAAGCTTTCGATAAGGCAATGACAGCCGTGGATATGTTGAATCGTGAGATAGAGGAGATTGCTTCATTACCTTCTTCTGAGCGGGAAACGGCTTGGAACAGAAGTGCTCATCTTGGATATTGGCTGGGCTCTCATGAAAAGATGAAAAAGGCCTTTAAGATCATTAGAAGGATACACAAACGGTTTCAAGACAAAGTAGAATTCAAAATTAAAAAGGAGAATAAAGGCAGGTGCAAAGGATGGATCAGCGCATGGACTATTCCTTACGGGAAATCGAAAATCAGACTTTGCGAGGATTTTTTTCTCTATAGAACTCACCTTCAGGAGAAAGTGATTGTACATGAAATGGGGCATGAAGCAGGTCTGCCATTCCATCATCGCATTCATGGATGTAGGTCGGCGAGGAGGGCTGCCGGGATAACTAGAAGAAACTTGGCGAAAAGAAGTCCGGAAAACTATGCCTGGTTAGCCATGAGCTTCCTAGGAAAAAGCTGTGACTTTTAGATGAAAGGAAAGTACACTCCTTTATTTGTATTGATACCCATATTTATAGGAGTGGTTTACGTATTCTGGACCAGTGATCTACAAAACAGAATAGGCTCTAAAAGAATCGATATTGTACCTATTGGTTCGAAAATCACCAACCTTCATAATACCATTGGTTCGGACCGTCAGGTTATCCATTTTTATGATGATGATTGCATTTTCGCTAAGAAAAATATCGAACACCTCAAGATCCTTCAAGAGAAGTATCGAGTGGCAAATCTGCAATGGACATTGATGGTACCTCCTGAAATTGATTCATTGCAATTGATACGAACACTGGGCTTCAACGCAAGCGTGGTGACAGACAATGGAGAGTTCGCAAAGTCTTTGGGCGTCGCTATGATTCCTCAAATGGTAATAGTGGATCGTGGCGAAATCTACTACAGGGGTAACTACACTAAAAATGGTGCATTTTGCGGCGCTGATAATATTCTCTCTTCAGATCCTGGAATAGCATTGAAGTCTCTGATAGAGTCTCGGGAACTGCCGATCTACCTTACCAAGCAAAGCTCATATGTAGGCTGTCCGCTATAATGTTTTTATGGCATGTAGCCTTTTTGTATACCTGTAAAATATCCGTGCAAGCTGATTCTTTCTGTTCTTTGTGCTGCTTTACTCAGCCCCAATAGGATTTTGCGCTTACTCAGATCTTTGTACAACACTTCTAAGCTTCACAACGAGCCGATATTCACTTTCCTTTATTTCTGTTGGACGATTCTTGTGATCATTGGCGCTTTGATTTTCGCTCTTGGATAAGTCTTTTACTACTCAGGCCGTAGGAGGTATCCAATGGCAAAATTGCTATTCCAATCAAAAACGAAGCTTTCGCATTTAGTACTGAAGCGGATAGCATTGTAGATATTAAGCCCATTTTTTGTCTTTTGATCTTCTATAGAAGTATAAGACTCAGGAGTACCCAATACTGTGTATCGCTCTTTATCCACTCTTACCTCTTTTGCAAGCTTAAAAGGAGCACCACCTATTATGAAGGCATAATCAATGTTTGCTTCAGGTATATCCAAAGCTACTTGAACGAATTCCTCATAAACTGTTTTATCATCGACACTGTCCAGATGATATTTAGAACCATAGGTACTAATGGTTCGCAATTCCTCGCCAGATAGCCAGGAGATCTTGCTGTTGCCTGATCCAATATCCAAGGCGAAGGCCTTGTCCCTGTAAGCCTCCGGCACAGTGGCATAGTAACCGTAAGTTGCTTCTTCTTCGGCTGAAACCTCCGTAACAACATAGCCCAGCTGCTCTAATCCAGCCTTAATTTGTTTGACTTTTTCATTTTCCTTGGCGCTAGAACTCACGAGAAAGTAAATGTTAGAGCCGGATACACCATTTTCAACAATGCTTTCAATGTATGCCTGCAAACCCTCTTTTATTGCTGATTCTGAGGCCTCATTTTCATAGACCTGACTTACGCCATATCTGGCCTCAATTAGTTCCCAATTGCGCGAAGTATCGATCGATACAGTGAAAGCATCAAATCCTGAGGAACCTAATATAATTACGCCTTTCAGGACGCCATCAATAGGTTTGGGTGGTTCAAAATCGAATGAAACTCTAACTTTCTCAGCTGTTTCTTGTGCAGCATCCGTGCTGGATTCTGCTTCCTTAGTGGGTGCCGAGCAGGAGTAAAGGAATAAGGCCACTATACTTGAGGCCATGAAAGATTTAATTAAAGGTTGAGATGGAATTTTCACAGTATTGATTTTTGTCAAAAGTGAAAATACTAAATAAGGAGTTAGCGGAATATTGAAAGATCGTCCAATCTATGAAATTGCTTCTATTTAAAGGCCTTGGTGTTCATTTTGATTTCAAAGTATTTGTAGAGGACAAGTTTTTTTAAAAAAGAGGGAAAGGATGTCCAAATTAGTAGGAGGTACCTGTCTTCAGAGAAATAAATAATCATTGAAATGAAAAAATTCTTGTTATTACTTCACGACAATACTGAAGAGATCAGTCAGCTTTCTCCTAAGGAAATGGAAAACCTAATCAACGCACATATGGCATGGGCTGAGAAATTAGGAGAATCAGGCCATCTAATTGCCGGAGAAGGCCTTGAGGAGAAGAGCATCCAAATTACTGGTAAAGACAGCATCATCAAAGACGGCAACTTTATCGAGACAAAGGAAATGATCGGCGGGTTCTACTATTTGCAAGCAAAGGATCTAGACGAAGCTATTGAGCTCTCGAAAGACTGCCCTTGCCATCTCTGGGGAGGCACTACGGAGATAAGACCTATCATGCAGTATGATTAATGATCAAGTAGGGGCTGAACTTTCTTCCAATTTCAGGGTGCTCCATGGAAGGCTCTATTCCGCATTGTTAAGTCAGTTTGGAGTGAAGTATATAGATGATATCGAAGATGTCATTCAAAACACTTTCCTGAAGGCCTTGAAAACCTGGAAACCCGGAAAAATTCCTGAGAAAAAAGAAAGCTGGCTCTTCATTGTAGCTAAGAATGAAATGATCAATTACATCAAATCATTAGAGAGTAAGCGGAATGCTGCACTCGAAAGTGACCAATTGGAGGAAGCTGAAAGTACCCTCCGAGACCTGCGGTTGGAAACGATCCTTTTCATAAGCGATCAAGAGGAACTTTCAATCAAAGCGAAGACGATACTGATTCTTAAAAATGTCTTTGGCTTACACGTAAAGGAAATTTGCAATACCACGCTAATATCTGAGGAGGCCATCCATAAACTGGTAAACAGAACAAATAAGAAATTACAGGGTATTGACCGGGATTCATTTGAATTGGACCAAGAGGTTTCGGAAGAGAAAGTAAGGGTAGTGGTGGACATTCTGTATGCTGTTTTCGCCATCGGATTTGACTCCTTTGATACCAAAGCGAATAAAATTGTAAATGATGACTTGTGCCT
>CAZZHO010000063.1:0-6977 GCA_964653795.1 uncultured Roseivirgaceae bacterium | reverse complement strand
CTGGAGGCCTTGATAACGAGTCGACACATGTCTACAGTTGATTTTACCACCAATCACTGGAAGGAAATAGTAAAACTCTATAAGCTTTGGTCACTGATCTCGGATTCTCCTTTAATCAAGTTGAATATGGCCTATAGCCTGTTTCTTGCCGGTGAATTAACGGAATCGCAAGAGCTACTGACGGCTTTGGAGGAGGCTTTACCAGAAAACCACTTTTATTTAGATATGGTCAAAGCTGAAATGTTAAAAGAAAATAGTCCAGCTGACTATGAGAAGATTATTCGGAGTAAGGTCAATGATCTTGATCATGAATTGAGGAGAGATTTTTTGATGAAGAAATTAAATGATTGATGAATCCTCGTGGTAAAGAATAATAAATGAGCCTACAAATATCTCAATATATAGAGCTTCTGTTAGGGAGTGTAGGGGTGATACTAGGCTTGTTTTTTGCTATTTTCTTGTTGTTAGTCGGTAGGGAATACCGACATGCCAACGCCTTGCTTTCTATTTATCTTCTGGCATTTAGCCTGAGAATTGGCAAGTCCTTATTTCATAATTTTTTTGATATCGATGAGTGGATTAGAACTACCTTGTTAGCAACCCTGCTAGCCATTGGGCCTGCTACATGGCTCTATGTCAAGTCATTGGTAAAAGCTGAGGAAAGTATTGATAAAGGGGAGTATTTTCATTTTCTGCCCCTGACATTTGCCATTTGTCTTTCTTGGTTAATCCCCAATGATGGCACCAGTTGGTTATTCGCAGTTTTTTACAATTTTCTTATCGCCCATATGTTTGGCTACATGTTGGTGTCAATTGTTTGGCTGAAGGCCCAATCCTCAAAATACGATTCTGAAATTCAATCTAATACAAGGGGGTGGCTGTATTCCTTTTTGACGATCAACCTTGTTTTCGTGGTATTCTATTTTTTGATTTCAGAGTCAGTTATTGCTTACATGACCATGTCACTTCTATTTACAGCGGTGATTATTTCATTCTCATTTTTGGCTTTGCGTGATCTATCCTTGTTTCAAAAGCCTTATGAACGGTATAGTGGGTCCCAGCTTGACGAAGTAGGAAGTCAAAATATCATGAATAGATTGAGGGCAGTAATGGAGCAAGAGAAGCCATATCTCAATCCCTCCTTGAATTTAGAAGGACTAAGCGAGATGGTTGGCACTAGCACCAAAGAGCTATCCCAAGCTATCAACCAACTAGAATCTTTGAATTATTCACAGTTCATTGCTAAACACAGGGTGATTGAGGTACAAAGAATACTGCGTGAGGGGAATCACGCCAATTTCAAGATAGCTGCAATTGCTTATCAATGTGGTTTCAACAGCATTTCCAGCTTTAATGCTGCTTTTAAAAAACATACAGGGACCACAGCTGCGGCGTATCGGTCCTCTCTTGAGAGGTAAGTTGTATGCCAGGATCATGATTTCGGTAGTTTAAGAGGACCATTCAAGACACATTTGAGGGAAACAAATCAAAAAATATGAAAAAGACTATTTTCCTCTTCTCGGTGATTCTATCCATTCATTTTCAGGTATTTAGCCAAAGCGTCCATCAGGACCCTACTCATAATTTCACGGTTCAGCGACTCTTAATTCTGAATAACGAAGGCGAGATGTTGATGTGCAGGGAGAAGCATGTTTGGGTTCCGCTTTCATTTGTATTTGAAGACCGTCAGTATGTTCGGGAAAGTCTGGATAGCCTGGCAATGGCTTTCGGATTGCAAATCAAGGATATAGAACTGAGGGGACAGTTCAGTTATAAATACGATTACCACCCGCAGGCGACGCTTCGAAATTTTTATGTTGCAAGATTGGTAAAAGGGGAGGTCGAGACTCCTTCAGGTATGGATGAGGTCAAATGGCTAAAAGTTGACGAGGCCATTGACATCAACACGGTCAGCTCCATAAAGCTTATTTGTCAACAGATCATGGGTAACCCGAACATAGTTTGGGGTGGCTCTTTTATGGTAAGCCATGTGGGAGATGATCACCCCACAAAAATGGTAGAAGATTTCTATCCGCTTTTTAGAAGGAAAAAGTGAGTTGAAAAGCTCGGCTTGGTCAAGGTGATTGGTTTTGGAATGGCTGATCACCTTATACCTGGTCTTCCTGACCTGTCTTTATTATGGCTCTCTTTTTGAAGCTGCTATTATCTGATTAATTTCCAGCGTAAGAAGTCCCTAACCTCAAAATGCCGACTAATGCAGGATTATGAAATCAACAACTTAGACCTATTGATCATAGGCCTCTATTTTCTCCTGGTTGCCGTTATAGGTTTTTTGATTGGAAGGAAGACCAAGACAGGAGACGATCTTTTCCTGGGTGGTCGAACGTTTACCTGGGGTTTTGTGGGGTTGTCTCTATTCGCTTCCAACATTTCAAGCTCCACTATTATTGGTCTGTCGGGTGCCGCCTACAGTAGTGGGGTGGTCAATTCTTATTATGAGTGGGGTTCCGCAATACCATTGATGGTTGCTGCAGTCATTTTTATCCCTCTTTATTTGCGTGCGCGGATTACGACAATTCCTGAGTTTTTAGAACTCCGGTATGATGCTCGGTCTCGGAATTTTTTCTCAGCAATCACCATCTTCACCAGTGTAGTAGTGGAGATGTCTGGTGGTTTATATGCGGGGGCACTAGTGTTGCAGTTCTTTTTTCCTCATTTGATCCTCTGGCAAACATGTCTTTTGATCGCATTCGCGGCAGGTTTGTACACTGCCTTTGGCGGGCTTAAGGCTGTTGTTTATACCGACGCCATTCAGGCTGTGATCCTGATTATTGGTTGTGGGGTCTTAACATATATTCTTTTCGGTAGACTAGGTTATTCGTGGCAAAATGTAGTGGCTGCTGTGCCAGAAGGTCATTTTTCCATGATCAGGCCAATTGATGATGAAACCCTGCCTTGGTTGGGTATGTTGGTTGGCGCTCCATTATTAGGGTTTTGGTATTTCACAACCAATCAATTTATAGTACAAAGAGTCTTGGGTAGCAAGGATGTGAGCCACGCGCGATGGGGCATAATGCTGGCTGGTTTACTGAAGTTTGTTCCGCTCTTTATCATGGTCATACCTGGCGCTATGGCGATTAGCTTATTTCCGGGTTTGGATAATGCTGATATGGTCTTCCCAACCATCATGAAAGAAGTGCTGCCAGTGGGCTTATTTGGTTTGGTTTTAGCGGGATTGGTATCTGCTATCATGTCTAGTGTAGACTCCACCTTAAACTCCGCCTCCACACTATTAGTCATTGATTTTATAAGACCAAGAAATCCAGACTTATCAGAGAAGAAGACCGTGCTTTATGGGCGAATTACAACTTTGGTTTTGATGGTAGTAGCCGCTGTTTGGGCTCCATTAATTTCAAATTTTAGTGGCCTTTGGGGTTACCTTCAACAGATGTTCTCCATAGTGGTACCTCCAATTGCGGTGATCTTTCTAATCGGTGTTTTTGATAAGAAAGCGAACGGCAATGCCGCTATCTGGACATTGGTGCTGGGTACATTGATAGGGGTTCTACTCTTCATTTTGGAGAAATTGGGATATTGGGACCTTCACTATACTTACAATGTTGGCATCATATTCGGGTTAAGTACGATTCTATTTCTCGTCATAGGTCGAATGGGTACACCTCCATCAAAAGAGGTATTAGATCGGTTCACCTTCAAGAAGGAATTAATGGCTGATGGGATGGAAGGAAAACCAATTTTGCTCGATTATCGGTTTCAGGGAGCTATTCTCATCTTGATGGTCATCATGGTATTTCTGGTCTTCAATTGATCTTAATTGGGTAATCTACAACAGCGTAAAGGTGCTACCGGAGACATCAGGGATTGGGAGAATCCGCAAGTGTTCAATATCAATCAGGAAAAGCCCCGAGCGTCATTTCTGCCTTACGAATCCATTGAACAATTTAAGAGTCGACATCTTGTAGAATCGACTTTAGTCAAAACGCTGAACGGTGAGTGGAAATTTCACTGGGCTGCTAAGCCATCTGACCGTCCGGAATATTTCTACAAGGAAGATTTTGATTGCTCTGCTTGGGATGATATCTCAGTTCCGTCGAACATGGAGATGGAAGGATATGGATATCCTATTTATGTCAATAAACAGTATCCGTTTCCGAAAAAACCTCCTCATATTCCGCATGAGAATAACCCTGTTGGATCCTACAAGAAAGAATTTATTATTCCTCACTCGTGGAAAGGAAAGGAAGTCTTCTTACACTTTGGGGCAGTTGCATCAGCTGCTTACTACTGGATCAACGGCAAACAGCTTGGGTACAGTCAGGACTCGAAAACGCCGGTAGAGTTCAATATATCCTCATTCTTAATCGATGGTACAAATACCCTGGCAGTGGAAGTTTATCGCTGGTGTGATGGGTCTTATCTGGAAGGACAGGATTTTTGGAGACTAAGTGGGATTGAGCGGGATGTGCAGCTGATTGCTCGGCCCAGGACCTATATCCGGGATTTCTTTGTACGCGGTGATCTTACCAGTGATTATCTAGATGGATGCTTGCGTTTAGAGGTTGATATTGAGAATAGCAATCACGAAGAGATCGACGTTCAATTGGTTGATGAGGAGGGAAATATTGTTCTCAATGAAAAGGCTGGGACGCAACATGGTCAAGCGTTTCTTGCAAGCAAAGTTGAGAAACCTCAGAAATGGACAGCTGAAACCCCATACTTATATAAATTAACTATTTCCCTTAAGAAAGTAGACAAGGTCTTAGAGGTGGTAGGATGTAAGGTTGGATTTAGATCAATTGAGATCAAAGATGGTTTACTTCAATTAAATGGTGCACCCATTCAAATCAAAGGTGTAAATAGACATGAACATGATGAAGTCAGGGGTCATGTAATAGATGAGGAGTTGATGCTCAAGGACATAAGGGCGATGAAGCTTTTTAATATTAATGCCGTTCGAGCCAGTCATTATCCAAATCACCCACGTTGGTATGAGCTATGTGACCTCTATGGCCTTTATGTAGTGGATGAAGCCAATATCGAGTCCCATGGTTTTGGTGTAAGATTTCAAGATGATTTGACATATGTTGAAGCTACAAACCCCTCGAGTCTGCCGGAATGGGAAGGAGCTTACATGGACAGGATCATCAAAATGGTAGAAAGGGATAAGAATCATGCTTGTATCATTTCTTGGTCCTTGGGGAACGAAGCTGGAAATGGAAAGACTTTTTATAAAGGGTATGATTGGGTAAAACAGAGAGATCCTTCAAGGCCGGTCCAATACGAGCAGGCTGGTGAGGACGCTAATACCGATATCGTCGCGCCTATGTATCCAACTATAAAGGAAATAGAAGATTTTGCTTTAAGGCCAGACACCAGACCATTGATAATGTGCGAGTATGCACATGCTATGGGCAATAGCGTAGGTAATCTGCAGGACTATTGGGATGTGATAAATGATCATGATAAGCTGCAGGGTGGATTTATCTGGGATTGGGTAGATCAGGGGCTCTTGACTAATAAAAGTGATAAAAGCTATTGGGGGTACGGAGGAGATTTTGAGCCGCAAGGTGTAGCAAACGATCGAAACTTCTGTATCAATGGTATCGTCTTTCCCGACCGCACACCTCATCCTGCACTTTGGGAGGTCAAGAAGGTTTATCAAAGTGTGAAAATCGATCTTGTGAATGAGGATATCCCGGAAGTAGAAATTACCAACGAGTATGATTTTTTAGATCTTGAGCGTTTCAATGTGTCTTGGGAAGTACAGGAAGACGGGGAAACTATACATGAAGGAATTTTCGTGCTTCCTTCGCTGACTCCCAAGCGATCGTTCAGATCACAATTATATATTGACAATACTGAATTGAAAGGAGGGGCCTCATACTTTTTGAATGTATCAGTATCGCTAAACCAGGAACTTGGAATGCTTCCGTCAGGCCATCAAGTGGCTCGGGACCAGTTTGAATTGGTTTCATGGAAGCAAGCCCCTGATTATATGGATGTTGTTAAATCTGAAGTGACTGTTCATGAGGAAGCAGGGAGCCTCACAGTTTCTTCAGGGTCTCTGACTTTCGCGTTTGAGAATGGTATCCTCAATTCAATAAAAAGAGATGGCGTAGAGCTCTTAGCAGTTCCATTAAAACCTAACTTTTGGAGGGCACCGACTGATAACGATTTTGGGAACGATATGCCGCGTAGACTCTCTTTTTGGAAGGACTTTACCGAGAAGTGTATAGTGCTGGATCATGGTCATGAACAAGTATCTAAAACCTTGGTTTCCGTAACTACCAAATTTGGCGTTCCTGGTGAAAAAGTTCAATTTGACATGAACTTCACGGTCTCTGGAAATGACGAACTAAAGCTTGAATGTGCTTTGAAACTGAATGGTGAAATTTTCCCAAAAATGCCCCGTATTGGAATTTCGCTCGGGTTTTTGAAAGAATTAGAACAGTTAGAATGGTTTGGTAGAGGGCCCCATGAAAATTACTGGGATCGGAAGACAAGTGCTTTTGTCGGAAAGTACCAAAGCACGGTCGAAGAGCAGTATGTTGCTTACATCAGTCCCCAGGAAAATGGTTTAAAAACTGACGTAAAATGGGTGTCGCTAACTGATGGGAGGAGTCCGGGGATCAAGATAGTTGGAAGCCAGGATTTTCAATTTTCGGCTTTGCCTTATAGCATAGAAGCTCTGACTCAAGAGCAACCTGGCACTAAAAGAACGGCTGACCTGAAGACAAGAAACTATAACACTATATGCATTGATCACCTACACATGGGAGTGGGGGGTGACGACTCCTGGGGGGCGATGGTTCATGAGGAATATACTATCCCAGCTGCTGACTATAGGTTTGGATTCAGGTTCTTGCTTGATGAGTGATAAGTTGAAACTAGAATAGCTGTCCTTGTCCTTCAGGCATTCCAAAGTTTCCTTGGCTATCATGCATCAATCTTTCTAACCTACTATCGATAGTACCCTTCTTCAAAGGCTCTGTAAA
>CAZZHO010000062.1:13295-25056 GCA_964653795.1 uncultured Roseivirgaceae bacterium | reverse complement strand
ATCCAGCCATCGAGATTATGAATGATAAGCTTACCGGCAGCCAATCCATCGAAGAATTTATTTGGGCTTCCCGTGTGAAGAATTTGACCTTTTGAAAATGACACTATTACCGCGTGTGTACTTTCCAATAGTTTTTTGACTCCCTCATATCCGGAATATGGAAGTAATTCTACATTCCGTATTTCCTCCTGTTCTATCTTGGTTTTAAGAGCCTGCTTTCGAGCTCCATCCCCCATCATTTTTATTTGAACAGGTAGTTGATGCTTCTGCAAGACTTTGGCCCAATCTAACCACTGCTCTAGGTCATTAGCCAAGCCAAAGGTTCCTACATAGCTTATGTTGAAGGGAGTGCTTTTAGTAAAAGCAGCTGGTGGGTCGCTCGGCTTAAAAAATTCACAGTCAGAAAAATTGGGAATTGATGTCACCTTTTTTGATCCATTCGTTTTCTCCTCAATGATTTTTTTCATTGGTGGAGATAATGCCACTACAGAAACTGAATGCTGATAGATTTTTTTCTCCAAAGCGAGTAAGATTCTATGAAGTGATCTATTCTTAATAATGCCTAACTCAATAGGGACATCTGGCCACAGGTCTCCAACCTCGAATATGAAAGGAGTTTTTCTGATATTCTTTGCCACCAAACCTATTAACCCATTAGTCAATGGCGTGCTAATGATGTAGTTCAGGTCGCATTTATTCTTAGAGGCTAGCCATGTAGTGCGAATTAAAAACAGAATAAAGACAAGAGATCTCCTTAGGACGCCAAAGTCATTTTTATAGGGAATGGGGAGGTATAGAACTGGAATTCCATCCACAAGTTGTTCGCCTTTCAATTTATTATGACGAGAAACCACCTTCACATCATGGCCCTCTTTCAGAAGCTTTTTTGCCAAGTGATAGGATCGAATACCACCTCCTTCTTGGGGAGACCTGAAATAGGAATGGTAAATAGTAATTAGCATGGGGCTAACTACTGTGATTTTATTTTTTCGTAATAGCGGCAGAAATGGGTGATTGTGCACTCATCACATTTTGGAGTACGAGCCAGGCAAATGTATCTGCCGTGCAGTATCAGCCAGTGATGGGCAGTAGATACTACTTCCCTTGGTAGATGTTTGATAAGCTGTTTTTCAACCTCAAGTGGGGTTTTGGCATTTTGATTCACAAGCCCCAAACGTTTCGACACCCTGAAAACATGAGTATCAACGGCCATAGCTGGCTGATTATAGAGGACCGACAAAATTACATTTGCCGTTTTCCTTCCTACTCCAGGTAAAGAGCGTAGCTCATCCATCGTACCCGGCACTTCAGAGCCGAACTCTTCTACAAGTTTGGAACCCAGACCTATAAGATGCTTAGTCTTATTATTGGGATAAGAAATACTCCTTATATAAGGAAACAGGGTATCAAAATCAGTCTTGGAAAGCGATTCTGGTGTTGGAAAATCGATAAAGAGCTTCTCAGTAACAATGTTTACTCTTTTGTCAGTGCACTGAGCACTGAGCACCACAGCAACCAACAGCTGAAACGGATTTTCGTAACGTAATTCCGTCTCAGCTTCAGGAAAATTCTGAGAAAAGTGTGCAACAAAAGCCTCGTATCGCTCTTTCCGTGTCATGCCCTAAAATTAGGGCAATTGCCACCGGCTAGCAATCCTCGCTAGGCTGCAAACCTCTAGAGTAGCTTAAGATTTTGTCCACACTTGATTGCGGAGCCTTTACCATTACCTTGGAAAGCTCGTCTTTTGTTTCCTTCAAGGCTTTAAACTTTTGAAGGAGAGTGTGATCAGTCAATAAAGCTTGCTGAATTTCAGATTCTTGTTTTTTTGTTAGATCTCCATAAAGAAATCCTAAAAGGTCATTTTCGGTAAAAGTTTTGGTCATAGGCAATATTATTCTGCTCCAATTTTTTGCGTAAGTTGATCAGAGCATACCGCATTCGACCTAGCGCAGTATTAATACTAACGTCAGTGACATCCGCGATCTCCTGGAAGCTCATTTGCATGTAATGGCGCATCACCAATACCTCCTTTTGTGCTTCTGGGAGTTCCTGAATGTACCTCTTCACAAGGTTATGGGTATCCTCCTTTATCCGTTTATTTTCTATGGATTCTTCGCTAAAGTCCAGGCTGTTGAATACACTGCTCCCATCTTCCATCACGATGGTGGGATAGCGCTTATCTTTTCTGAACTGATCTATCGCAAGGTTGTGGGCTATTCTTAGCAGCCAAGGGAGAAATTTTCCTTCCTCGTTGTACTTGCCCGATTTCAACGTTTTGATCGCCTTTATAAATACCTCCTGCATTAAATCTTCAGCGAGATAGCGATCTTTTACGATAAGTATAATAGTGGTGAAAACCCTGTCTTTGTGTCGCTCAACGAGCTCTGCAAAAGCCTCTTCGTTTCCTTTAACATAAGCGGATAGCAATTGGCTATCACTCAAACTTGTATTTCTCATGTAATTCACCTGTTGTTAAAACGTAGAGGTCTATACCATATTGTAGGGTTTAATTTTTAGTGAAGCAAAATCAAATATATCTTAAAAAAGTACAAGTAAAAATAACTTGTGTCTAATTGTGTAGACAATACCAATTGTCTTTCCCCCCAAATAAATGAAGAATTTTTATTCTGAACTTCATTTATTGCTCAATTGCAACTTCTTAACTCCACTGTGCTCGTAAATCCTTCATAAGATACTTCCACTGTCATAGTAGAGGAATTCAATGCATACCTGCCGTCACTAAGTATATCGCCACTACCGGAGGTGATTTCATATTCGGCTAAGGGCATCACGGAAAAGACCACATTGTTGGCCAAGGTCACTATTGGATTAATCCTTCCTTGTTCTGATCCATTTTCCTCGACACAATATGAATTGACATCAAAACTCACGATTTCTTTATTGGATCCTTCCATAAACAACCTGAAAGGCACTTCTACCCTGAGGGACCAACTAGGTGTATCATGCCTACCACCAATTGCCTCGTAATAATAGATGTCTCTACCGTAAGTTAAATCTCCTCCTTGCAAGGTCAGGATCATGGGCAAACTTGATCTCCATTCAGATGTGCCCCGATCAAAATAAAAAGTTGATCTGGCCCCAAAACCTTCTACCTTCAGTTGTGAAGTACTTTCTCCATAGATTGTATTATCTGCGACCCAATATGAAGGTGAGAACGCTGCGGAAAAAGTAAATACTTCTGGATATCGAATCCCTGCCCAGGTTGCGTGAATGCCACTAAACGAAATGCCGAAAATGGCCCTCTTCTTATCATTGACACTATACCTGGATTCTACTTCTGGAATTAGTTCATTGATGATTGCTAAGGTGTATTCCTCAGCCTTAGGTTCGTAAGGGTCTAAGTTTGGGTCAAAATAAGGAAGAAACCTCTCTGCTCTTGACTTAGATCCTTCAATTCCCACCATGATAAACGGTGAGGCCTCTAATGAAAGTAGTTTGCCATAAACCTCACCGAAATTGCTGCCTTCATTACAATAAATGATTGGATAGCTTCTGGTAGAATCATAATCCGACGGGTAGTATATGTCAGCGGTGAGATCGCCAACTATTACTCCATCCGTCAGGTAGGTTCTTTCTTCCTCTTCCTCTGGTGGTGGAGGTGGCGGATCATCTACCACTGATGTAGTGTCTGATACCACTTCCTCTTGCATTTCCATTGCCTCATCGTCAGAATCAGAGCAGGATAAAATCAAGATAAAAGCTGACAAAATTCCCAGGAAAAACCTTATAGAGAAGATGCTAGTTTTCATGGATTAAATAGGCTATTGTAGGATAAATAAAAACAATTCTGTCGCAAAATGCCCTTATGAGTGTGTAACTACTACTTCTGACCTCATTTAGGAAATTGTTTGTACTGCACCTACTAGATTTCTTTTCCAATAACGATTTTTGCGCTTTAATCCAGTCGCCATGATTTCAAAACCAGTTGATCAACTCGATCCCAAAGAATACATCCTCATCAAAGGGGCAAGGGTCAACAATCTGAAAAATGTCGATGTTGCCATTCCACGTAACAAGTTAGTAGTGGTCACCGGCCTCTCAGGCTCAGGTAAATCTTCTTTGGCCTTTGATACCCTTTTTGCTGAGGGTCAAAGAAAATATGTTGAGAGTTTGAGCTCTTACGCCCGCCAATTCTTAGGAAGAATGGAAAAGCCTGAGGTCGACTACATCAAGGGTGTTTCTCCAGCCATAGCGATTGAACAAAAAGTAAACACCAGAAACCCTCGCTCCACTATTGGAACCACAACCGAGATATATGACTATTTGAAATTGCTCTTTGCCAGGGTTGGCAAGACCATATCGCCAGTTTCCGGTGAGGAAGTGACAAAAGATACGGTCACGAGCGTCGTGGACTTCATTCTATCAAGGAAAGAAGGAGAAAGGTTGACCATATCTTGTCCTCTAAATATCAAGAAGGATCGTAACCTCAAGCAGGAACTTCAAATCCTATTGTCAAAAGGATATACCAGATTGAAAGTAGGTGATGACGTACTCTTTATAGAGGAAATCGAAGGGGAGAAATTAGAAGGCACTCCTGAAATACTAATTGATCGAGCGGAGGTTAAAAATGACGAAGAGACTCAATTCAGACTAGGAGACTCAATCCAAACTGCTTTTTTTGAAGGTGAAGGGACATGTCATGTGACTTTTCGAGGAGGGGATGCTTATTCATTTAGTGACCTTTTTGAAGCAGATGGAATCAAATTTGAAGAACCAACTGTCAATTTTTTTAGCTTCAATAATCCCTATGGTGCATGTAAAAGATGTGAAGGGTTTGGAAGGATACTGGGTATAGATCCTGATTTAGTTATTCCAGATAGAAATTTATCGGTTTATGATGGAGCTATTGTTCCCTGGAGAGGTGAAACCATGCAAGCTTGGGTAAAACCACTTTTGCAGAATGGTGTCCGCTTCGATTTTCCAATTCATCGGCCTATATCTGAGCTTACTCCCGATGAATACCAATTGCTATGGGATGGGAATGAATATTTTGAAGGCCTTCATGCTTTCTTTGCATACCTACAATCAAAGACCCATAAGATTCAGTATCGGGTGATGCTTTCGCGATATCGTGGAAAGACTAATTGCCCTGAATGTAGGGGAACGAGGCTCCGCAGGGATGCAGGCTATGTGAAAATTGATGGCCATTCCATAACGGATCTTGTATTGATGCCCATCGATAAACTGACTTCCTTCTTTCAAGAAATCAAATTCAGCAATCATGATCAGAAAATAGCTTCCAGGCTTTTAGCCGAGATCACCAACAGAGTGGGCTATTTGCAGGAAGTGGGATTAGGTTATTTAACACTTAATCGCCTCACCAACACCCTTTCAGGTGGAGAATTTCAAAGGATTAAATTGGCCACTTCTTTGGGCAGTGCGCTTGTTGGTTCTATGTACATATTAGATGAACCAAGTATAGGGCTTCACCCTCGAGATACGGATCGGCTAATAGGTGTCTTGAAGACCCTACGGGACCTTGGAAACTCCGTCATAGTAGTAGAGCATGAGGAAAAAGTGATGGAGGAAGCGGATGAAATCATAGATATAGGCCCAATGGCCGGCGTTCATGGAGGGGAGTTGGTTTTTCAAGGTGGAGTTAATGATCTAAATGGCACACAAAATTCCTTTACGGCTAAATATCTTAAAGGGGAGGAGACTATAGCACTTCCTAAAAGAAGGAGAAAGTGGAATCAATCCTTGACCATAGTAGGAGCCAGAGAGAACAATCTCAAAAATATCGATGTGGAGGTTCCTCTAGGCGTCATGACTGTGGTAACAGGAGTTAGTGGCTCCGGGAAATCCACACTTGTGAGACGAATACTTTATCCGGGCCTAGGAAAAATGTTGGGCTTGACTGGCGAACTGACCGGAAAATTTGATTCGTTCTCTGGAGATTACAAGAAGGTAAATCATATCGAATTTGTAGATCAAAATCCCATTGGCAAGAGCTCAAGGTCCAACCCTGTTAGTTATGTCAAGGCGTATGATAATATTCGCCAACTTTTTGCGGATCAGCCCTTGTCAAAAACAAACGCGTTTAAGCCAGCTCACTTTTCTTTCAATGTGGATGGTGGAAGATGCGAGAATTGCGAAGGCGAAGGTATAGTGAAGATCGAGATGCAATTTATGGCTGACCTGAACCTCACTTGCGATGTATGCAAAGGAGAGAGGTTTAAAAAAGAAATTTTAGAAGTTAGATACAAGGACAAGAATATTGCCGATGTTTTGAACCTGACTGTAGAAGAAGCCATGAGCTTTTTTGAAGATAAAACAGCTATTATCAATAAGATAAAACCACTTATGGACGTTGGTTTGGGGTATGTTCAGTTGGGCCAAAGTTCAAATTCACTTAGTGGAGGTGAAGCCCAAAGGGTAAAACTGGCCTCATTTTTGGGTAAGGGTAGTGGCCTGTCCAAGAAGGACCATATTCTATTCATATTTGATGAGCCAACAACGGGCCTTCACTTTCATGATATTAAGAAACTCCTGGATAGTCTTAATGCGATTGTAGATGATGGTAACAGTGTTTTAATCATAGAGCATAATATGGAAGTAGTGAAATCTGCGGACTGGATTATTGACCTTGGACCCGAAGGAGGAGAAAATGGAGGTGAAATCGATTTCGCGGGACTACCTGAGGATATGGTTAAATTGGCAGGTGAAAATCATACAGCGAAATACTTAAGCGAAAAGTTTGACTCATGAGAAAGAATATTGCAGCCGGAAACTGGAAAATGAACACCGACCTTCAAAGTGCTAAGCAGCTAGCCTCTGAAGTGGCTAATATGGCCAGGGATGAGGTGAATACGGACGTCCAAATTGTTTTGAACCCTCCTTTTCCATTTCTATCAGAAGTAATCAAATTGGTTGAGGGGAACGATAATATCGGTGTAGGTGCACAAAATTGCCATCAGGAGGCTTCAGGAGCCTATACAGGCGAAGTATCTATTGATATGTTGACATCCATAGGAGTAGAATACGTCATTTTAGGTCATAGCGAACGAAGAGAATTTTTCGAAGAATCTTATGAAGAACTCGAAGCTAAAACGAAAGCTGTATTGGCCAAGTCCTTGAAACCAATATTTTGCTGTGGCGAAAAGCTGGAGGTTCGTGAGCAAAACCAACATTTTGAGTTGGTGAAAGAGCAGATAGAAAAGAGTCTTTTCTCACTCACATCCGACGAAGTAAAGCAAGTAATCATCGCTTATGAACCTGTCTGGGCCATAGGTACTGGTGTAACAGCCTCAGCGGAACAGGCTCAAGAAATGCATGCTTTTATCAGAAACGTGTTGTCTGAAAAATATGGAGGTGATGTAGCCGAAGAGATTTCCATTTTATATGGAGGCAGTGTAAAACCAGGAAATGCTCAAGAGTTGTTTGCTTGTCCTGATGTTGATGGGGGACTTGTGGGAGGCGCTAGTTTGAAATCCAGGGACTTTGTAGACATCGCAAAGAGCTTTTGATGTTGCTACTCTTCCTCATGATGCTATATCCGCCGCAGGTGGACTTCCACTGTGAAGTTTACGGTGTAATGCATGAAGTGGAAGACGCTAGTCAAGCAGATTATATTGTCTATGAGGAAAGCTCAGAGTCATTCGCGGATTTGATCATTTATGATCATGACAATAGACTTTACGCGGATAAGCCAGGAGTCTGGCATTTTGTCAAAAATCCCAGGCGGGCCAGATATCGACTCTTCTTCACTAATAACAAAGACAAAGCCCATTTTTCGGTATATTTCACAGATTACGAGTCCTTCGCAGGGTGCAACAGATAGCGTATGAGTTTCAAAACCCTTTCTGTCCGATGTGCCAGCGACTTTAAAGACCTGTTGATTGCTGAACTTTCTATCTTGGAATGCGACGCCATCGAGGAGTTAGAGACTGGCATACTCGCGAGTTTTGAAATGGAGAAATGGCCAGAGTCCGAAATCGAGTCTCTCCTAATCAAATACGAGCAACATATATCTGACTATAGTATTGAAGAAGTTGAGCGAGTAAATTGGAATCAGGCATGGGAAAAGAACTTTGATCCTGTTGAAGTAGAAAGCAGGTGCATCATTAAGGCCCCTTTTCATACTATTCATAAGGAGTATGATCACGAAATCATCATAATGCCGCAAATGTCATTCGGTACTGGTCACCATGCCACTACGTATCAAATAGTGGATCTTTTGCTTGACCTGGATTTAAACGGCAAATCGGTAATTGACTTAGGCGCGGGTACCGGCGTTCTAGCCATCTTATCCAAGAAGCTGGGGGCCGCCTATACAGAGGCCACGGACATAGACGATTGGTGTGTGGAAAACACAAAGGAGAATGCTTCCCTGAATGGCATACAAATTGACAAGGTAAACAAAGGCGCTGTTGGGAGTTTGGTGATTGATAGACAGTTCGATGTGGTAATTGCTAACATTAATAAGAACGTATTGCTAGATGAGATGCCAGACTATGTTAAGCTACTTGCTGATAACGCCAGACTTCTGTTATCAGGATTTTATGAATCGGATATCGAGGATTTAAAAAATTTAGCAAGCCAATATTCGTTGGTTCTTGAGAGGCAATCAATACGGGATCAATGGGCTGCACTTCAGTTTAACCGCAACCTCTGATTCCCGTTATTAAGGCTACCTTTATAAAATGACGTTGTTGAATTTCAAAAAAGGCATAGTGACATTGGTCAGTGTGGCATTTTTCGCTGGGCTCACCAGTGCTCAACAACTTTCCGATGATCAGGAAATATTCAAATCTCAAGCTGTCGGTTTGCTTCGAAGTGTCGGAACAGAACCAGCCAATAAGGTGGCTTACGATTTTGAAAATGCCTGGAATTCGAATTTCACAAATGGTCATAAAGAGAAAATAATCCAGATAGCACTGGATATGAGAAAGAAAGGGTATGGCTTCTCACCCTATCTATGGCACTATTTCAGCTACCTCGCATATGCTGTAGCGCAGGAAAGAGTCGATGCCAATAAACTGGAAAAAGTGCTAGACATCAATCAGGAGTCACTCCAAAGGCTGAATGGCAAGGAATATGCAGATTTCCTTTTTGGGATGAACGTTTTCTTCGCAAGGAGATACCTCCACCTTTCCAGGCATTCCACTGTACAAGTTCCCGATGGTACTTATGAGTTTAAGAATATAGACTTTGCAGCTGTTGAGGAGGAGGTTGAAGAGGAGATTCCTGTCGAGGAGCTTGTTCAGGAAATAGCGCAACCAGGACCAGATCCAGTGGTGGAAGAAACGACCGCAGAAGACGACTGGGGAAACGATGATTGGGGTTCCGACGACAGTTGGGGAAATGATGACTGGGGCTCTAACGACGATTGGGGTAGCAATGACGACTGGGGAAATGATGATTGGGGCTCTGATGACAGCTGGGGTTCCGACGATTCATGGAGTGATGATTCCTGGTCCGATACACCTACGGAGACTGTTTCAGAACCTGCCACTCCACAAAGGGAAGCAATGATACCTACCTTCCAGGATTATGTAGGATTGGCAAAGTCCAACTATCGCCATCCTACTCTCGAGGGACCTGTAATTGGACTCAAAGATGTCCAGTTGCTATTGGTGACTCGATATGATTCATTGTCCATAAGAAAGGTAGAGGGAAGTGAGATGTTGAAAAACAGGACGTTTGTGGCGGAATCAGGTATTTTGGACTGGCCCGGTCAAAACATGCGTATGAGAGGGGCAAGTGTGGAGTTAGGGCAGTTCAGTTTAAAAACTGATAGACAATCTATCAATACCCCTAATGCAACTATATCATTTCCGGGATTTCTAAGTGGTAAGTCAGCAGGGGTTTTTAAATATCGGAGTGTCCGAAGGCCTCCAAGAGCATTGAGTTCATTTCCATATTTCATCTCCTTTGAGCCAGACATCTCGCTTTCATTTGCTAATGGCAAGGCCAAATACAATGGAGGTATTGAGGTAAAAGGCAATAAGATATATGGTGCTAGCATTAGTCGCAAGCCAGGTACGCTTGAATTGCAAAATGATAAAGGTCATAGAATCTTATTTAGAAGCCAGAAATTCAAGTTTCGAGCGGACTCCATTATTACTTCCCCCGATGCCAGTATCACCATCTACTTGGGCCAGGATTCGATTTATCATCCTGCCGTAGAAATGGAGTATTTCATCAATGATCATAAAGTCTCAATTCTTCGAGAGAAGGGCCACAACGTAACGCCTTTCCATTCCACCTATCATGGAATGGCGATTGATACCGAATTGATAAGGTGGGATTTGGAAGCGGATTCTATGATGTTGAATATCATGAATGGCAAAGACATGGTACCAGCAACATTCGAGTCGGATGATTATTTCAGTAAATCAAGGTTTAGGCGGCTGTCAGGCCCATATGGATTTCATCCTATAGCTGTATCGGTGAACTACGCCCGTAAGTATAATATCACAGCGTTCGTAGTGGATGAATTGGCACAAGAATATCCCATTTCCTTAGCCAGCGCTAAAGGGGCGATGCGCTTTTTGCAACAATACAATTTCTGCCTCTTCAACGAGGAGACTGGTCTGGTGACTTTGTATGAGAAGGCGTTCCATTACTATGATGCATCGGCCAAAAAGGTTGATTATGACAACCTCTTTATCCCATCTGTCATTACTCGAGGGCCGAACGCAACACTGAACCTTGATTCAATGGATATTCGAGTAAATGGTGTCGACAAATTCTATGTCACTACCGACTATAAAATTGGCATTGAGCCTGAGGGGGAGCAGGTAAGAATTGGTAAAAACCGAAAGGTCACTTATAGTGGAGGTATTAATGCAGGAGACTTTTTCTACAAGGGGAAAGATTTTGAGTTTGATTACGAGACTTTTTCGATCAATATGCCGACTATTGATTCGATTAGAATACAATTACCACCTAGTGATTCCACTGTCAATAAAAACAATCCTGCTAACAAAGAATCTCTTCAAAATCACTTGACCCAGACATCCGGAGTATTGTACTTGGACAGACCCGATAACCGATCTGGGGTCAAATCCACAGATGGCTACCCCTATTTCATTACAGACTCTGAATCAATCGTCTATTTTGATGGTCAGGAGATTTTGGATGGAGCATATGACAAGTCCGTATTTTTCGTGGTACCGCCGCTTGAGGTAGACAGTATAGATCGGGAGGATGCTCGATCCATAGAGTTTCCGGGTACATTTAATTCGGGGGGAATCTTCCCCACTTTTGAAGATACCCTACATATCCAAGCTGATCGTTCACTTGGCTTTGTCCATGATATTCCTGCTGAAGGTTACAATTTATATGGTACTGACGCCAAAACGTACAATGAGGTTAACTTAAGTAGTAAAGGGTTAAGAGGTTACGGTCAAATAGACTTCCTCACATCGAAGCTTTTTTCAGATGACTTCATCTATTATCCTGATTCTGTTACTGCCGATGGGCAAAGTGGAGAAATTGGCCCAGGTACTGTGGGAAGAGCGAGTTATCCTGAGGCTCAGCTTGGCAATTTCAGAATGTACTGGCTTCCAAGGAAGGACAGTATGTATTTAAGGACTGTCAATGAGCCATTTAAATTTTACAATGCCACAGCAGAGCTTACTGGTGAGGCAAATATCACCACACAAGGCGTTTATGGCTCAGGTGAGATTTTGACAAGAGGCTCCAGGGCGGTATCGAATGATTACAATTTCAAGGAACTGTCTTATTCAGCTCGACATGCAGAGTTTGAAGTATTAACAAATGACCCTGAAAAGCC
>CAZZHO010000062.1:0-13195 GCA_964653795.1 uncultured Roseivirgaceae bacterium | reverse complement strand
GCCTTCAGTGCCGAAAAGGCTTCTTATGATATCAACACGCAGGAAATGTTTGTGGAAGGTATACCTTTTATCGAAGTGGCTGATGCGAAGATTATCCCTGAAAATAACGAGATGACGGTATTAGCTAATTCGGTTCTTCAGACCTTCCAGAATGCCGAAGTACTATTCGAGAATGATAGTGTGGATCATTACTTATTCAATGGAACAATTGATGTCCAGTCCAGAAATGCCTTTTCTGGTGGTGCTACCTATCTTCTGCCAATAGGGGCTGATACTTTTGATATCAAGTTCAGAGCATTTGGTACAGAAACGCAGCAACTGGATAAAAGAAGCTCTTTCACCTATACAGTAGCTGAAGGAGCTGTACCGGAATCGAAAAATATGGCCATTGCTCCTGGCTTCCTCTACAAAGGGGTAGTAACATTAAAAGCATACAAACAAGCGCTTGAGTTGGAAGGGGCCGTGAAGCCCATCATCAATTCTATCGAGGATAACCAGTGGATTAATTTTTCAAGAACGGAAGATCAGACCGAAGTAATCATTGATTTTAATAATGCGTCTTATGCCGAAGGAGTGCCTGCTATAGCAGGATTGCACTATGGGGCAAGAGGCAAGGTGTATCCTACATTCGTTGAGAAGAAACTGCAACAAGAAGATGCGGATTTGTTCAAAGCAAAAGGGCTTTTAAGGTATCAGGGGAATTCACGATTTATCATAGAAGAACCGGCAAAGACCTCTGGTAATTCATATAAAGGGCAGACACTCATATATGATGATAGTACCACAGGAGTGATTTTTGAAGGGGTAGCGGAATTTTTGGATCGGGAAAAAAATGAAATTGCTATAGACGCCTCAGTGGTGGGCACTGGAGTTCGTCAGGATGAGACTTTCGAATTCAGAGGGTTCTTTGTGTTTGATTATAAGATCAGCTCCATTGCCATGGAACTGATGTCTACGGACTTGCTGGATATTGTAGAACGAGTCGGGAATCCGCCAGCGAATAACCTTGACTTGGAGAACCTTATTAACCTGGCAAACCTGACTTCCAACGAGGTGGCTAGATCCTATGAGGAGGAGAGCCTAAAAGACTATGTCCCACTCAATAGCATTTCACCTGTTTTAAATAAGTCTTTGGTAGTGTCTGGTGTGAAGATGAAATGGAACAATGAACACAATGCCTGGCATAATACTACTAAGCTGGGCATTTCAAATATTCTGGGCATTGATATCAATGCGAAAATGGAGGGCTTCTTAGAGATTCGAAAAGACGATGTGGGTGCGGATGTGGTGAATTTGTTCTTGCAGGCTGCTCCTGGTACATGGTATTTCATAAGTTATCTTGATAACAACCTTGCGGCCTATTCCTCAAATTCTGACTTCAACACAGCCATTGCTGAAAAGAAATCAGATGGAAAAATCAAAGAAGGAGAGTTGGTTATTGATTTAGCTGATGAAAATGAGACATTGAAGTTCATCAATCAATGGCGGGAAAAGTACTTTGGAATCACCGAGCCATATAATCTTGTATATCCTTCAGAAACCAATCTCGAAGATGAGTCTTTCGACACAATAGAAAAAGAGGAGGAGGATGATGGTTTCGGCTTTTGATATTTTTGCCCGAAATCATAAACATGACCCCACTAGAATTTCAACAGTCCAATAAAGACAGATTTCTTACCGAGCTTCTTGATTTACTTAAGATTCCATCAGTTAGTGCAGATTCTAAATATCAGACGGACGTTCGAGACGCTGCTAATTTTTTAGTAAAGCGATTTGAGGAAATTGGAGCAGAAAACATTGAACTCTTTGAAACAGGCGGTCACCCAATAGTCTATGCAGAAAAAATGGTCCACCCCAATCTGCCTACTGTTCTGGTTTATGGCCATTATGATGTTCAGCCAGCTGATCCATTTGAATTATGGGATTCACCACCATTCGAGCCGGTAATTAAAGACGAAAGAATTTATGCACGTGGAGCTTGTGATGACAAAGGTCAGATGTATATGCACCTTAAAGCTTTTGAGTCATTGCAAAAAACAACAGGCGTTCCTTGCAATGTCAAATTCATGATAGAAGGTGAAGAAGAAGTTGGGTCGGAAAACCTGGAGACTTTTGTTAACGAGCATAAATCAAAGCTATCTGCGGATATTATCTTGATTTCAGATACCTCGATTATAAGTAATGATACCCCTTCCATTACGGTTGGGATTCGTGGGCTGAGTTACATAGAGGTGGAGCTAACCGGCCCCAATCGGGACCTACATTCCGGGACCTATGGTGGAGCAGTTGCTAATCCGATAAATGCTCTTGCGTCTTTGATTGCTGGCGCAAAAGATGAGAACGGCAAAATTACCATTCCCGGATTTTACGATGATGTGCTTGAAATTAGCTCCGAAGAAAGAGCGTTGATGGCCGAAGCACCATTTGATCTTGATGAATACAAAAAAGACCTGGACATCCAGGAGGTTGATGGTGAGGCTGGTTTTTCGAGTAATGAAAGGACTGGTATTAGGCCTACGCTAGATGTCAATGGTATTTGGGGCGGCTACACCGGAGAAGGAGCCAAGACGGTCTTGCCGTCGAAGGCATCAGCCAAAATCTCTTGCCGCCTGGTTCCGAATCAAAAAAGTGATAAAATTTCAGAGCTACTACAAGAATATTTCACCAAGAATGCTCCCAAAGGCACAAAAGTTAAAGTGATGTTGCATCATGGTGGTGAGTCTGCCGTCACGTCTACTGAGTCAATGGGTTACAGAGCCGCTAGTATGGCATTTGAAGAAGCATGGGGCAAAAAGCCAATACCTACCAGAGAAGGAGGCAGTATTCCCATAGTGGCTTTATTTAAAGAAGTGCTGGGTTTGGATTCTGTTTTGATGGGTTTTGGTCTTGATACAGATGCCATACATTCTCCAAATGAAAGCTATGGACTGTTTAATTACTACAAAGGGATAGAGACGATATCACTATTCTACAAGCATTTTGTAGACATAGCCGACTCAGATAAATGAACTTTTTAAAAAGAATGGCTGTACAAGTACCCATGAGGACGAAAACAACATGGATTGGCTTTTTGGTCACAGTGGTCTATTTAGTACCAATCTTTTCGATTGGTCAGATATTGACACCTGCCAAATGGAGCAATAAACTATCAAACGCTAGCCCCTCTGTTGGTGAGACCATAGACGTTGTTTTCACGGCTACAATTGAGAAAGACTGGTACTTGTATTCGTCTGATTTTGATCCAGACCTGGGTCCTATGGTGACTGAGTTCGAATTTGAGCCTAACGACACATATGAATTAGTTGGGGGTATTGTGCCTCAAAACCCTAAAAAGAAGTATGATTCGCTATGGGAAGGAGAGTACACCTACTTCAAAGAAAAAGGGGCCTTTATCCAAAAGGTTAAAATTCTAAAGGAGAATTATAAGATAAACGGTCTTTACTTGTACCAGGTCTGTTCGGACGTTGACGGTAAATGTATTCCCTTCGAGGAGGAGTTTGAGTTCAAAACTGCTCAAAACACTGTAAGTGAAGAAGGCTCCTCGGGATCATCCTTGTTGCAGCAGCGGAACAGTAATGACCCATATTCTTTGTTGGGCTTTATGTTGGTAGCTTTTCTAGCGGGTCTGGCTGCTTTATTAACGCCATGCGTTTTCCCTATGATCCCTATGACAGTGACTTATTTTACTGGTAAGGGGGATAAAAAGAAAAAGGGTGGTCTGAAGAACAGTTTGATTTATGGTATTTCCATAATTCTTATTTACACGGTGATTGGGGCAATAGTCTCACCGTTCATGGGTCCTGAAACAGCCAATGATTTAGCTACGGGGTGGATCCCCAATCTCATATTCTTTGTAGTTTTTGTAGTTTTTGCTCTTTCATTTTTTGGACTTTTCGAGATCACACTGCCTCACAGCTTTGTAAACAAAGTAGATCGCCTAGGGGATAAGGGGGGCCTTATTGGCATCTTCTTCATGGCGTTAACACTGGTGCTGGTTTCATTCTCATGTACTGGGCCATTGGTAGGGAGTATTTTGGTGGAATCTGCAGGAGGCCAGATTTTGAAACCAATTTTGGGAATGGTGGCGTTCTCAGCGGCCTTTGCTATTCCTTTTACATTGTTTGCTCTTTTTCCAGGTTGGTTGAGTTCACTGCCTTCTTCCGGTGGCTGGCTCAATTCAGTAAAAGTTGTTTTAGGGTTCCTTGAGTTGGCCCTTGCTTTCAAGTTTTTGAGTATTGCTGATCAGGCATACCATTGGGGTATTCTTGACAGAGAAATCTACCTGGCTATCTGGATTGTGATTTTCGCGTTGCTAGGATTTTATCTCCTTGGTAAAATCAAACTGCCAGGTGATAGTGACATGAGTGTTGTACCCGTGCCAAGACTAATCATGTCAATCGTGACATTTTCTTTCGTTGTTTACCTGATTCCAGGTATGTGGGGTGCGCCGCTGAATGCTATGGCAGGTTACCTTCCACCATTAACTACGCATGATTTTGATTTAGTGAGATTGAACAATCAAAATGGAAGTAGACTGAGCCAGGATGAAAGCACATTGTGTGAATCACCAAAGTATTCGGATTTTCTGCATTTGCCACATGGACTACAGGGGTATTTTGATTTGGACCAAGCATTGGCCTGCTCGAAAGAACAAAACAAACCGATATTCGTCGACTTTACTGGTCATGGTTGTGTCAATTGTCGAGAGATGGAGCAGCGAGTTTGGTCTGATCCTAAAGTGCTTTCGAGACTCCAAAAAGACTTTATAGTGTTGGCGCTTTATGTGGACGATAAAACCAAATTGCCAGAAGGGGAATGGGTCACTTCGTCTTATGATGGTAAAAAGAAAAAGACAATTGGAAAGAAGAACGCAGACTTCCAGATCACGAAATTCAACAATAATGCTCAGCCTTTTTATGTGATACTGGATTCTTCTGGTGAAATGATAGCTGGGCCTAAAGCATATGACCTTAACATTTCTAATTTTGTGCAATTCCTAGAAGAAGGGAAGCAAAATTTTTAGATAGCAAGGAACACACTTAGCATGGACCAGATCAAGTTTAGCTTGATTGTTTTAGTTATTGCCTCGTTGACAGGTTGTAACCAGCAAAAAGAAAAAAAACAGGAATTTGTCCTGCAGGACACTTTGGGGGTGGAGGTGACGCCAACTCTTTTGTATGGCCTTCCGGTGGATTCATTCAATGTGCAGTCCGGCAAAGTCAAGTGGAATCAGAGTCTTTCAGACATCCTTTTGGACTACAATACGCCCCATACCACAATTTATGATTTGGCGAACAAGTCCAATGGGGTATTTGACGTGAGGAAGTTGAAGGCCGGATATCCTTACACCATCATTCATGAAAAAGATTCTCTAAAAACTGCCAGACATTTCATCTTTGAGCCTGACCCTACGCAATATGTGGTCTTTCAAATAGCCGACTCAACAAGTGTTTACAGGGTGGAGAAGCCCATTACCACCAGAGAAAAAGAAATCAGTGTACAGATCACTTCTTCTGTTTATCAAGTGCTGGAGGAGGCCGGAGCCTCTACGCTCCTGGTCCATAAGTTGGTGGACATTTTTGCATGGCAGGTTAGTTTTCAGCACATCGATCGAAATGACCACTTGAAAGTCATATATGAGGAAGAGTTAGTTGATGATGAGGTCGTTGGTATCGGGAGAATAAAGGCCGCACACTTTTTCCATCGTGGTAAATCTTACTATGGTATATACTATAACCAGGGGGGAAAGAGTGATTATTTTGACGAGAAAGGATTGAGCCTTAGAAAGACAATGCTCAAAGCTCCACTAGATTACAAAAGGATTAGTTCAAGATACACTCCCAGAAGGTTTCATCCAGTCTTAAAACGGTATAAAGCCCACTTGGGAACAGATTTCGCTGCTCCTACCGGGACACCTATTCGCTCTGTGGGCGATGGTCTGGTGTTGGAAGCACGATATGGTAAATACAATGGCTATTATGTGAAGATCAAACACAATAGTAACTACACCACGCAGTATTTACACATGTCCAAAATAGCTAAAGGAATTAGGCCTGGTGTTCGTGTTAAGCAGGGCCAAAATATTGGTAAAGTGGGCAGTACAGGTTTGGCGAGAGGGGCTCATTTGTGTTTCAGGTTTTGGAAGAATGGAATACAAGTTGATGCACTGAAGGTTGACTTGCCCTCAACAGAACCTATTTATGAAAAGGAGCTGCCAAACTTCTTGTATACTAAAAACTTGATGATGCATCAGCTCGACAACATTGAACAGCCTAGAATCTCTGCACCTGTTTTGGCTGAAATCTCAACGAATTAATCGTTGTGCCATTCTTGATAGAATGAAAAATAATTTTTGAAATTTCCTATTTTTCGCGTTCTTTAAGCTGCTAATCAAAGCTTTTTTATATGCTCGCGCGATCTACAGTGATGGTTCTTTTTGCCGTCATTCTCTCAGTGCCTCTTTCTTTAAGTGCGCAAGAACAAGATGTTTATATCAGGGTGAGAGGAAAAATCTTGAATGCGGAAGATTCCAGCGGAATTAAATCGGCTTTGATCTACGAGAAGCTACCTTATTATGACGATATGGGCAGGATTGCTTCTGTGGAGGATGGCTCATTCGAATTCTATTTAATTCGGGATTTGGACTATAATGTTTCGATTACACAAGAAGGCTACGAACCCTATAGCTCTCAAATCAAAGTATTGGACCCGGATAATGATAAATCTTTAAATATCGATTTCACTTTAACTCCTATTGAGGAAGTTGAAGAGCCTGTGGAGGAAATTTTCACATTGAAGAATTTGATATTTTCAAGTGGAAGCAGTGTTATTCAAAAAGGGTCTTATGCCGGTTTGGATGAGTTTGCGAGCTGGCTCAAGGAAAGACCCAACTATATAGTCCAACTTGAAGGACATACCGACATTGCTGGGAATTCTGATGCAAACATGAGACTTTCTCTGGCTCGTGTGGAGTCCGTAAAGGAGTATATTAGAAAAAAAGGAATTAAAAAGGACAGAGTGCTGACCAAAGCCTTTGGGGGTACGAAACCACTAAGTACAGAGAGAACACCAGAGGCTAAAAGAGCGAATAGACGTGTTGAGGTGCGTGTAGTTGGTCGTTAATTTTTTGCAAGCTTAATTATGAGAAAGACTTTACTACTGTTTTTTGGCTTGGCTTTGTTTCTTGCGGCAGCGGCGCAGGAGACGGTCGTTTGGGGGTCAGAGGTTATTGACGTTTCTTCGGAGTTTGGTCCGCTTGAGTATTCTGCATTGCAGGCCCTTCACAAGCCGAATGTACTACCGCGTGGAGGCGAAGATCCAAACGCCTGGAGGCCGAAAAGAGAAGATAAGGAAGAGTTCGTTGTAATCGGTTTTGAGACGCCTATCAAAGCAAAACAAGTTGCTATTGCTGAATCTGAGAATCCAGGAGCTGTGAAGGCTGTATATGCATATGACGCAGATTACAATGAATACACACTATTTAACCTGACGGCTAGGGCGATTCCTATTGAATCTCGATTGTTGAACCTATTCTTTGAAGAAACGAAATACCCTATCCAAGCAATCAAGGTAGTCCTGGATGGAGCAACAGTGCCAGGATACAATAGTATAGATGCGGTAGGTATCTCCGCTTCTAATATTCCCATTAATGTGCTGATTGAGGTAGCAGGAGGTTTAAACTCCAAACTTCAAGCAGATAAATTGAGTGCCAATGTGAACAGTCAATACATTGAGCACAGCCCGATTATTTCTCCAGATGGTAAGAGGCTATATTTTAGTAGAAGGTATCACCCAGATAATGTGGGCGGTGCGGATGATCAGGAGGATATATGGGTGTCTGAGCTGGACGAGGAGACGGGCGAATGGAAGCCCGCAAGAAATATCGGCCCTCCGCTTAATACTCAGGGGCCCAACTTCATTAGCTCCATTACCGTCATTGACGGGGAGGAGGTACTAATTCTTGGAAATAAGTACGGAAAAAAAGGTAGAATGTACACAGGGTCATCTATGGCCACTAGGAAAGGGGATGAATACTCTAAACCTGTATCTCTTGACATAGAAAACGAGTACAACTATTCCCCTAAAGCTGATTTTTTTCTGGTGCCAAGTGGAGAGGCAATTATACTCTCGGCAGAGAGAGATGATAGCTATGGAGGGCGTGACCTTTATATAACCTTTAAAAAGTCGAAATTAGAATGGTCTGAGCCTGTGAACCTGGGAGGTACTATCAATACAATTTCGGAAGAAGCTTCTCCTTTTCTGGCTAAGGATGGTAAGACCCTATATTTTTCATCTGGAGGTCATGCCGGATACGGCGGACTTGATATCTATGTTACCAGGCGATTGGACAACACGTGGCTTAAATGGTCTACTCCTGAGAATCTGGGGTCCGGAATTAATACTGACGTAGATGATGAATACTTCAGCATTCCTTCTTCTGGTCAGCACCTTTATTTCACCAGAGGTAAGGTTGATGATGATACTGACATTTTCAGGTTTAAGGTTGATGACTTCTTTGTAGATCCAGATAGTCCATTACTAGCCTCTGTGGATCACTTGGGTGAAGATGAACCTATAATCATAACTATTGTTGGAACTGTCACTAACGCCAAGACAGACGAGCCTATCGCTTCAACTCCGGTTATAGTACAGAGGCTTCCCGATGGAATTAATATCGGAGAGGTCACAACGGATGAGAATGGTAAATACACATTGTCACTCCGGCCAGGAGCGAGGTTCGGTTTTGGAGCGGATAAAGAAGGGTTCATAGGCCAGAATGAAAATATTGATCTAAATGAAGTCGAGGAATCCAAAACCATTACTATTGATTTGAAATTGGCGCCAATAGAAGTAGGTCAACCGATTGTATTGAAAAATATCTTTTTCGAGTTCAATAAGGATGTACTCACTACCGCATCTTATCCTGAGTTGGAAAGGGTGCTGGGTTACTTAAATGATGGGCGAATCGACAAAATTGAGGTATCCGGACATACCGATGGAAAAGGCCCAAAAGCTTACAATCAGGATCTTTCGGAAAGAAGAGCCAAAGCGGTCTACAATTACTTCCTCCAAAATGGTGTAACGAAAGGTCAGATGGTATCTGTGGGCTTCGGTATGGATAAGCCCATCGCGACCAATGATACGGCAGAGGGTCGTCAGCTTAATCGAAGGGTTGAGTTTAAGGTCTTGGAAGCCAACTAATTCTATCTATCCCAACGCTGGCTAATGACGCCTCTTGAAGTTTTTCAAAAACAACAGACAAAGGCGCTTGAGCTCCGCTCCCAGCCAATAAGAGCAAGAAAAAAGCTTTTAAAGAGGCTTGAGACCTGGATTCTAGAAAACAGGAAGCGCATTCAGGATGCTCTGTTCGAAGATTTCCACAAACTCCCTGAGGAAACAGACCTCATGGAGACCTATGTGGTTCTTACGGAGATCAGAGAAGCACGAAAGAACTTGAATTACTGGACTCGTAACGAGTATGTTAAACCCAATCTGCCATATCTAGGGACAAGTGCTTACATCCAATATGAGCCTAAGGGAGTCTGCTTAATAGTTGCTCCCTGGAATTTTCCTTTTCAACTGGCAGTGGCGCCGTTAGTCTCCGCCCTGGCAGCAGGGAATACCTGTATCCTGAAACCTTCAGAATTTACGCCAGCCACCTCGACCCTCTTGAAAAAAATGTGCGAGGACCTTTTCGACAGTAACCAAGTTGCCTTATTTGAGGGCGATCATACTGTCTCGACAGAGTTATTGAAACTGCCATTCAATCATATCTTTTTTACCGGGAGCCCCAGGGTTGGGAAGATAGTAATGGAGGCAGCAGCAAAAAATCTTGCTTCCGTGACCCTAGAGTTAGGAGGCAAGTCCCCAGTGTTCATTGATGAGTCTGCGAATATTGCAGATACAGCTGAAAAGATCTCTTGGGCCAAATGGTCCAACGCAGGTCAGACTTGTACAGCGCCTGATTATATCTTGGTCCACAAGTCCAGGCAGCAAGAGTTATTGAGGGAACTTAAGCTGTGTGCTGAGAGGCTTTATCCTGCGGCTAATTACATGACCCATGTTGTCAATGATGCGCATGGAAACCGTCTGGAGAAATGGTTAGATGAGGCTCTTAATAGTGGAGCAAAACTGGACTTTGGAGGCAAAGGCGATCATCACTTTGAGCCAACTGTAGTACATGATGTTAGTGAAGAATCGTCTCTTTTGCAGGAAGAGATCTTTGGTCCTATCCTACCAGTGAAAATTTACGAAGACTTGAATGAGGCTATACACTATGTAAATAGCAGGGAAAAACCTCTCTCACTGTATGTTTTCTCAAAGAGCAAAAAAGCCATCAGGCAAATCTTAAAAAGTACCAGTTCCGGCTCGGTAGCAGTAAATGATGCAGTTATTCAATTTGGACATCCTGAACTGCCGTTTGGAGGAGTGAATAACTCTGGGTTTGGGAAATCACATGGAAGATATGGCTTCATAGCTTTTTCCAACGAAAAGTCAGTGTTGAAGCAGAGAATAGGTCTTACCATGGCTAAAACACTTTATCCTCCATATTCTGGGTTGAAAAAGAAGATGATAGATTTGCTCCTAAAATACTTTTAAAGTTTAGTTGCGTTGAAGAAACTCACTTTAGTTGCATCAATTGTGCTGTTTTGGTCTTGTTCATCAGGCTCTGAAGATGAAACAGTCATTGGCAATTGGGATGCTAAATGGACGACCTTACCCGAATCCTTTCCAGGAGTGGAAGGAGTAGATTTTGAGATGGATGGAAGTGTAAAATTTACTCGTGACTCCATTACCATATCTGCTTATGGCTATCCGGGATGTATTTTTAGCGAAGACACTTTAATCCATACCCTGAAATGGCAAATCAGCCAGGATAGCTTAAAATTGGTCAACGCAGACAATATCCACGGAATGACCTATATCATCAAAGAATTATCCGAAAGCAATATGGAGTTGGTGATGATGGATGATATATATCTATCGCTGACTAGGTAGAAACAACAATATCGTAACATCATTTAACTAGTGGGCGCATCGGTAGGTGGTCCACTTTTTCGTTAATTTGCTCTTTTAAGGTAATTATTTGATAAACACCTCCTTATCATGATTAAGAAAATATTCCTCGGCTTTGGCGTGCTAATAGTGTTATTCTTAGCAGCCATGGTAATTACACCCATCATCTTTAAGGATGACATTCAAAAGGCATTGGATGAACAAATTGCTGCCAATATTGATGCAAAAGTCTTCTATGACACTGACGCTTTTGGCCTTTCTCTTTTTAAAAGTTTTCCTAGTTTATCTGTGTCTGTGGGAAAATTTGGTGTTGCAGGGAATGAACCTTTTGAAAATGATACACTAGCATACATAGGCAATTTCCGTCTGGATATTAATGTAATGTCTGCTATAAAAGGTGAGCGTATTATCATTAACAATATCCTATTAGATGAGCCAGCTATCAAGGTAAGAGTCTTGGCAGACGGCCAGGCTAATTATGATATAGCCAAAGCTTCTGCTGAAGAAGCGCCAGAAGAGGTTGTGGAAGAAGCGGCAGATACCACGTCTACAGATATTCAGATTGCTATCAAAAAGTGGGAGATCCGCAATGGGGATATAGCCTATATCGATCAGGCAGGCAATATGGCAGCTTATCTGGAAGGCTTGAACCATGAAGGCTCAGGGGACTTCACACTTGAGGTATTTGATATCACCACTTCTACGATCATAGAAAAGGTTTCTTTCCTATATGAGGGAACCTCATATTTAAGCAATAAGACTTTCAAAGCGGACCTTATCCTTAATATGGATCTGGCGAACATGAAATTCATTTTCAAAGAGAACAGTGTGTCCTTAAATGCTTTTGGTTTCGGGTTTGATGGTTTTGTAAGTATGCCTACGGAGGACATTGAGATGGATATCACCTTCGCCGGAAAGGAAATGGACCTCAAGGGTCTCCTCTCATTGATTCCAGGAGCTTATCAGGAATACCTGGATGGTATTACTGCCGGAGGGCAGATTGGATTTGATGGATATGTAAAAGGAGTTTACAATGAATCTTCGATGCCACAGGTTGCAGCCAATTTACAGGTGGACAATGGAGCCATTAAGTATGCTGAATATCCTGTACCTATCGAAGAGTTGACAGTAAGGGCGGGGTTTGACTATCCGTCAGCCGACCTAAGGGACTTCTCATTTACTGTTGACAATTTCTCTATGTTAGTAGATGGTGAGAAGTCAAGCGCTTCCTTGCTTTTTAAGGATTTAGAAGATTTTTTCTGGGATTTTCAGTTTGAAGGTAACCTTGATATCGGGAAGCTTACGAAGATCATTCCAGTAGAAGGAATGGATCTGGAGGGAAAAGTAAATGCAGCCCTACAGACTAGCGGTCGTATGTCAGATGTAGAAGCAGAGCGATATGATAAGCTTCCTACCTCTGGAAATATGTCCTTGACAGGTTTCAAATATACTTCTGAGGACTTGCCTCAAGGGTTTGGCATTGAAAACACGGCCATGCAGTTCAATCCTGAGGCGATAACTCTGTCGAACTTCAAAGGGAATGCTGGGCGCACTGATCTCAATATGTCTGGAGAGATTCGTAATTACATGGAATATGCATTGGGAGAAGATGCTACGCTGGTCGGAAGGTTTGACTTCTCCTCCTCTATTGTAGACATAAATGAATGGATGGTAGCGGAAGACACTGTCGTCACCGAAGAGCCAGTTGATACAACAGCTCTTGAAGTGGTGCGGATACCTACAAACATTGATTTTGTCTTGGCATCAAGCATCGACAAAATGCTCTACGATAACTTATCAATAGATGACTTTGCCGGGGGAGTCATCATCCAGGATGGGGCCATTAGATTAGACAAAGTCAATTTCAATCTTCTTAGCGGGTATTTTGAAATGAATGGGGCTTATGAAACAGTTCCAGAAGATCCGTTGTACAACTTTGATTTCCAGATTAAAGAGCTGTCAATTCCGGATGCCTACAATGCATTCAGTACCGTTCAACAGTTGGCGCCATTTACAGAAGATATGACAGGTAAGTTTTCGACTGGCTTACAAATAGGAGGGTCTCTTTTGCAGGATATGTCACCTGATTACAATACCATGCAAGGCTTCGGTATGGTTTCAGTGATTGAAGGTGCACTGAATAATGTGGAATTACTAAGTCAGGCGCAAGGATTTACTG
>CAZZHO010000061.1:0-25272 GCA_964653795.1 uncultured Roseivirgaceae bacterium | reverse complement strand
TCAGGTTGGGAATGCCAATTATGCGGATGCTGTAGGCGTGACACAAAGTTTAATCGTCAATCAGGGCTCCCAGATGATCACTTTCGGGGGGCTGCCTAGCCGTTCTTTTGGAGATGCTGCGTTCAACTTAAGCGCTACCGGCGGGGATTCTGGTAATCCGGTTACTTTTTCTGGAAATAACCCCGACGTTGCCACGGTGAGTGCGGCGGGTGAAGTGGTAATCGTTGGCGTTGGAACCGTCTTTATTACAGCCAATCAATCAGGCAATGCCAACTACACTGACGCCCCATCGGTACTTCAACCCCTGACAATTTTTCCATTCTCGACGACTATCAATCTGGATTTACCGACGGTTAATCCTAAGTATACCGGGCAGGAGCAGGGCATAACGGCTACTGCCAACGACTCACAAGGCAATCCTACCCTGGCAACGATCATTGAATATAGTCCGACGGGAGCCGGAACATTTACTACAACTGTCCCTGTAGACGCGGGCACTTATGACGTGAGGGCTCGTTTGTCAACGGCCGAAAAAAATTATTCAGCATCACAAGTGACAGGAAGCTACACCATTGATAAAGCTCCTTTGACGGCTCGTCTCAATGACGTGAGCATTGTGTACGGAACACCAGGAAAAACAGAACATCCAACTACCTATACCGGTTTTGTCAATGGGGAAACAGAATCGGTATTAGTACTGGCGCAATCATGGCCTGTCGCCTTCACTAGCGAGAACGGCGCTTTTTATGAGGTAGGCGGCCCCTATACGGGCAAGGTTACCTGGGCTCCAAATCCAGCAGGGAGTGTGTCGTCACCAAACTATTCCATCACCTTTTTACCGGGTGATATCACGTCCGTGACTGCCAGGCCGATCAATATCACTGCCGATAACCGGTCAATTGCATATGGGGATGATGCGAACATCGGAAATACGATCACTTTTGAAGCCGATGGAGCAGGGGAGAGTGGGCTGGCTTCTGGAGAAAATGCTTCGGATTTTACCGGAACAGTAACATTTGATCACATTACATCGGTCAATGTAGGCTCCTATAGTGGAGCCATCATTCCGAATGGAGGATTGACCAATAGCAATTACGTGATCAACTATGTGCCTGGTGATCTGACCATCACAGAAAAGGCGCTGACCGTCACCGCTAATAACCGCACGGTTACCTATGGAGATGATGCGAATACTGGAAATACAGTAAATTATGCAGGCTTCATCACCGGAGAGACCGAAAGTGTATTAGGTGGAACACTAGCCTTTGGCACCATCAGCGAAACGAATGTGGGAGCACACCCAGGAGTGATTGTCCCAAGTGGCCTGACCAGCAGCAACTATGCCATCAGCTATGTCAATGGCGACCTGACCATTTCGCCCCGAACCATTACGGTGACTGCTGATGCTCAGAGCAAGACTTTTGGCGATACAGATCCGGCATTAACTTATCAGATCACCAATGGTGCCTTACAGTTTTCGGATGCACTTTCAGGTACACCGACCAGAGAGGCAGGAGAAGACGTGGGTAGTTATGCGATTACACAGGGAACCTTGGCCAATAGCAATTACACGATCACTTTTGTAAGTGATCATTTGACGATTGCCAAAGCCAATCAATCCCTTACCTTCCCTGCGATCGCGACCAGGCAATTGGGTGATGCAGACTTTTCTCTGGGTGTAACGCCTGGTGCTTCTATCAGCCCTGTCACCTATGTCAGTTCAGATGTAAACATAGCGACAGTGAATGCTTCGGGAACCGTGACCATTCGGGGGGTGGGTTCCGTATCCATTACGGCTAGCCAGCTGGGTGATACCAACCATAATGATGCAACCGACGTGAGTCAAACGCTTACAGTAAACCATGCCTCCTACAGCCAGTACTTTGTGAAGGTACATTCCATCTATGGAATTGCCGCTGGTGGGCAAACTGCGCTGGTGAAAACCCTCAGCACCACAGAGGGTCAGAACATTGAGGCCCTGGTGAAGGTCGGTAACCAGATCTGGGGTACGGCCACTCAGGGCGGAGCGAATGGTAACGGAACACTGTTCCGTCTGGACCCTGATGGTACCAATTTCCAGAAACTGCATGACTTTACTGTTGGCGAAGGAAAGCCCAGGAATGATATGGCGGTTGTCGCCGACACGGCCGTGTATGGAGTAGTAGGAAACTATGGCATATTCAGAGCTTCTGTGACCAACCCTTCAGGGGGATTGACGCACTATACTGGCTACAGTGGCAATAATCAGTTCAAAAATGGACTGGTGTATAACCGAGGGCAACTCTGGATAAGGGACGGAGCCGATATAATAGCGGTCAATATTGATTTTTCAGGACATGAGGTAGAGGCAGTATCTGGCATTCGGAATTATACGGCTGCAACTGACTTTGTGATCGAGGGCTATCAGATGGCCATGGGTGGTACGACTACTCAGGCCTTTTGGCTGGAGTCCATGGCGAGTTTTGAACCCTTCGAAGAGCGAACGTGGCAAAACATGAATGGCAATCTGCCGGCCTTTTACCCGGTTCCGGATGCTTATGCCACACAAACGAAAATGCTGTTTAGTGATGGTGAGTACTATATCATTGGTGAAAATGTTGCAAGTCACAACATCACGGCCATGTCTCAACCACCATCACGAGTGAATGGGATACTTAGCATGAGCAGTAGATATAGAGGTTTCTATACCCAATTTCTTTCTCCGATTAACGGGACCGCCTGGTCATCTCTCAGTGAATCCTATGTGAACCTGTATGATGCCAAGGATACAGTCGTGTATGGTATTCGCGGTGATGCGGCGACTGGACTCTATGAAGCCTTTGCCGTCGACTTGAATACGGAGCAGTATCAGATAGTCGATTTTGGAGGAGGTAATTTGGCTGCAGGTGTGCCAAATGCCGGTTTCTTCAACTTTAGAAAGACTGCCACTATAGTCAGTCATGATCAAACAAAAGCTTTCGGAGACCCAATTCCATCCTTGACTTATGACATCTGGGGATTGGATGTAGGGGATGATGCTACTACCATTGGTGGCGTCACCATTTCGCCGGAAGTCATCTATGGCATTGGCATCAATTTGCCTGACAATGTCGTTTCCAGCACTTCACACCCGGGCACGTATCCGATCATGGTTACAGCCGATACCACTAATGGTAAATATGACCTGAGGCACCAGTTTGGGGTACTGACCATTACCTATGGCATTCAGCAGTCCGATATTGACTTTGCTCCTGCAACCGCATCTATGGAGTACGATGGTACCGCCAAGAGCTTCACCGCATCGGGTAAAGCAGGTACACCGGCAGGGTCGTCAGCCCTCCATGGGGCGGATATATCGGGTAGCTCACTTACCGCTACTCATTTTGATTATGTTTATTCCATGTCCACCAATGGCGGGGTGTCTTATGATGTGGTATTATCAGAGGCGCCATCTGCGGCCGGTCTCTATAGAGTGACGGCTACGGTAAAGTCAGCGAATACCGTGTACAGTGGGAGCGCCACTTATGATTTTGAGATTACACCAAGGGCGATTACAGTAACGGCAGATGCCAAAAGCAAGACTTATGGTGACGCTGATCCTACGTTTACCTATCAGGTTACCAGTGGTACATTGGTAGGAAGCGATGTGCTTTCCGGTACGCTGGCAAGAGAAGCAGGGGAGGATGTTGGTGCCTATGCCATCACCCAGGGAACCTTGGATGCTGGTAGCAATTATACGATAACGTATGTTTCGGATAACCTTATCATCGGCACTCGAGGGATAGAGGTAACTGCCCATGCCCAGAGCAAGATTTATGGGGATGCAGATCCTACGTTCAGCTATCAGGTAACGAGCGGTGCTTTGCAAGGCAGTGATGCCTTCAGCGGAACACTTTCCCGTGCCGCAGGCGAGAACATAGGGAACTATGCGATCACACAAGGCACGCTGGATGCAGGCAACAACTATGTAGTAAGCTTCGTTAGCGATGATCTGACGATCACGGCCAGGAATCTTATAGTAGCAGCAGAGGCGAAGAGCAAGATTTATGGCGATACCGATCCTGCGTTTACCTACCAGATTATTTCAGGTGCCTTACAAGGTAGCGATGCCTTTAGCGGTTCGCTGACACGTGTCGCAGGGGAAGGCATTGGCGGATATGAGATCACTCAAGGGACGCTGGATCCAGGTAGTAACTATACGATGACCTTTATAACGGGTTCTTTGACGATCGGTACCCGTGCCATTACCCTAACGGCGGATGCCCAGGCGAAAACGTATGGTGATGCCGATCCTACACTGAGTTACTCGGTAACGAGCGGTGCGTTGCAGTTCACCGACGCTATCAGCGGCGCTTTGGATAGAACGGCTGGTGAAGATGTAGGTACGTACGCGATTGGCCAAGGCACCCTGAGCGCAGGTAACAACTATGCGGTTACGTTTATCGGCGATGACCTCACGATTAACACGCGCCCGATCGAAGTAACGGCGGATGCGGTCAGTAAGGTATATGGTGATTCGGACCCTTCCCTGACTTATCAGCTTACGGCAGGTGTACTTCAGGGCAGTGATATGTTGAGTGGTGATCTGGAGCGTGTTGCTGGTGAAGATGCAGGTGCCTACGCGATCAATCAAGGCACGTTGACTGCAGGCAGTAACTACACAATTACTTACAATGGGAATGATTTTGCGATCAACCCTATTGGTTTGTCGATTACTGCAGATGATAAAACAAAATTGCAGGGCACCGCCAATCCTACGTTTACTTACAGGATTACATCGGGAGCTTTGATCAATGGGGATCAGTTGACAGGATCGTTGACGGTACCACCTTCAGCTATCGGTGTGGGGATGTATCCGATCCAGCAAGGAACATTAACTGCAGGAGGCAATTATGCAATCGCCTTCACCGATGGTACATTGACCATTACTGACAAGCTGTTGCAGACCATCACCTTTGATGCCTTGACACCTGCCACCTATGGCGATGCTCTGACGGTAATAGCTACAGGAGGCGGATCAGGCAATGCGGTGACTTTCACAGGTGATAACCCGGCTGTAGCCACTGTGGCCACAACAGGCGAAGTGACCATTGTAGGAGTAGGTACGGTGAACATCACAGCCAATCAAGCAGGCGATGCCACCTATGCTGCGGCCGCTCCCGTGATACAGACGTTGACCGTTAATCAAGCGGCCTTGACCATTACGGCAGATAATAAAACAAGTACCTATGGAGATGCTACATTGCCATCCTTGTCACTGACCTATTCCGGTTTTGTGAATAGCGAAACAGCCACTGTTTTAACAACAGCTCCAGGTCTTAGTACTACCGCCACTACGATAAGTAATGCAGGCACTTATCCTATTACCGTATCCGGAGCTGCGGCCACTAACTATGCCATTACCCATGTAGATGGCACGCTTACGGTGAACAAAGCCACGTTGACGGCCACAGCCTCAAATGGCAGCAAAACTTATGGTTCAGCTAACCCGTCATTTACGGTGAGTTATGCAGGTTTTGTGAATGGTGAAAGTGCCACAGTAATAGACACAGCACCAACCGCAACAACCACAGCCACTACGACAAGCTCAGTGGGCACCTATACTGTTACAGCCGCAGGAGGAGTAGATACCAACTATGATTTCACCTATGCTAATGGCACGTTGACAGTGACTAAAGCCACTTTGATGGCCACAGCCTCAAGCGGCAGCAGAGCCTATGGTTCAGCTAACCCGTCATTTACGGTGAGTTACACAGGTTTTGTAAATGGGGAAAGTGCCACAGTGATAGACACAGCACCTACAGCAACAACCGCAGCCACTACGACAAGCACAGTGGGCACCTATACTGTTACAGCCGCAGGAGGAGTAGATACCAACTATGATTTCACCTATGCTAATGGTACCCTGACCGTGAGTCAAGCAGCGTTGACCGCTACCGTAGCAGATGCGACTAGAGCCTATGGTATAGATAATCCAGCGTTTACCATTGGCTATACAGGCTTTGTGAATGGAGAAGATGCCTCTGTGATTGATATCGCACCGACTACCAGTACCGAAGCCACTTCAACCAGTGCACCTGGTACCTATGCCATTGCCATAGCAGGAGGGACGGATAACAACTATGCGATTACCCAGGTAGACGGTACGCTTACGGTGAACAAAGCCACCTTGACAGCCACCGCCTCAAGCGGCAGTAGAACCTATGGCTCAGCTAACCCGGCATTTACGGTGAGTTATACAGGCTTTGTCAATGGAGAAGATGCGAGCGTGATAGACACAGCACCAACCGCAACAACCGTAGCCACCTCGACAAGCTCAGTGGGCACCTATACTGTTACATCCGCAGGAGGAGTAGATAATAACTATGCCTTTACCTATACCAACGGTACCCTGACCGTGAGCAAGGCTACACTGACCGCTACAGTAGCAGATGCTAGTAGAGCTTTTGGTACAGCTAATCCAGCGTTTACGATTGGCTATACAGGCTTTGTGAATGGAGAAGATGCCACAGTGATTGATTCCGCACCGACTACCAGCACCGAAGCCACTTCGACCAGTGCACCAGGTACCTATGCTATAGCCATAGCAGGAGGGACGGATAATAACTATGCGATCACTCAAGTAGCAGGAACGCTGACGGTTACTAAAGCAGATCAGGCGATTGAGTTCAATACCCTACCAGGAAAGCTTACTACCGATGCAGCCTTTGACCTGACAGCTACTGCCAGTTCAGGACTAGCTGTCACCTATAGCAGTAGTAACGAAGCAGTGGCTACTATATCAGGCAGTACAGTAACCATATTAGGAGCAGGGACTACCACTATTACCGCAAATCAGGCCGGAGATGATAACTACAATGCAGCTACAGTAGTAACACAAGACCTGGTTGTAACCGAAGGTAACACTACTACTACCTACAGTGTGTCTGGTACCATAACCGATGCAGCAGGCAATGCCTTTAGCAATGGTATAGTCGTGATCAGAGACAACAATGATGTGACCATTAGCCAAAGTACCAATATCAATACAGATGGTACCTACAGCTTCACAGCATTGACAACAGGAGATTACGAACTGTTTGTTACCCCATTTGATGCAGCCCATGTGTTGACCTTCTATGGCAATGTATCTCCGATACTCGATCCATCCGCTGCAGGAACCATACTGAAAGTGACCAGTGACCAGACCGGTATCAACATTACGCTGCAAGCAGCACCACAGTCAGCAGTGGAGTTCCTGTCGGAAGATCAGGGAGGTATGATTGAGTTCTTTGCCCAGAACAACCAGGGTAATGGTAACAGGATCGTACTGGGTAGAGTGGAGAATGGAGAACCATTGCCGAACACCCTTGTGATCCTTAAGACAGCAGATGGTGACTATGTAGCAGCAGATGTGACGGATGAGACAGGGTTGATCATGTTCACGGGACTACCCACAGGTGACTACAGACTGGAGCTGGATGTACCCGGAGTAGGGATAGTGAGTGCAGATGTGGCCGTAGTAGAAGGAGAGATGCTGGAAGTGACTGCCTTGATCGATGAGAATGGCGCATCGTTTGATGTGAATGAAGTGTTGAACACGTTGCCAGATCACATCTCCAGGATAGAGGTATATCCTAATCCTACGGTAGCATACTTTGAGTTGAAGAGTTTCTATCAGGTAGAACAGATTGATGTATTCGATTTAGAAGGTAGAAAAGTCGAAACCTTCCAGCATCAGCAACGCTACAACATCAAAGAGTTGAAGGAGGGTATTTATTTGTTGAAGATAGTGACGAAAAAAGGATCAGAGATGAAGAGAATGATGAAACGCTAGGAAAGTAGACATTCACAACAACATAGCGTGGAAGTTGGTGCTAGTGGGGGTGGGTACACTCATTCCATCCCCACACAACCAATAGAATAAGCATTGAAGGAACTAACCTGTGGATAGGTTCAAGGTTGGTGGTGTTACAGTCTCCCGGGCGAGTTATTAGGGAGACTGTTTTTTTGTTTTGAGGCTGCATTCACCATTCCAAATTCAATTGAAGTTGTTTGTTATCTGGCGATAAGAGTCGAATTATGATCTTTTGCAGATAACACTCCACTACCGTCAGGATGCGAGGTGACCTTTCTGTATTTTGATCTGTGCTGGCAGAAATAGCGGCATTGAGAATTGCGAAATCTAATTCAGTTTTAGAATGAACTCTTTTAAATCTTCTTGTTCAGATAGGTTTAGCTTTTTCTTGAGACGGTATTTTGACATTCGCACGCTTTTCTCATTGATATTGAGCAATGAGGCAATTTCACGATTGGTCAAGTTCACTTTGATTAGAGAACAAATGCGGCGTTCATTTTCTGTCAGTTGTATTTGCCTACTGTCTATTTGCTTTTGAAAGTCACTATGTACATTGCTAAAATAGTTCTTGAAGTTATTCCACTCTTTTTCAAGACTTTTATCAATGCTAATTTTTTGAAGTACTTTTTTTATTTCAGGAATTTGTTTGAGATTTCTTAAATCTTCTTCAATACGATTGTACATGTTATTGATGTATACCATATGCAGTGCTTGTTCGTACAACTTCTTTTTATTCTTTTCTGCTTCCTTTTTTAAGTTTTCATTTTCAATTTCCTTGATCCGGGCCTGATTTCTCGCTTTTGTATAGATGATCAGGGATATTCCACTTAAAATCAAAACGATCATGCCTATGAAATAGATTAATCTCTGTTTAGCCAGTGAGTCTATTTCACGTTGCTTTTCGAGTGAGTTTATAGTTTTTTCCTGATCTTTTGTTTCTAGCAGCACTCGTAAATCACTGAATCTTGATTCTTGATTATTGATTTCTAGTGTATCTCTATACTTCTCCAAAAGTTCAGCATATTCAAAGGCAGGCTTCCAATCTCCAAGTTTTTGATATGCTTGTTTTAATACTTCACCAGAGGAAATGACTTCCGCCGTGAACCTCTTTTGCTTAGTCGATTCAATGGCCAGACTTGCAAAATGTATTGCACTATCCAGCATATTTATATTCAAGTACGATTCGCCCAAGGCCGACCATACGTACTCTCTTAATATTCCATTTTCTCCTGCATCAGCTAATATGCTTTGATATAAATCTATTGCTTTCCTATGATCGGACTTTTCCTGATACATGTATCCTATTTCATAAAGAGCATTGGCTATTATTGATTTGTCCGCATGTTCTTTTCCTATTTGAAGCGCTGTGTAGTAATGAAATAACGCACTATCTGCCATTCCTTTGTCAGAGAGAAGATCTCCAATTGTATTATGCTTATAACTTATACTAACACTGTCATTTTCTTTAACGCTTATTTCAAGGGCCTGTCCGGCGAACTCTAAGCCTTCATCATATTTCCCTAGACGTCTGTAGACGATTGAGATGTTATCCAAAACTTCTTTCGTCGACACGTTGGCCTCTTCCTTTAAGGCAAGTGCTTCACTGAAAAAGTATAAGGCATCTAGATACTTGGCTTGCATTCCATTTAAAATGCCCAAACTGTTCTTGGCAAAAGCGAGTAATCCTAATTCGTTACAGGACTCAAAGATTTTAGCGGATTTTTCATAATATCTTTTTGCAGTTTCTAAGTTTTGAAGACGCTTATGCACTCGTCCCAGATAGTAGTTAGCCAGTCCCTCCTGCCTGGTATTTTTGGCTCGAAAATAGAATTCTGATTTGTACAAGTACTTTGCTGCTGAGTCATGTTCGGACTTGATATTGAATAAAATGCCCTTGTTGAGATAGGCATGATATTCGCCCTCATCATAGCCTATTTGAAGAGCTTTGAGCAGAGCTTTCTGTGTTATGAGGAGAGCCTTATCTTTCTCTTTGATTCTCATATCAAATACCTGATCATTCAGATCATCTATTTCTTGCCTGGTTGCTTCGTCCCTCACAACTGTATCTTCCGAGCAACCAAATGCCAACACTAAGCATGAGAGTATCAGTAGACCTATACGACTTTTCATTCGTGATTATTAAAAAGATATACTCCGCTAAAGGAAGCTTATTTCGAAAAAAATATAGGCATGTGTAGACAATTAGTAGACGGGCTAATTTATTGGTTCAGGTAAGCTATTCAGCATATTTGACTTTCCTAAGATCATCGCAAAATGAATATCTACTCCCGTTTAATCGCACTTGCTTTGTGCTTTTTTTCTATTACCGATAAAGCATTCGGTCAGCGAACTCACGAGATAAAAGTGAATATTACTCAAGGACAGGAATGTCCTATTCTATCAGTTACGGATGGTGATGAATTGTTTGGAGTGTATTTTGACCACCATGGAAATTTATTAACGATTAGGAGCAAAGGGCTGACAGTGACTGCTCCGAAACTTTACTTGATTGACCTCTTTGGCAGGGTAGTAGAAGAAAGGCAGATAACTGGTGAGACCACTAGAATATCCACATCACAATTGAGACATGGCATATATGTCCTCAGGATAATAAGTAAGGAAAGTTTTGATGTCACCAAGATCAGTATCAGATGAGAGCCTACAGATTGAGAACCCTTCTTGTAATTACTCTTATTTCAAACAAACTCTTCTCGCAGGATGCAATTGTCGTCAATTCTGGGGACAAGGTGAACCTTCAACTCAGTGACTACACAGGCGAAATTCAGTGGGAATTATCTTCTGACGGGGAGGAATGGAACGAGCTTGATGGTGAAACAGAGAGTACATATACCGCTACTCTTACCAGCTTTCCTGTTTACTACAGGGCAAAAGTGAAAAGGGTAGGGTGTGAGTTTTTCGATTATTCCGGCATCACACACTTTGTTGAACAGTCTCCAGTGGAAGCCCTGCTATGGTCAGACCCTGCTTCATGGCCTAGCGGCAAGCCTGTAGCAGGTGATGATATAACCATTCCAGCCAATACCTTAATGATACTTGATGAAGATACTCCGGAATTAGGCGGACTGACCATTGAAGGGAGACTGGAGTTTGATCAAAGAGATCTTTCATTGACAAGTGAATGGATATTAATCAAGGGTGGCACCTTCGCTATTGGAAGTGAGACTAATCCACATGAATTTCAGGCCCTGATTACCTTAAATGATAGAGATATGTCCCAGGACAGTATAAAAATGGGTACAAGGGGCATTATGGTTATGGGTGGACATCTGGAGTTGCATGGAGAAGTTTCGAATGTTACCTGGACAAAAATAGATGAGCATGCAGAGGCTGGAGCCACCTCATTGATTTTGGATCAAAGTGTTGATTGGAAAGTAGGAGATGAGGTGCTGATATCCCCTACAGATTTCTACGAAGCTGGTTACGGTGCATCCATTACTCAGAGAACTTCTATTTCGGCTGTAGAGGGTGATGTAATCGAACTTACTGAAGTTTTAAACGCACACCGTTGGGGCAGGCTCCAATATGCTACGAATCAAGGAATGAGCCCCGTTTCTTCTGATCTTGTAGTACCTCCTCTGGAGGACGTAGATACTGCACGTACTCCACTTGTTTTGGATGAGCGAGCAGTAGTAGCTCGATTATCAAGGAATATCATAATCCAGGCGCCGGATGACGACCTTTGGAATAATGAGGGCTTTGGTGTTCATACCATGATTATGCCTGGAGCCACCGCACATGTGAGTGGGGTAGAGTTTAGACGAGCAGGTCAGAGAGGTATGATTAGAAGATATCCTTTCCACTGGCATATGCTAAGCTATGAAGGTACTGCCACCCTACAAGATGCTGAGGGGCAGTACCTTAGAAATAGCGTGATCAACTCCTCTGAAAATAGAGGCATTGTTATACATGGTACGAATGGGGTTTTGGTGCAAAACAATATTGTTTTTGATGTAAAGGGGCATGGCATATTTACCGAAGATGCGGTGGAAAGAAGAAATGTGATTGATGGAAATTTGGTCTATCACGTTAGAAATCCTGCTTGGGGAACTGAACTTAAACAACATGAAATTGGGGAGAGAGGGTCTTCAGGTTTTTGGATAAGCAACCCGGACAATGTCGTTACCAATAATATTGCTGGAGACTGTCAGACTTTTGGGTTTTGGCTGGCTTTCCCAATTCAGCCATGGGGAGAAAGTATGAGTGTCTTAGGTGAAGATGGATTATTACTAAGACCTAATAGATTGAAATTCGGAGAATTTGATAACAACACGGCACATTCTAACCAGATGGCTGGGTTCCACTTAGATAATCCAGAAATAGATAATGAAGGTAACACCAGGAATGTCCAATACTTGTCCACGACGGATGGTCGTGAAGTGGAATGGCCTTTTAGCAATCTAAGGAGGTTTTCTTTAAGTAATTATAAGACGTGGAAAAACACTGGTAATGGTTTTTGGGATCGGGCAGCCTGGCCTGATAACTATGGGGTGGTATCTGCGGACAATTGTGGGCGGTTTTTTGCTGGGTCCGGCGACCAGGGGGTGATAGAAAGAAGTCTTGTAGTCGGTACTAGTTTGAACCATATGATGAATGGTACCGGGAGGCCTGAAAATGCCGATTACTTTTTCTTTTTCAGCAATGCAGCCCCCACTGCTTTTGCGACCTATCACTCAACTTTCTCTATAAGGCACAATATTGTAATCAACTTTCAACTTGAACGAAATGATAGAAGTGGTGTCTTTGGGACAGGTGATTTCTATACACGGGCTGTAGAAAAGGGGACCATAAGAAATGAAAATAATTTGATAATTGATTCTCACCCTGGGGTCAAGCTGGCATCATTTTACAATTATTATACCTTGGCCAGTGCGTTATGGGATCCACACGGCTACTGGGGGCCACCTGGAAACTACCTTGTATATGATGATCCTTTTTTAACCCATGGTAAGGATGTTGTTGCACTTGAGGATGGATCAGGTGGCGTGAGTGTGCCAGGACCATTTTATGGTGTCCGCGCATTTGTTTTATATGGTGAAGGCGACAATCTTCCTCAAAACAGGCCTTTTCTTGATTTGTGGGAGGTAGACATAAAGAGATTCAATGACGAGTTTGTAGAGGTGGGGTCGTGGAATGTCTCTAATGCAGAGCCTGATTGGGGACTCAACCACATGAGAGATTTTGCCGCTGTTCCTGAAGCTATCTATTTGTTGGACTTTCCTTCTGCTACCACGGAATATGGTTACCCAACAGATTTTTCTATGGAAATAGAAAATATGATGAGTCAAGATGATCAAATGGTGGTAGGGGTTCCTTTTGATGGACGGCAAGAGGCCACTGTTGAAATGAGAAGGAGATATACGGGGTTCTTTGAGCTGTATAGCCCTTTAGGCAGCAGGGAGGAGGTCATAGATTCGAATGGAGCTACGTTTTGGCAGGACAATACAAATAATATGATTTGGGTAAAGATGAGAGGAGGGGTATGGCAAAGCAGAGAAGGTGATGGTGAGGATGACCCACTTTATGAAAATACGGTACTAAGGATTTTTGAGAACTAGAATTTGCTTGTAAATACAATTCCTAACCTTCAATTATGGTATTCAATGATCAATCGCAGCAAGGTTACAATTGAGGGACAGGTTTTATGCAGATTACAGCCTATCAGAATGTATGTAAAATCAATCATCCGGCCATGAAAGATCCGTTTGAGTGCAATTATTATGATGATAATAACTAGTTGCTATAGAAGATATTATTATGTGAATAACCCGACCTTGACACTAAGCCATAGCGGCTTAGTCGGTGGTGATTCGGAAGCAGATTTGGATATGTTGCCAGCTGCTTCCACTACCGGCGAACTAACTGATTAGGTGGGAGAATATTCCATTTTTAGAGAATCCTAAAGGATTTGTAGAAAATATCAAAGATGAAGCTGTGGCGGCTTTCCGAGTAGGATGGATGGAGACAACCAAGAAGTAAAGGTTGTCTCCGCTTCCTACATACTTTACTTAACATCTACAACAACTAGGCAGCCCTTCATTCTGAGGGTTGCCTACTATTTTACTCATGGCGATGATTAGAAGGTATTTTTAGTTTTCGCTTTCTCTCGGCCTACCTTTGTCAAGATCAGAAAGAAAGATGACAGAAATGGAAAAGTGAATTGCACAAGCTTTGATATTCAATCAATTGCCCAGATGCCAACTACCATTAAGTCATTTACAGTAATCTCAATCCAATTTTTAATTTGTCTCCAGCTGAGTTTCGCGCAAACTCCGCAGGTCAAGGAGTTAAATGATCGCGCTGAATCTTTCCATGACGATGGTCAATTTGATTCATTGTGGAAATATGCGCACCTGGCTTTGGTAGAAGCTGAAAGCATAGGTGATATTCCTGGTTTGATTGATGCTACTAATAATATAGGAACCTATTATTATCAAGGTGAAAAGGCCAATATGGATTCGGCATTAAGCTATTTTGAGAGGGCCAATACCCTGGCAAATCAGTATGGATATACGGAGGCTGAAGTGATAGCAGGTCACAATATAGTTGCTGTATACAGTCGACTTGGGGAATTCAATAAAGTAATTGATATGGCCATATCGTTCCTTGCACAATGGGATGACCTGGAGGATGAAGATTTGAAGACTGAAGCTTTTTTTGGAATGAACTCCGATATAGCCACTTCTTTCATCGCAATGGGAGAATTAGAAAAAGCAATGGCCTATTTCCAGGCCTGCCGTGCTTATGTAACCGATGTAGATCGCTCTCAACTTGCGGGAAATTTGGCTTACCTGAATATTGAATTGGGCGATTACCAACAAGCTTTGGAATACCTCGATGAGGCGCTAATCTTCTTCGAATATTCGGATTTGACAAAACCAGATTCAGTAGGGTTGGTTTCTTTCCAGGGCAAGTCCTTGTATTTTCTTGGAGAGTATGATAGGGCTGAAAATGTACTGGAGGCGGCCAGAGCTGGAAGCATTGAAGTAGGTGACAGCTATTTTCTGGTGTATACCTTGAATATGCTTGGAGATATCAACTATCGGCGTGGTGATTTTAAAGAAGCTGGCCTTCTCTTTAAAGAAGCCATTGACAAAAGCTTTTTTCTTGGAATGAAGGCTGAGCGACTGGAGGCACTGGAAGGTGCTTATTTGTCAATGAAATCTACAAACCAGATAGCACAGGCACTTGAATTTCACGAACAATATCAGCTTTTGAAAGACTCCATTTTTGAGACATCAAAATCCCAACAAATAGCGGAACTGGAAACAAAATACCAGGCTGATCAGAAAGATCAGCAGTTGCAAGTACAAGAAGCCAAATTAGATACTCAAATTACACAACGCAATGCCCTGTTGGCAGGCCTTGGATTTTTAGGTATTATCTCTCTGTTAGTTTTCCGAAGCCAGCGTCTCAAAGCCCGCTCTAATAAAGAACTAGCCCTCAAAAATGAGCAAATCAGATTGGCTGAAGAGACCAAAACGAGGTGGTTCGTCAATGTTTCCCACGAGCTTAAAACACCCCTGACATTGGTGCAGGGTCCCTTGCAAAGCCTTATCGAACGTCGAGATTGGGATGAGATGTCCCGAAAGGATCTGCAGATGGCAGATAGGAATGTGAAGCAGCTCAATAACCTGGTATCTCAGATATTGGACCTTTCCAGAGTAGAGGGAAAAAGTCTGACCTTGCAAAGGTCGACCGTCAACCTATCCCACATTTTGAAATCGACCGTCGCGGCCTTCGATTCCCTCGCCAGGAGAAATCAAATCAGAATGACTTTGAAGGTAGAACAGGACGTTTGGATGGACCTGGATGGAACCAAAATCAGACAGCTATTCGAAAACTTGATTTCTAATGCTCTGAAATTCACTCATACTGAAGGTGAGGTTGCCGTTGAACTTGAGACTTCTTCCGAAATGGTAAAAGTCGTAATTCGAGATACAGGCGAAGGTATTTCAAAAGAAGACCTCCCGTTTGTATTTGACAGGTTCTTTCAATCGAAGGATGATACCAAGTCGAAAATTGGTGGAACCGGCATCGGCTTGTCATTGGCGAAGGAAGTAATTGAAATGCACAGTGGTGCTATAGAAGTGGAAAGTGAAGTGGGTATAGGCAGTCGATTCATAGTAAGCTTACCCGCCACGTTAGTGTGTGATCAACCTGAAACATTGAAACCTGAACATGAGCATGTGCTGAAGGAATCTCTGGAGTATGAGCTATATAAATCTCGTCTTAAGACCAAACCGGTGTTGCTATTAGCAGAGGATAATGATGACATGAGAGACTACATGGAGAGCATTTTAAAGTTTGACTATGATTTGGTTTTGTGCCGAGATGGAAAAGATGCCTTGGAGAGACTCAGAAAGACAGAATCGGTGGACCTCATTATTTCTGATATGATGATGCCGAGAATGGATGGACTCAATTTGATTAGAGAAGTTAAAAAAGAAGAAAAATGGAGTGATATCCCCATCATTATTCTAACCGCTTTGGATACAGATAGCACCAAAATAACTGTATTGAGGACGGGTGTAGACGATTATTTGACAAAACCTTTCAATCCAGATGAATTAAAAGTTCGGGCCTCTAACCTGCTTCAGAATAAAGCTACCAGGATTGAGTCAGGTGGCAGCGATTTGAGTAGTTATGATGATGGCATGCTCGGTAAACTCGAGAAACTCATTCAGCAGCACATTGATGATAGTCAGCTATCGGTGGTCATGCTTGCTGATCATGTTTCGATGAGCGAAAGTAGTCTTAGGAGGTATTTGAAGAGAACAGTGGGTTTATCTCCTCTGGCTTTTATTCAAGAAATTAAACTCCATAATGCACTCAATCTATTGGAGAAGCAGGTTTACACAACATTAAAGGAGGTTGCATTGAAGTCCGGATTCGATAGGACTTCAAGATTTACGGATGCTTTCAAAAACCGGTTTGGTAAAAACCCTTCTGACTATATGCATTCTTAGTTTTTTCAATTCCTGACATGGTATTTCATATTTTGCCAATCCTTCATCATGTAACAGTCTGGCTGTTTTTGGCACTGATTTGACTGATTTTGGCTGACTGATCCGGGCTCATTTGCTTTCATAATTCAATCAATCAGTCAATTATGAAAGCCATAGCTCGTACAGTCATTTTGATTCTTATGTCGTCGGTTTCACTCATGCTATATGCGCAGTGTCCGCAATCCAATGTAGTCAACCAGACCAGTAGTAGATTCTTTTCCGATAGTGGGACTACCCCTTTCCAGTCCTTTACCATGGTAGGAGACGGAAAGATTTCTCTTTTTCGATTCCGGACAAATGGTGGGTTTGACACCTTTGTCAGAACTCGTACCGTCAATGCAGAGATTAGAGAAGGAGAAGGTCTTGGAGGAGCACTACTCTATACTCACCCATCCTTCACCATCACCACCACTACATCCTTCCGAACAAAAGACCATAATATCACTATACCAGAGGAAGTATCGCCACGTTTGAACGATGGACAACAGTATACGGTGGTTTTCAGGCTGGACGAAGGTTCTGTGGCCTTGGAGCACAGTGATGGGGATGTTTATACCGGAGGTGCCAGCTCACTTGTGTCCAGTGTGGATGGTAGAGTCCATGATCTACATTTTACCATTAACAAATACACATCGGTGCCATCTGACCCGACCATTACAGGACCGACGGAGATATGCAATGGTACTATAGTTTTACAGGCTTCCGGCGATGAGGGAAGTAATTTTCAATGGTTAAAAGATGGCGAGGAAATAGAGGGAAAGACTAACGGAACACTTTCGATTGATGATCCCGGTTCTTACACAGTGAAGGCCACAGATGGTAATTCTTGTGCAGGTTTATCACAAGCCCACGTAGTAACCTCCAATTTGGGCATCAATATCAAGCCTAATGATACCATTGCCTTTGGAGATGAAATTGAGATTTTTGGAGAATTTCGGCGCGCTCCAGGCACATACGAGGAGCTCCTTCCGGGGCAGGCAGCTAACGGGTGTGATAGTCTTCAAATACAACAGTTGGTTGTTTTATATGATCCACCAAATGACGCTTGCGGAGCCGTCTTAAACTTCGATGGAATCAATGACAATGTACAGGGTTCGCCAATAGATTTTGTAGACAGAACTCAGCTCACAGTAGAGTACTATTTTAAAGGGTCTACCCCTCAGTCAGCCGTTAGGATTCAGGATGGGGGTGATTTTTTGGTAGCAGGCTGGACCGCAGGTAGTCAGGTTCCAATACACATTCTTTCCTGGGATCAGGGTACTAACGGTCTTCCAATGGGTGATGGAATAACGGATGGCCTTTGGCATCATGTTGCAATTACCTGGGAAAAAGGTGTCACCAATGGATTCAAAACCTATTTGGACGGGATGCTGGTCGCGGAGCGAGATGCAGCCAATGTGGATATTCCTGACTTCTCTACGACTGATGTCTTCATTGGTAGTTTTGTTAACAGCTCAGAGTTCACCAATGGCGCTTTGGATGAGGTCAGAATTTGGAACGTAGCCAGAAGTGCCGGTGATATCGAGAAAGGCATTGGTCAGGGTGCTGATTTCTTTGCCCGATCGTCGGGATTGCTAGCTTATTATACTTTCAATGATCCTAATCCAATCTTGAGAACCGCGGAAATAATAAGCGAAACTGGGTCTGTTATGAATAATATGAGTCGCGAATCCTGGAAAACAAATGAAGATATGACGGTCCCGGTAAAATACTCCGTAGAGCAATTCACTGTTGCATCAGGTGAGTCTATGGTAATAGGCGGGAATGAAGAGTCTACTCCGGGATGGTTTTTGAATGAGGTTCAAACATCTGTAGTGACAGGATGCGATAGCCTTGTATATTATGACCTGGTGATTGATGAGGTCAATCAGGAAATTGAAATGGAGTCAATCGGACCAGAGGTGACATTGGGTGATGCTTATTTTTTGAGTGCCAGTGGAGGAGGTAGCGGCAATCAGATAACATTCTCCGTTTCGGACCCGTCTATTGCAGCATTGGCTTCAGATGGTCTTATCGAATTCATCGCCTTGGGTGAGGTAACTATATATGCTCATCAGGAAGGAGGATTTGGACTCAACAGTGCACAAGTCTCACAGACGGTTACAGTAAATAAATTAGAACAGACCAAGGAATCAATTTTTGTCAACCCCCTAGCTGATAACCCCATCTATGGAGATACCCTCACCTTCGTTACGGATGAGCTGGATGAGGATTCTCCGGGAGAAATGGTTTGGGCGATATCAGACCCATCCCTAGCCAATATAGTAGAAGTGCAATCTCTGAACTTCGGTCCCGGAGATCAACGATCTTCGGCGACGATAGCCATTACAGGTGTTGGAGAATTAACAGTAAGTTTTGGCCATGCAGAAACAGAAAGCCATGCTCCCTCCAATACTGACTTAGTTGGAACAATTAGCAAAGCCTCTCTGGTGGTACAATCTGCCAACAATACCAGGCCATACGGAGGAGCGAATCCTGCGGGTTTATTTGAATACAGCGGCTTTGTTTTCGCCTCAGATGGGATAGATGGAACTTCTGATATCTCAACACTTTCAGGATTAACTGGGACCGTGACAGCTAGTTACAGTGAATCTGCTTCCATAACGGCGGCAGTAGGGTCTGTTCATGAAGTTAGTATTGATATGTTCACCCTATCCAGTGATAACTATGGGTTCATTGCCTCAAAATCAGAAGGAGCATTGACAATTACTAAGGCCTTACTCACAGTAAAGGCATTAAATGCCAAAAGGAAATACGGTGAATCTAATCCAAGTTTTACTGTTACTTACACTGGTTTTGTTAATGAGGAAGATGCCAGTGTGTTGACGCAATTACCTTCCCTCAGTACCCAAGCCAATGAGATCTCCGGAGTAGGTGATTACCCTATAATTCCTTCTGGTGGTTTATCCACAAATTATGATTTTATATATCAATCTGCTGTGCTAAGTGTTGAAAAATCTCCTCTCACTGTGATTGCTTCCAATACCTCCAGAATGTATGGATCTTCGAATCCGATCTTCAAGCTTAACTATAAGGGCTTTGTCAACAATGAAGATGAGAGTTCTTTGTTAGTATTACCCACTGTCAATACTGAAGCTAATGAGCTATCAATAGTTGGCAACTATTCTCTATTACCTTCAGGTGGATCATCTCCAAATTATGAGTTTGTATATCAATCTGGTACACTAAGCGTTCAGAAGTCTCCTCTTACGGTGACCGCTTTCAATACTTCTAGAACATACGGAACAACCAATCCGGAATTCAAGTTGGCTTATGCTGGCTTTGTCAATAATGATGACAATAGTACTTTAACTGAGTTACCATCAATCGCTACTGAAGCCTCTGAAAGTTCGGGTCCGGGGGATTACCCCATAATACTTGCTGGAGGATCTGCTTCAAACTATGAATTAATATATCAATCTGGTGTCCTAACTGTGCAGAGGGCTCCTCTTAATGTAACTGTCACTAATGCCAACAGGAAATATGGTGAAACCAATCCAGACTTTACTATCACTTACACTGGCTTTGTGAACGGAGAAGATGCCAGCGCTATCGCAACGCTGCCGACAGCAACGACTTCTGCTTCTTCTACTTCAGGAGTAGGTACTTATGCCATTGATGTTGCGGGGGGTACCGCGGCTAACTACGACTTCAACTATGAATCAGGTGTTCTGACTGTTGATAAGGCCACCCTGACGGTAAAAGCTGAAGATGCTTCAAGGGCTTTTACCGGACCTGATCCCACTTTCGTGAGCGATATTACTGGGTTTGTAAATGGAGACGGGTTAGCTAATCTTACTCAGCAGCCGGTGGGAAGTACAGATGCTACGGCTGAAAGCCTTCCAGGTACCTATACCATTACTTTCGCAGGTGGGAGTGATGACAACTATGATTTCAGTTATCAGTCAGGAGTTCTCACCATTGTCAAAGCAGATCAAACCATACAATTTGATCCAATCTCGGAGAAAAAGACTACTGATGTAACATTTGAGCTGACAGCCACATCGAGCAGCGGTTTACCTCTTTCTTATTCAAGCTCCAATGCCTTGGTGGTCACCGTTACTGGATCCACTGCCAGAGTCATAGGGGCAGGTGTCGCAGAGATAACGGCCACCCAAAGTGGAGATGATCGATATAAAGCAGCTACCGCCTCACAGTCAGTTACTGTAAAACTGGTAAATGACACACGCATAAGGTCGCGGGTTGATATAAATCCCATTGATGATCTATCGTTAGGTGTTGATCCCATTGCGCTAACCGCCTCCATTTTTCCAGATACAGCCAAAGTTATTTGGGAAATTCTGGCTGGCGCTGCCACCATCGATGGGGATGTCTTAAGCATTGGTCAAACAGCGGGTTTGGTGCGAGTCAAAGCCAGCATTTTAGCAACTGGGGCATATAAGGCCTCGGAGGACATTATCGAATTCGCCGTTGTAGATCCGGTACTCATTACGCCCACTATCACATTTGAGCTGCCCGAAGCATTGGAGGTTACCTCCCAGGTTCTGTTAGAGGCGACTGTAGATGCCCAGGGTTCCAATCTATCGAGTACAGATGTGCGCTATAAAGTTGTAGCGGGGCCAGGTAGTATATCCGAGAATATGCTTTCGTTCTCAGGTACAGGAGAGGTCACGGTAAGTGCCGAGTTAAGTGCTACCGAAACCACCAATTCTGTAGTGGGCCAGTCCACTGTGGAAGTGTTTGACCTGCATGATGTATCAGGTATTGCTTTGAATGAAAATGGTGATCCTTTTACCAGTGGTCTAGCCATCATTGCAGACCTCAATGATGTGGCCAATACCAGTGCAGTCACTTTGGACCAGGATGGTGCCTACTCCTTCGAAGGGTTGACAGATGGTGATTATGAACTCTATGTTGTACCATTTACTTCAGACTATATATTGACATTTTATGGAGATGTTTCCCCGGTATTGGATCCAGATGCAGTACCTCAAGTCATTCTACTGACTAATGACTTTACCGGATTGACGATCAACATGCAGTTACCACCACCGCCAGCCACCGAGTTTTTGCCAGAAGCTGAGGGCGGTACTATTAGTTTCTTGGCACAAACCGGGGTTGGTGTAGGTAATCGTATAGTGGTAGGAAGAGTTTATGATGGTGACCCATTACCCAATACTTTGGTAATACTCCGAACATTGGATGATGAATATGTAGCAGCCGATGTGACTGATGAGACAGGTCTGATTACTTTCGATGGGTTACCAACTGCGGAGTACAAACTCGTATTGGACATACCAGGTCTTGGTGAGGTAAGCGCAGTAGTGGATGTTGTGGAAGGAGAAAGTCTGGATGTCACGGCGCTAATAGATGAAGAGGGTACCTCTTTTGAGATAGCTACCGTCTTGAGCACTTCCCTTCAACAGAAAGAGACACTCCTTTACCCAAATCCTGCTTCGACCTCTTTCTTGCTCCAGAGTCCTGAGAAAATCCTTTCAGTAGAGGTGCTGGATTTAGCGGGTAAAACTGTGAAAAGATTCAATTCAAGAGAAGTTTATGATGTACAGGGACTTTTGAAGGGATTATACATCATTAAAGTTGAAACTAAATCAGGTCAGGTGCTGAAACGACTTCAGCTTACTGACTAGGATATAAAAAGAAAAAGCTATGGCAGCTTTTCATTAGGATAGAGGAGGTGGTTCAGGCGAAAGGTACCATCTCCAATTCCTAATACACCTTTACTTTACATCTACAACAACCGAGCAGCTCTATTTATAGGGCTGCTTTCTTTGTTTAAAAAGCTTTTTCTAATATCCCATAAATCCTAAGTTTTCTGCTGAAGAAATATCATCAGCCCGTATTCGAAGACTTAAGGGTTTTTATAATGCGACTTTTTATTGTTTTATGAAAAAGCTCGCCTTCATTGTTCTAATTGCATTGGCTATTGCATGTAGAAGTGATGACACGCCCAGGGTACCTTCTACACCACCTCCTCCAGCTAATACCGATACTGGAAGTACCAATACTACTCCAGCTTCGGGCGATCCTGATATCAACTTGCTTTTTGTAGGCAATAGCTTGTCCTACTACAACAACATGCCAGACATGATTACGGAGATAGGTGAAAGTTATGATCTAGTGATTGATACTGAGTGCCTTTGCGCCCCCAACTACGCCTTATTAGATCATTGGGCTGAGCCGGATTTGAGGCGATTGATAGAGTCAGGTAATTATGATTATGTGATTTTACAGCAAGGACCTTCCTCTTTACCTGAGGGTGCTAGCTGGCTGCGGTCTTATGGGCAACTCATTAAGGATTTGGCGGATCAATGGGATGTAGAGACCGCCTTTTATCAGGTCTGGCCGTCTATCGCCCGTTACTTTTCTTTTGAGGATGTGATCCAGAACTACGCTAACGCAGCAAAATCTACAGATTCAGAATTGTTTCCTGTGGGTGCGGTCTGGAAGTCTTATATCGATATAACAGGGGATGAATCTTTGTATGGAGCAGATAGATTCCACCCTTCGCGTAAAGGCAGCTTTCTTGCTGCCTGGGTCATCTTTCACTCTATCAGACCGGGTAGCGTTAGGAGCTACGGGACTCAATACGCTACCTATATGAACGAAGAAGCATTCAATGCTATGAATGATGCACTTCGCGTGCATGGGAACTAACTTTCTTCAGTCTTTTCGTCTTCCTCTCCCTTCTCACGTTCTTCAGGAGGGGTGCTAGTGACGTTGCCAAATTCGTCGACGTAAGCGATCATATCTTCGAAAGAGCTGCTTTCCTGACCTTTCCGCTCCTGTCGCTTTTGGAATTTTTCGTCTTGCTTTTTCTTCTTCTTATTTGCTTTCTGCTGTTTAATGAATTTATTCTGTGATCTTCCCATTCAGTATAATTTAATCAATTAATGTGATAGCCAGGCCTTTTTTACCAGCTCTTCCGGTACGGCCTATCCTATGTGTATAATCTGTTTTGTTTCTTGGTAGTTCATAGTTGATCACCAAATCTACATCTGGTACGTCGATTCCCCTAGCTACTACGTCGGTAGCTACCAGAACATCTATTTTATCCGTCCTGAATTTTCTTAGGGCAATTTCACGAGCTTTTTGACTTTTGTCTCCGTGAATAACGTCCGTAGAAATGTTATCTCCTTTGAACATTTGCAACATCTTATCGGCTCCTCTTTTGGTCTCGCAAAATAGGATGGTCTTCTGTTTTGTAGGCTCATTCATCAGCCTCTTCACCACTTCAAACTTATTTTGCCCGTTGACCTTTTCCAACCTCTCTTCGATGATATTAGTAGAAGCGGTAGCATGCTGCGCTTTTATCATTTTGGCATTACCTGCCATTTCTTTGAAAAGGCCCTTCTGTGATTCTTCCTTAGTTGCTGAGAAGAGGAAAGTTTGAATCTTACTGGTCATCTGTTGGTTGATGGTTTTCATCTCATCAACAAATCCCATATCCAGCATTCTGTCAAATTCATCCAACACCAACACATTGAAGTTAGACAGTTTCAGCGCCTTTTGCTTCACCATATCAGCGACTCTACCCGGTGTACCCACTACGATGTGGTTAGTCCTTTTTAGATCCTTAATAGATTGATGTACGGGAGTGCCGCCTATTAGGCAAGTTGAAAATAAACCAAGGCCTTTTGTTAGCGACCTGAACTCGTTATTGATCTGAGAGGCTAACTCCCGAGTAGGGGACAAGATGAGCGCGTAGTTGTCTTTTTTAGTACCTAATAGATTGTGAAGAATAGGAAGCAAAAAAGCAGCTGTTTTACCTGTTCCCGTTCCTGCTACTCCAATGACACTGTCGCCAGCTAACATGCTAGGAATCGCCTTTTCCTGTATTTCGGAAGGCTTTGAATAACCTTTCTTGGCAACCTCTTTGAGTAGTGCCGGATGCAGCTGCAGATCAGCAAATTGGATTTTGCTCTCGTACTGCTTTGCACCTTCCTGCTTTTTGGAGCCAAGGATATCATTGGCATCCATTTGTAGGCCCTTCTTTTGGTCTTTATTTCTTGACTTATTGGGTCTTGAAGCTTTTGGTCTGGATTTAAACTTTCTGAAAGGTCTTTTTCTGTTCTTGCTCTTAGTTTGCATTCTTAATGTTTAAAAAGTGTTCAAGTGCACACCTTTCAACACTAATTGTTGCCGATACTTTACCCCACTACCTTAAATGGAGGAATATCGGTTGGTACACTTTGGATAAAGCCAGGAAAGCCAAAAAGGAAATCTGTGGAAGGATTACTTAAGTGAAGAACCTCAACTTCTTACCGCGAAGTTAGTCAAAGGAGACAAGGAAAACTTATTTGCCTTAACAATTAATAGAAAAGGGCTCTTAGACGAAGCAAATGGTGGTTTAACGTCAGCTAATGCGAAATAACTGAAAAATGTTTATTAGTATTTGTTTATGTAAAACATAATCAACTTAAATAATTATTTATGTATCAAACTTCATCT
>CAZZHO010000060.1:0-25368 GCA_964653795.1 uncultured Roseivirgaceae bacterium | reverse complement strand
AAGGAGCTCGAGTATGTTTTTACGTCCCTCCACAATGAATTTCCGCTCCTTGGTCCGAAACTTTTTTAATTTCAGTGATTTAATGAATTTTGACTCGGCTTTAGAAATCATAGGTTGGGCAGCTGTAGACGGACGCTATTTTTCATTATTCTCATCTCGCTTAGTTCTTGCTTGGGCACACGCTATCTCGAAACTGGAGAGAAGGTACTGGCCAAACAAAAAATCAAAGGTGCAAAAAAGTTAAATCAAGAGAGAATATATAATCTACCTGCACAAGAACCTAATAGTCGCTTCCTCAGACTATTTGCGTTAGAAGTATATCTCTATCAATGGGGTAAGGCTAATTATGACTCCTCAAAATATGTGCGGAAAATGAATAAAATCCGCTCGAAATATGAAAGAAAGGTCAGCAAGGCCAAGAAGGAATCGAAAAAGACAAGGCTTATCTCCAACAGAGACAAAAAGATCTCCAAGTGGAATAGAAAATTAAAGGATGGCAACTGGAGGATGCGACAGGGAAGACCATTAGCAGTATACGATTCCTCTTTGCAACTTTTGACTATCAGGAAGTTCGAGAAATATTTATCAGGCCAGGGGTATTTTGACAATCAGGCTACCGTCAGCACCAAGAAAAGCACAAAAAAGGTAAAGAGTACCTTCAAATTAGCAAGGAATGCGCGCTATTTCTATGATTCGATAGTTTATAACGTTGATGATAGAAAAATCAGAGATCTTCTAATTGAAAATAAATCAGAAACCGTCAAAAAAGGAGATGCTTATACCGAAAAAAGCATCAGCGATGAAAGAGATAGAATCCACTCAATGATGTTGAACAATGGGTATTTCTACTTCTCCAAACAGTATGTATTCTTCGAAGTAGACACTTTTAGCCTGGATAAGCCAGAGGTGTTATTGAGAATCAATGTAGCGTCACCTGGTGAAGATCTAAGGCATGTGCAATATGAAATAGATTCAGTAGCCTTCATCGGTCAAAGCAATGCCAGAGAAGAGTTAAATGATTCGACGGAATATGCTGGTGTTACCTATTTATTTGGCAAAAACAAATACAGAAAAGATCTATTGAGCAGTAGGCTTTTCTTAGACAAAGGAGAGCTTTTCAGCCTTGACAATGCCACACAAACACAAAGGCAATTGGGTTACTTAGATGCTTTCAAATTCGTAAACATTAACTACGATACTACCGGCGGAAAATTCGTTGCTTCCATTTTCACTGATCCAGTCGATAAATATCAAACGTCAAATGAAATTGGACTTACATCTACTGCCGGGCTACCCGGTCCATTTCTAAACATTAGTTTGAAAAATAGAAATACCTTGAAGCAACTGGAGTTACTTGAATTAAGTGGCAACCTGAATCTGCAAGGTATTGACAACATATCCGGAGATGAAAGAAATTATTCTCTGCTGCAATATGGAGGCATAGCATCAGTCACATTTCCTCAATTCCTATTTCCTCTTTCGGCAAACCTTAAGAAAAGGGTTAGCCGCTACAACCCGAGAACGCAAATTAGCTTCAGCTACAACTTTGAAGACAGATTTGGAGAATATGAGCGACAAATCTTCAACAGCACGTTCAGCTACCAATGGCAAATTAGAAATAACTTCAACTACTCCATCACTCCCTTAGGGTTGAGTTTGGTTGAATCACAGATAGAGCCAAATTCCCCTTTTCAAACTTTTCTTAATGATCTCATAGAAAATGGTAATGGTTCTTATCCGGCATCTTTTGAGTCTGCACTATTGACTGTCTCGTCTTTTGACGCAATCATCAACAACAATTATGGAAACAGAATTGGCAATACTTCCTTCCTAAGATTATTCTTTGAATCAGGCGGAAACATGCTGAATTTTCTCAATCAAAATATTTTCAATTTTGATAATGTGCGCTACCAATATGTGAAATTCCAGATTGATCATAGAAGGCAGATATACATAGATCGAAAAACTGTTTTCGCGGCTAGAATCAATTTTGGCCTTGCCTTACCATACGGCACTGATCCTGTAGCACTTCCTTATGAAAAGTACTTCTACATTGGTGGTAGCAATAGCATTCGGGCGTGGCCTGCAAGACGATTGGGTCCAGGAGATTTCTCGGTATTTAATGATGAAACCAGTGGCGTCAGAGAAATTGATTACACCTTGGAGCAAGGAGGAGATATGATCATAGAAAGCAGCTTTGAGTTAAGGAGAAAAATAACAGACTTCTTAAGCTGGGCCTACTTCATTGATGCCGGTAATATTTGGCAGATACAAAGCACTCCCCTGACTCCAAATGACAAACTAAATTCTGGCAAGAGTGGACTATTTCAAATAGATGCCTTTCCAAGGGAATTAGCAGTGGGTACTGGCTTGGGATTGAGAATAGATTTCGGATATTTAGTATTAAGAGTGGACGGTGCAGCTCAAGTATTTGATCCTGGGCAGCCTGGAGGTAGCAGATTCGTTTTTGACAATCTTGATTTCTTCAGTGCCTTTCAAAGGGTAAGAAATCCAGAAAGCGCAGAAGGAATTGATTTACAGAATCGAAAGGAATTCTTAAGAAATAAGACAAGAATGAACATAGGGATTGGGTTCCCATTCTAGACATATGATTCAGAAAGAGGATATAGAAAAGTCATATAAGCAATTGCAAAATGAAATCTGCACGGGTTTAGAGCAATTGGATGGTAATGGCAGGTTCGAAGAAGATATTTGGGATCGGCCAGAAGGTGGAGGTGGAAGAAGCAGGGCCATAGCTAATGGGGAACTACTGGAAAAAGGTGGTGTGAACTTCTCCGCAGTTCATGGAGATACGCCTGAAAAAATTCTCAAAGCCCTGAACCTCGATAAAGCAGACTTCTTTGCCACTGGCGTCTCTATAGTACTTCATCCAACCAATCCATTTGTTCCTATTATCCATATGAACGTTAGGTACTTCGAAATGTCCAACGGCGTTTATTGGTTTGGCGGTGGCATTGACTTGACGCCTCATTATATCAATGATGATGATGCCAGGTTTTTTCATCAATCCCTAAAAAGCACCTGCGACCGATTTGATAAGTCATATTATCCCAAATTCAAGAACTGGGCAGATGATTATTTCTTTATCCCCCATAGAAATGAAACAAGGGGAATTGGCGGCATCTTCTTTGACCGGTTGAATGGTCCGGAAACAGGATCAAAAGAAAGTCTATTAGATTTCACTTTAGCAGTTGGCAGAACTTTTGTACCAACCTACTCAGAGTTGGCTACCCGCAATCGCGATAAACCTTTCTCAGATGAAGATAAGAAATGGCAGTCTTTGCGGCGTGGACGTTACGTCGAGTTCAATCTAGTACATGATAAAGGAACAAAATTCGGTTTGGATACTGGAGGCAGGACCGAATCAATTTTAATGAGCATGCCACCCATAGCTAACTGGCAGTACAACCACACCCCACAGGAAGGAAGTGCGGAATCGGAAACGCTAAAGAAACTGAGAAAGGGGGTCAATTGGATTGATGATTGAGTCGCTACTTGAATTGGACCGTGAACTAATCCTGTACATAAACAACGCAGGCAATATCCGATGGGACCAATTCATGCTATTTATGAGCGAGAAGTGGGTATGGCTACCCATGTATATTGGTATCCTCTCAATCATCCTTCGACAATTTGAACAAGACTCGTGGGTTCCTTTAGTCATGATTATCGTTTTGATCACCCTCACAGACCAAGCAACCTCATCAATACTTAAACCATACTTCTCCCGACTAAGACCATGCAGGGATGAGGAGCTGGCAGAATTGATCAGACTAGCCGGTAAATGTGGAGGTAAATATGGCTTTGCATCCAGTCATGCTGCCAATACTATGGGACTAGCTATCTTCATTTCTTTTTTTTCAACGAGAAGGGTTGGCTATTTATTAGTTGCCTGGTCCTTAACAATTGGATTCTCTCGGGTTTACCTCGGAGTTCATTATCCCGGGGATGTAATGGCCGGTTTCATCATCGGTGCTTTTATAGCTTTCGTCTTGTTCAGATTGATGCTTCTCGCTTCTCCAGCAGTCGCCGAACGTATTTCCCGATAATATCAAACTCCAGATTTACTTCATCTCCAATTTTGAGATGCTTGAAAGTGGTATGCTCGTAGGTATAGGGTATGATGGCTACTCGAAAAGAGTCCTCTGTAGTGTCAAAGCAAGTAAGACTCACGCCGTTTATACAAATACTTCCCTTATCCACAACAACCTCTTCACTCGCTCCAAAACTAAAATCAAAGATCCAACTCCCCTCCTCTTCTTTAATGCCTGTCACTTTTGCGGTCTTATCCACATGACCTTGCACCACATGACCATCAAACCTTCCGTTTGATATCATGCACCTTTCCAGGTTCACTTCATGTCCAATTCCTAAAGCCCCAAGATTGGTCTTTTTGAGAGTTTCATCGATTGCGGTTACTTTATGAAGGTTAGCATCGCATTCCGTGACAGTGAGACAAACACCACTATGGCTTACACTTTGATCTACCTTCAGCTCAGAGGAAATATTTGAACTTATAGTGAAGTGCACGTTGCTACCCTCCTTTTCTATGTTTTCAACCTTACCTAATACTTCGATGATACCTGTAAACATGAGCGCTTTTTCTAATTTCGTTTTTGATGGGATTCAAAGATAATCTTGAGGACAACTATCGGCACAAAGGCCTTCGTAAGATGCTAATAGCTGACGTAAAGAATAAGGGCATTACTGATGAAAAAGTTCTGAAAGTGATGGGTCAAATCCCGCGGCATTTCTTTTTTGATGATGCTTTCATGGAACATGCCTATGAGGATAAGGCCTTCCCTATTGGTCATGGTCAAACAATCTCCCAACCCTACACTGTGGCCTTTCAAACTCAACTTTTAAAGATCAAACCAGGGAAGAAAATATTGGAAATAGGCACGGGATCTGGTTATCAAGCCAGTGTCTTGCTGGCACTGGGCGCAGAAGTTCACACCATCGAATACAACAAGCATCTCTATAAAGAGACGTGTCAATTTCTACCCAGATTGGGCCTTAGGCCCAATTTCTATTGTGGCGACGGGTCCAAAGGACTTCCAAAAGAAGCGCCATACGATGGCATAGTGGTCACTGCAGGAGCACCTTATTTGCCCGAGGTATTGATCCAGCAACTTAAGGTCGGAGGCATTTTGGTGATTCCTGTTGGAGACAATCAAAAGCAGATGATGGTTGAAATAGAAAAAACAGCTGAGAACAGGATCAAAAAGAAAGAACACATGAATTTCAGCTTTGTACCTTTGCTGGGCAAACACGGTTGGAATGAATAAGAAAAAGAAAAAATGCAATGACTCACATGTGGTCATGACAGAGTTGGTATTACCCAATGATACCAACACACTCAGCAACCTTATGGGCGGCAGGCTGATGCATTGGATGGATATCGTTTCTGCAGTTGCCGCACAAAAACACTCCAATCGTATCGTTGTCACCGCATCCGTTGACAATATTTCCTTCACAAAACCCATCAGGTTAGGGAATGTAGTAACCCTAAAGGCTTTTGTCACAAGATCATTTAACTCTTCGATGGAAGTATTCATTACAGTAAGTGCGGAGGATATCCCGTCAGGAAAGAAGATTGATACCAATACGGCCTTTTTCACTTTTGTAGCAGTTGATCAAACCGGGAGGCCCATCGATGTACCTGAAGCTGTACCAGAAACAGATGAAGAAAAGGAGTTGTATGAAGGTGCCCTCAGAAGAAGACAGCTAAGATTGGTATTGGGCAAGAGAATGGAACCGGAAGATGCGAATGAACTGAAATCTATTTTCAAATTGGATTGATGGAAGACCAAGCTTTAAAGTATTTCATTACAGAAGAATTATTTGTTATTCCTGGGACAGAGAAAGAAGTAGAACAAGCAATAGCCCCAGAACGACCGCCAAGTACTGTCCCTGAAACCAAAAAAGAACTAGACCATCATAAATTGGCCATTGCCACCGAAAAGCTCAATAGCGAAGAGGAATTGCTGCTGGGGAAAATTTTGATGGCTGTAGGTCAAGACTTAAAAAGCATACCGGTTTTTGTTTATCCTACAGAGTTGGACTTCACTTTTGACAAACTCATAGTTTTTGGTGGTCAATACCAACAATACACTGATATGGAGAAATACGTCATCAAAGGAGATCAGCGACAATTCGTCATTGCCAGTAAGCTCTCAACCATTTCCAGCTCAAAGGAGGAAAAAACTAAGCTCTGGACTACTTTGAAGAGCTGGTTTGGCGTTTAAGTAAGCTATTTGCTCTCTATAGCTCTATTCCACCGATATTCTTCACCATTGTACCTAAAGCTTGTGGTTCATGGTACTTAACCACCTCTCCTATTGTGATGACTGCTGGGGATGAAATTCCGTTTTTCAGCACTAAATCTTCAATGTTCTCAAGTGTGCCTACTACCATGTTTTGGTCTATACACGTTCCATTCTGGATTACAGCAACATGTTCATCTGTACCTCTAAACATAGAGAAGGTCGAAACAATCTTATCCAAGTGCTTCATGCCCATCAGTATTACAACAGTGGCTGAAGATTGAGCGGCCAGCATAACGTCACTGGAAACTTTCAAATTGGAGGTAGTGCCAGTTACCACCCAGAAGCTCTCATTTACACCCCGCTTTGTCAACGGAATACCATTTGAAGCCGGTACGGCCAAGGAACTACTTACACCTGAAATCACCTCCACTTCTATATCGTGAGCCTGCGCATGTACCATTTCTTCATGACCTCTACCAAAGACAAAAGGATCACCCCCTTTTAATCTTACGACTGATTCATGCTTTGCAGCAAACTCCACAATCATGTCATTGATGAAAATCTGCTGAAACTGATGAATCCCAGCTCGCTTCCCTACATTAACCATCTCGCATTCTGGTTTACAGTACTTTAACAACTCCTTATTAGCAAGAGCATCATAAAGAACCACATCAGCGTTCTGTAAAGCTTTCACTCCCTTTACCGTGATCAACTCAGGGTCACCAGGACCCGCACCTAACAACGTAAGCTTCGCCATACTTAATTTTTTTTTCAATATTACGTAATTCAGATAGAGCCATCAATACATTTATACGTATTTTTACGTAATTAATTTTCTAAGTATGAAAAAGATAGTTGTTGTTGGAAATGGCATGGTGAGCTACAAGTTCTGCGAGAAGCTTAGAGAAAAGGCAGGAGCTGACCAATTTCAAGTCACCGTGTATGGGGAGGAATTAATCCCAGCCTATGATAGAGTTCACCTAAGTGAATACTTCACAGACCAATCTTCAGATAAACTATTAATAGCTTCATCTAATTGGTACCAACAGCACGACATTACCCTAAAGACTGGTCAACTGGTCACATCCATTGATCGCACATCTAAATCCATCACGACACATAAAGGTGAGACAGACAGTTATGACTACTTGATCCTGGCAACTGGATCTAGACCATTGGTTCCGGCCATACCAGGTGCTGATAAAAAAGGGGTCTTTGTCTACCGTACGATTGAAGATCTTGACCAAATCATAGACTATGGGAAAAAAGTCAAAAGAGGCGCCATTTTGGGTGGAGGTCTACTTGGACTTGAGGCCGGGAAGGCGTTGATGGATTTAGGTCTGGAGACACAGGTTGTGGAATTCTCTCCAAGGTTAATGCCCAGGCAACTTGATGAAGCTGGATCCAACATGCTACAGCACAAGATCGAAAGCCTCGGAATTGAAGTTTACTTGAATAAGAATACCACCAATATTAACGGCAACGGCAAGCTGACATCTTTGCAATTTTCTGATAATACATCCCTTGAAACAGATATGTTGGTCATTTCTTGCGGCATCATCTCCAGAGATGAGTTAGCAGAATCAGCGGGATTAGAAAAAGGGAAAAGAGGCGGATTCAAAGTAAATAGCCAACTACAAACCAACGACCCTGAAATCTTCGCCATCGGAGAAGCTGCATCATATGAAGATAAGGTGTATGGCTTAGTGGCACCTGGGTACGATATGGCAGATGTGGTAGTGAAAAATCTAATTTCAGAAACCGGCTCATTCCAAGGAGCTGATATGTCAACCAAACTAAAGCTGATAGGCATAGATGTAGCCAGTTTTGGTGATGCTTTAGGGGAAACTCCAGATTGTATCCCGATCAGTTTTGAAGATAAAAGCACAGGTGTATTTAAGAGAATCAATCTCTCTGCTGATAAAAAGAAATTGATCGGAGGCATACTAGTTGGAGATGCCGAACAATACGGCATGCTTCTTCAAATCACCCAAAATGCCATGCCGATCCCTCCTAATCCGGAAGACTTAATTCTTGGGGCCAGAGGTGCAGGAGAAGCCGGAAATGCTATTTTGGACTTACCAGATACGGCTCAAATCTGTTCCTGCGAAAACGTAACCAAAGGTGACATCATTTCCGCGATCAAGGAAAAAGAACTAACTGATCTTAAAGAAGTCAGGTCATGCACTAAAGCAGGCACTGGTTGCGGCGCTTGTTCGCCTATGGTTGGAGACATATTCTCAGCCACCTTGAAGTCTATGGGACATACGGTACGGAAGACCTTATGTGCGCATTTCGATTACACGCGTCAAGAGCTTTATAGTCTCATCAAAGTAAAGCAGATAAAATCTTACGAGGAATTGCTCAACGAGCATGGCACAGGCGACGGGTGTGAAACGTGCAAACCTGCTGTCGCCTCACTCCTAGCTAGCATTTGGAATGATACCATATTAAAGCAAGACACAATTCAGGATACCAACGATAGATTTCTCGCCAATATCCAAAAAGGTGGTAGTTACTCTGTCGTTCCACGGGTACCGGGTGGTGAAATCACACCTGATAAACTGATAGCGATTGGTTCTATAGCTAAAAAATATGACCTCTATACCAAAATTACTGGTGGTCAGAGAATCGACATGTTTGGAGCTAAGATGAATGATTTGCCAAAAATTTGGCGAGAGTTGATCGATGCTGGATTTGAAAGTGGACATGCATACGGCAAGGCGCTGAGAACGGTAAAAAGTTGTGTTGGCTCTACCTGGTGCCGATATGGACTCCATGATTCCGTTTCTTTCGCTATTGAAATCGAGAATAGATACAAAGGCCTAAGATCACCGCATAAACTAAAAGGCGCTGTATCGGGATGCAGAAGAGAATGTGCTGAGGCTCAATGCAAGGATTTCGGATTAATTGCTACGGAGTTGGGTTACAACCTCTATGTCTGTGGCAATGGTGGAGCAAACCCACAACATGCTAAACTATTGGTGGGTGATATTGATGAGAAAACAGCTGTCAAATACCTAGATAGATTTCTGATGTTCTACATCCGTACCGCTGAACCACTTAATAGGACAGCTGTATGGCTTAATAAGCTGGAGGGTGGTGTGGACTATCTAAGAGAGGTAGTTGTAAACGACTCACTAGGTATCGGCGAGGAATTGGAAAAAGAAATGCAAGCATTGATAGCATCATACCATTGTGAATGGGACAGAGCTGTCAATGATGAAAACATGATGAAAAAATTCAAGCATTTCGCTAATAGCGATGAAACTGATCCTACTCAAGAGTTTGTACCAATGAGAGAAATGAAAAAACCCGCGGAATGGGGAGCTAATAAATAGCCTGATCCAATGACAGAAGAAATTACATATCAAAGCGTATCACCAGAAAGTGTGAATGAATGGTTCCTGGCTTGTGAAGAATCGGATTTCCCAGAAAATGGAGGCCTATGCATCAGCTATGAAGGTTTGCAGATAGCAGTCTTCAACTTTACAAGAAGAAAAGAATGGTACGCCACTCAAAATCTTTGCCCACACAAAAAGCAAATGATCCTCTCCAGAGGCATGATAGGATCCGACGGAAACGAACCTAAAGTCGCTTGCCCATTTCATAAGAAGACTTTCTCACTGAAGTCTGGGGAGAATCTGAACGGAGATGAATGCCCTCTAGCCACTTATCCGGTAAAAATTGAGCATGGAAAAGTTTATGTAGGCGTCAGGTAGTACTACGTAGACCACACTTCTCAAAACTGCGTAATAGCCTACCTTAGCCGTAATGATCAAACCGCGATTTCGCAGACTTGAATACCTATACCTCGTGGCTTTGGGCTGTATTGCCTTGGCTATCATCATCAGCCAGTCTCTGATACAGACTTCCATCAACAGACAAAGTGATGACGCGAGGGTAATTAATGTCGCTGGCAGGCAGCGAATGCTTAGCCAAAAGATCACTAAGGTGGCATTGAAAATTTCTCAGGAAGAGAGAAAAGTTGATCATAATAAGCAGGAGCTAAGAGAGGCATTATCTCTTTGGAAGAAGTCACATGAAGGACTATTAAACGGAGATTCCACACTAGGTCTTTCCGGTCAAAACTCCGACAAAATAACTTCCATGTTCGGGGAAATAGAACCCCATTTCGAGGCGATCTACACCAATGCCAATCTCCTAATCAATTCTTCAAATCTCCAAACAGAGGAATTCAGCAAAGCACTTGATGCTATCCTTACGAATGAAGCGGCTTTCCTCGAACAAATGGACAGTATCGTTTTCCAATATGATATGGAGGCAAGAGCTAAAGTTTCTCAACTAAAGAAGACAGAGAGATACCTCTTTATTGGTTCTATCCTCATCATCTTTTTGGAGCTACTTTTTGTGTTCAGGCCTTTAGCAAAGAATATTCGAAATACGGTTGATGAATTACAGAAATCAGAGGAATCATCAAAAAAGATGACACAGGAGTTATCTAAGCTCTATGAAGAACTTGGGCGCTCTTACCAAGACCTTGAAGCAGTGAACGTTACCCCGGAATCGCCCTCTCTCTATGCTAAGATGGATTTGGAGGGAAAGTTCAACTATTACGATGATAGATTCCTTAAAGTCATGGAGTATGAAGAAAACGCTCCCCCTCCTGACTTCCAAACCTTGCTCTCTACCAGTGGATATAAATCAGATTTTATTGAAAGTCTTTTCGATTTTCTAAAAAAGGGAAGGAATTGGTTTGGCGAAATTCGCCTTTATACGGAGCCAGGTGACTTGTGTTGGCTGGAAACTTTCATTGTTCCAACAGGACTCAATTCGGAGGTGAAAATTATTGCTCGAAATATTACTGAATTCAAGGAAGCGAAACTCAAGTCTCGGGAAATCAATAGGGAAAGAATCGAAAAGTCCGTTAAGGAACAGCAATTTCGATCTGCGCTGATCCTGGAAGGGCAAGAAGAGGAAAGAAAAAGGTTATCACGAGAACTGCATGATGGCGTGGGACAGATGCTTTCTGCTATGAAACTTCAAATTGAGACTTTCACCACCTCATCTCGGCCTATGAAAATGAGGCTAGAGGACACCAAGAGTCTCATGAAGAGTATTATTCAGGAAGTTAGAAGAGTTTCTTTCAACCTGACTCCCTCTAGTTTGGATGACTTTGGGTTAGTCCCGGCCATGGACAAGTTCTGCCAAGGCATTGACCAGATAGCTAAAGCAAAAGTGACTTTCAAAAACGAGACAAGGTTTATCAATAGGCTTGACTCGAAAGTAGAAACGAACCTCTACAGGATCGTCCAGGAAGCGGTGAATAACGCCATCAAGTACTCAAAGGCCTCAAAAATCGATGTTGAGATATCTCATGATATCAATAATTTAAATATCTACATCATAGATGATGGAAAGGGCTTTGATTATAATAGAATACTAGATTCCGGTCATTTTGAAAGTCCTGGGCACGGTATTTTCAACATGAAGGAGCGGACCTCATATGTTGGTGGCGAGTTTCAACTTCATACAGCACCCGGTGACGGCACCAAAATCCACATTACTTTATCTTTAGACAAGAATGATTAACGTAGCACTTTCCGACGATCACGAAATAGTTAGGAACGGAATCAAAATGCTTCTGGAGCAGGATGATGAGATTCACGTCATTTGGGAGGCATCAGATGGAGATGAAACGTTAGAAAAAATCAATATCGAGCCTCCTCAAGTATTGATTGTGGACATTAGAATGCCTAATCTCAGTGGGTTGGAAGTTGCTCAAAAGCTCAAAAAAGACCAAAAGGATCTCGGCGTGATCATGCTCACGATGCATAATGAACCTGAGTACATTCTGAAATCAATTGAATATGGGGCTGATGGCTACTTATTGAAAGATACCAGCAAATCAGAATTCATTAAGGCCATCAAAAGCGTTCACAATGGTCAGAAATACTTTAGTGGAGATATCTCCACCACCATCATCCAATCTTACCAAAAGAAAGAGACTTTACCATCCGATAATCCAACTCCGGGAAACTCGGATTATCAATTAACAAAGCGCGAACTACAAATATTAAGATTGATATACGATGGTGTCTCGAATAAAGAAATTGCCGAGCAATTGGAAAAAAGTGTAAGAACTATCGAAACACATCGATTCAATATCATGAAGAAGCTAGATGTAAAGAACATTACTGAGCTTCTGAGAAAGGTGGAGAACGAGCAGATACTCTGACAAACGACAAACCGGACTTACTTCCTCAGCATCAAGCTTGCCATTTCCTCATTATCGGTGGTACTCAGCTACTCTGCTCCTAGAAATTTTCAATTCCAAGAAGGAATATCCTAGAGATTGTAATTTTTAAGTATAATTACGTATTAATACGTATAAAAATACGTGATTACGTAAATTTGATTTCAGAAATACGTAAATCATTAAGTATGACGAAACTTAAACTAACTCCAATCTTTATCCTCTGCCTTTTAGCTGCCCAGTCAGTAAAAGGTCAATTTGGCATTACCGGCGAGGTAAGGCCCAGAACAGAATTGTATGGAGGAAACAACTCTCGCCTAAGAAACGAAGGTGAGAAAGTTGGAATTGCTACTCAGCAACGCACAAGACTTTACTTCGATTATGCTAGCGAAGACGGGCTGAAGCTGGTCTTTTCTCCTCAAGTCGTACACTTCTGGGGTCAAATGCCTCAGGCTTACGATTTATTAGGTGACGGAGCGCCTGGTGCGCCGGAAGGCACTTTTTCAGTATTTGAAGCTTACGCTCAATACAAATTCAGTGATGTCTACACGCTTAAAGCTGGGCGTCAGGCCATTAGCTATGGGGATCAAAGATGGTTCGGCGCTTTAGGCTGGGCTGCTTCAGGCAGAGCTCACGACGCCTTCGTGAATAAGTTTTCGTTCAACGATGTAAGTCTGGATTTAGGAGTTGCCTGGAACAACACAAAACACTCTCAAGGGATTGACTCACTGGCTATCACTAACATCAGAGGTGGATATAGAGGTCTACAGTATTTATGGCTTACCATACCAGCAGGTGATCTAAAAGTTCAGGCTATGGCTACTAACGTTACTTCAGTAAGTAGTCTCAACAGCGTAGACGCAGATCACACTAACACTGTGACATTTGGTCTTCTTCCCTCCTATTCAAAAGGAGATGTAGCCATCAACCTCTCTTACTACTTACAGTCGAACACTAGCAGAAATGCTTCACTATTTGCGGCCGACTTAACCTATAAAGGCCTCGGTCTTCCTATAACATTGGGAGCTGATATCGTATCCGGAGATGACGTCTCTACCTCAGATTCTGAAACTTGGTTGCAGCCCTTTGGGACCAACCATAAGTTCTACGGACTGATGGACTTTTTCTACGTAGGTGAAACACCCTCCTTCGGTTTAAATGACTTTTATCTGAAATCAGTGGTAAAGACAGGAGAGAAAAGTAAGCTTATTGGTTTTGTTCACTACTTCACCACCAATCAGGATTTTGTAGCAGCCAGCGACGGAAGTATGGTCAACGGCAGCTTGGGTACAGAGGTAGATCTTATCTATGATCATACTATCGCCAAAGGAGTGAATTTGAAGCTCGGATTCTCTACCATTTTCGCCGATGAGCTATTCGAGGAATTTAAAGCTGGTAGCTCCGACGAATTCAATACCTGGGCTTGGCTTCAGCTCACTTTCAAACCTAAACTTCTTTAATACCACACTTTAAATCACAATGAAAAAAGCATTTTATAAACTAACCGCTTTTGTACTGATCATAGGGTTGCTTCAGGCATGCGGTGGCGGAGGATCTACATCTTTAGAGGAAACTGAATCTACGGAAACAACGGCCACTCTTGATATCGAGAAACCTCAGCTGACATTTGGCTTTATTAAACTCACGGATATGGCTCCTTTGGCCATTGCCAAAGAACTGGGCTACTTTGAAGAAGAGGGACTATATGTAACCATTGAAGCTCAAGCTAACTGGAAAAATGTACTGGACAGGGTCATTGATGGACAATTGGACGGTTCACATATGTTAGCTGGGCAACCCATCGCCGCTCAGGCAGGATTTGGTAGACAAGCTTCCCTGCAAACACCTTTCTCTATGGATTTGAATGGTAATGGCATCACAGTGTCCAACGAAGTTTGGGCCAAAATGAAGCCTAATGTTCCATTGGACGATGCAGGCAAAACGATTCATCCAATCAAAGCTGACGCTATCAAGCCAGTAGTAGAAGAGTACAAGGCATCGGGGAAACCCTTCAAAATGGGGATGGTCTTTCCAGTCTCTACTCACAACTACGAGATCAGGTACTGGCTCGCTGCGGCAGGAATCCATCCCGGGATGTATACAGCCGAAAACATACAAGGTCAGGTAGATGCAGATGTACTACTGTCAGTAACGCCTCCTCCTCAAATGCCAGCAACACTTGAAGCAGGGACGATTTACGGATACTGCGTTGGAGAGCCATGGAATCAGCAAGCTGTATTCAAAGGGATCGGGGTACCAGTTACCACCAACTACGATGTATGGAAAAACAATCCTGAAAAAGTTTTTGTGATGACAAAGCAATTCATGGACGAGAATCCTAACACCGCCATCGCAGTAACTAAGGCATTAATTAGAGCTGGAAAGTGGTTAGATGATCCTGCTAACAGACCAAAGGCTGTGGGGATTCTTTCCATGCCAGATTACGTAGGAGCTGACTCAGTAGTCATCGCCAACTCTATGACGGGGACATTCGAGTTTGAAAAGGGAGACAAAAGATCCATGCCGGATTTCAATGTCTTCTATAAGTATTTCGCTACTTATCCTTACTACTCAGATGCCATTTGGTTTCTAACCCAAATGAGAAGATGGGGCCAAATTCCTGAAACTAAACCAGCGGAGTGGTATCATGAAACGGCCAAGAACGTATACCGTCCGGATATCTGGAAAAAAGCTGCCGAGTTACTGGTGAAAGAAGGTAAAATCGACGCTTCTGACATCCCGGAAACTGACGGCTATAAACCTGCCACATCAGAGTTCATTGATGGCGTGGCTTACGACGCAAAGGATCCAATAGCCTACATCAACAGCTTCCAAATTGGCAACAAAGATTAGGTAGTCCTCTACGAAGACGGCAGGCTGTACCAATTGGGCGGTCTGCCACTTTTAAAACCCGAGATAATTAACAGACAAATGAAAAATATTCTTAAAACCACAGGCCTAAGCCTCGCTGCCATTTTTGCGTTCCTCCTTATCTGGACCGCAGCTTCAGAGGCACTATACAACAAGGCCGTCAGCACTACGATTGAGAAAATCCGTACGACCCAATCGGAGGAAGCTGCTCTTGAAACAAAAAAGCGAATTGAATCCGGAGACCCCAGTAGTCAACCTAACAGCCTTCCCTCTCCGCTATTCGTATGGAAAACCGCTCAACTGCTGGCAAAAGATGCTGCACAAGTGATGCAGGATAAAAAAGCATTCAAAAACAAACTGGCGAAAACTAACGAGAAATTAAAGGCTCAGGGTAAGAAGCCAATTACTTACACAGGAAGGCCCTCCTTCCTTGATCAGATATTTACAAGCCTTGAAAACATACTTTGGGGCGTATTGCTAGCCATGTGTGTATCCATTCCAATTGGAATATTGACTGGATTAAGCAAAAACTTCAAAATCGCTACTAACTGGTTCGTTCAGATATTCAAGCCCATCTCTCCTGTAGTCTGGTTCCTATTGGTACAGATGATCGTCAATACTATAATGACAGAGCCAGAAGGGAACAATGCCTTTGTGATCACATTCATAAGTGTAGGCCTTTGCGCCATGTGGGCAACACTAGTCAACACAGCGGTAGGCGTGTCCTCAGTAGATGAAAACTATCTAAATGTCGCCAAGGTCTTGAGACTTAGCGTGGGAAAGAAAATCATGAAAGTTGTACTTCCAGCAGCTGTCCCATTGATTTTTACAGGCTTAAGAATCACTGTATCAGTATCATGGATGGTATTGATCGCTGTAGAATGGCTTAGCCAAAGTCCAGGCCTGGGAGGATTTGTTCGTGAAGAGTTCCAGAATGGGTCAAGCAGCTCCAATGCCAAGATCATGGTTGCAATGTTCATTATAGGGATTATCGGTTTCCTTTTAGACAAGCTCATGGCCACCATCCAGGGCATGGTCAGCTTCGAAGATCGACAAAAGGCGTCTCCTATGATGATCGTGAAGAGTTTATTCGTCAAAAAACAAGCGGCATAATCATGGCATTTCTAGAATTAAAAAATGTAAGTAAAAGCTATGGTGTCGGCAGTGAAAAGACTGAGATACTCAAAGACATCAATTTATCTGTAGAAGAAGGCGAATTCATCTGCATTATAGGTTTCTCTGGTATGGGCAAAACGACCCTCATCAACCTGATAGAAGGCCTCATTTTTCCAGATTCAGGAGAAGTGCTTTTAGAAGGGAAGAAAGTAACAGGACCAGGACCAGACAGAAGTATCGTCTTTCAAAATTACTCCTTACTTCCGTGGTTAAATGTCAAAGAAAATGTCGGAATGGCCATTAGGGAAGTATTTCCGAAATGGACCAAGCAAAAGGTCAATGAACATACCAAAGATTACGTCAGAAAAGTGAACCTCTCTCCTGCTTTGGAAAAGAAGCCCGTAGAGCTTTCTGGAGGCATGAGGCAAAGAGTCTCTGTTGCAAGGGCCTTATCGCTTGCTCCAAAAGTTATGCTGCTTGATGAGCCATTAAGTGCACTTGATGCATTGACCAGAAGTAACCTTCAGGATGAAATCACGAACATCTGGCTGGAAGACAAAAAAACAGTAGTAATGATCACGAATAGCGTCGATGAAGGACTAATTCTGGCTGACAGAATCATTCCATTGACGCTTGGACCAGGAGCCACTTTGGGGCCAGAATTCAAAGTAAATATCCCAAGACCAAGGGATAAAAATACGCTGGACCAAAATGATGAATACAAGCGCCTGAGGACGGAGATCACCAAGTACATGATTGCGATGAATCAAGAGATGAAGCAAAATTCAAACGCTGATCAATACAAACTACCAGGACTCAAGCCCAAAGCATTAAAACCACTTAAAGTCGCTTAATCATGATGCAGGAAGCAATAGTTGAAGAAAAGGGAATCGAGATAATCGAAACCTCCGCGACCTTGACAGGCACAGAGCACAAACCGGTCATGCTGGATATCTCCGGCCTTTCTAAAGTCTATCCTACTCCGAAAGGCCCATACGTGGTGCTGGAAGGGCTTGACTTAAAAATCAGGGAAAGTGAGTTCATATGCATTATCGGTCACTCAGGCTGTGGAAAGTCTACCCTCCTGAGTATGATTGCTGGTCTTAATGGCATATCCGATGGCACCATCATGCTCAATGGCAGCGAAATCGTTGGTCCGGGACCAGATAGAGGTGTCGTATTCCAGGCTCCCAGCCTATTCCCATGGATGAGCACTTTGGAGAATGTATTGCTAGGAGTAAAACAAGTCTTTCCTCATGGGTCGAAACAGGAGCAAATCGATATTGCCAAGCACTATCTGGCTAGAGTGGGTCTTGAAGATGCTTTTCATAAGAAAGCCTCAGACCTCTCTCAAGGCATGCAACAAAGAGTGGGCATAGCCAGGGCATTTGCTTTGAAACCAAACATCCTGCTCTTAGATGAGCCATTTGGCATGCTCGATTCTTTGACTAAAAACGAACTGCAACAAGTTCTGATTGACGTGGTAGAGCAAGAGCAGATCACTGCGATCATGGTAACGCATGATGTTGACGAGGCTATTTTCCTTGCTGACCGAGTCGTAATGATGACCAGTGGACCCTATGCCAAAATCGGAAAAGATCAGCCCATTGGTTTTCAAAGGCCAAGGAATAAGGTAGAAGTAATGGAAGACCCTAACTATTACAAGGAAAGAGATGTCTTGATCGATTTCCTCAACCACTAAAGAATTTAGCATTTGTCTGTTGAGGTGGGAGGCCTTCATTGGCTTCCTGCTTCTTCTCTAAGCCCTGTAAATCCCGAATGGCCGAGAGTTCTATTTACAGATCAGGTCCAATTATCACAAAGCATACCCCGAAGCTTATAATTGAATTTTTTACTAAACCAAAATCATCATGAGTACTAAAAGTCCCATTTCAGAAGAAGAAAAAAGCCTGGTTCAGGCAAGCTTTGAAAAAATCCCTTCTATCTCAGTGGAAGCTGCAGATATCTTTTACACTAAACTTTTTGAATTAGATCCCGCGATAAAACCCCTTTTCACATCAGATATAGTCAAACAGGGAGCAAAACTTATGACTATGATCGGAGCAGCCGTAAAAGGATTGGACGATTTGGAAGCATTAATTCCAGTGGTTCAAAACCTGGGCAAAAGACAAGTGGGATATGGTGTAACTTTTGACCACTATGATACTGTAAAGAAAGCGCTGGTATATACCTTGGAAAAAGGGGTAGGTGATGATTGGAATGATGCAACTGCTGCCGCTTGGTCTGTGGTGTTTGATGTTTTAGCCAAGGTCATGAAAGACGCCTCTTTGGAAGTAGCCTGATTTAAAATGGCCAGGGTTAGAAAATCATTTAAAACAACATGCTCATATTGTGGAGTAGGCTGCGGAATTGTTGTTTCGCAAGACCGTAAAGGCCGCCTCCAAATAGAAGGTGATGAAAGTCACCCTACCAATAAAGGCATGTTATGCTCCAAGGGCATGAACCTCCATTACACCGTAATGGATCAATCTGATAGACTACTGGCCCCGAAGATGAGGTGGAGCAAGCAACATCCCATGCAAGAAGTGGATTGGGATACTGCTTTAAACAGAGCCGCTGCCGTCTTCAAAACCTTTATCGAAAAGAATGGACCAGATAGTGTCGGTCTTTATGTCTCTGGACAATGTCTGACAGAAGAGTACTACATAGCTAACAAACTGGTCAAAGGCTTCTTCGGTACTAATAATATTGACACAAACAGCAGGCTCTGCATGAGTTCAGCTGTGGTTGGGTACAAGCAAGCACTTGGAGATGATGCTGTGCCTATCTCCTATGACGATATAGAACAATCTGATTGCATAGTCATCGCAGGAGCCAATCCGGCATGGTGTCACCCAATCCTGTTCAGAAGAATAGAGAAGTACAAAGCCGAAAATCCTGATTTAAAGATAATAGTGGCTGACCCAAGGGTGACAGATAGCTGTGCTCTGGCAGACCTACACTTACAAGTCCAACCCGGCACCGACGAATCATTATTTCACGCCATCGGCCGCTACCTGATAGATGAAGGCTATGTCAATGAGTCATTTGTAGGGGCAAACACCAATGGGTTTGACAAGTATGTAAAGCTGGTTAGATCTAAGAGCCTCCAGGAGTATGCCTCGATTTGTCAGGTATCTACTGAGAGCATAGTACAAACCGCTCGATGGATTGGCCAATCCAAAGGCTTTCTGAGTATGTGGGCCATGGGCCTAAATCAAAGTACCTCTGGTGTCAACCAGAACCTTGCACTTATCAACCTCCATCTGATTACAGGGAAAATTGGTAAACCTGGCAACGGACCCTTCTCTCTTACCGGCCAACCCAATGCTATGGGTGGCAGAGAAGTGGGTGGTCTTTCGAACTTACTAGCAGCTCATCATAACCTGGCTGATGCTGGTCACAGAAAAAAAGTAGCCGATTATTGGGGAGTTGGTGGCATTCAGGAAAAATCCGGATTAACTGCAACAGAAATGTTCGAGTCATTGAAATCCGGCAAAATGAAAGCCATATGGATCATCTGTACCAACCCTTCCGTCAGTATGCCCAATGCCCGCTTGGTTGATGAAGGACTGAAAGCAGCGAAATTCGTGGTGGTACAGGATGTATCTGCCAAAAGTGATACTGTTGGATATGCGGACCTGGTATTGCCGGCTGCAGGATGGTTAGAAAAGGAAGGTACCATGACCAATTCCGAGCGGAGAATCACTCATTTACCGAAAGTTGTCGATCCCCCAGGACAAGCTAAGCCTGATCTCGAAATTTTACTTGAGTTCGCAAAAAGGATGGGATATGAAGGATTTGATTATAGTAGTCCCGAAGAAGTCTATAAAGAGCATGCACAACTAACCAAAGGCACTCCTATCGATATTTCCGGACTCAGTTACGATCGTCTCAAGTCTGCGAGATCCATGCAATGGCCAGTGCCGAGCGCTTTGCATAAAGGCACCCCCAGACTGTTTGAAAACGGTGAATTCCTCACTCCTGATAAAAAGGCGAAAATCATGACGCCTGGACCGTCTAACCAACATGAAATCACCTCCGAAGATTACCCTTTGGTATTGACTACTGGACGTATTAGAGACCAATGGCACACCATGACCAGAACAGGGAAAGTGGCCAAACTAAAAAAACACATTGATCGTCCCCAGTTGGAAATAAACCCTGGGAATGCAAAGAAACTATCGATTCGAGACGGAGATCCGGTAATAGTTAGGAGTATTCGTGGAGAAGTACAGGTCACGGCTAATGTCACTGATTCGATCAAGAAAGGAGTGGTCTTCTTGCCCATGCACTGGGGAAAGCAACTGAATGGTGACAATTCCAGAGCCAACAACATCACTCACGATCAGATAGATCCTGTCTCCAAGCAGCCTGGGTTCAAATACGCAGCTGTCCAAGTCCAGCGACTCACTCAGCAAAAAAGACGTATTGTGGTTATAGGTGCCGGAGCTGCATCTTACCGTTTCATTAACACTTACAGGTCGTACAATAAAGAGGATGAAATAGAGATATTCTCGAATGAGAAGTGGCCATTTTACAACCGCGTATTGCTACCCGATTACGTAAATGAAACCAAAGACTGGCAGGATTTAGTGAAATACAACAATGATGAGCTTGAATCATTGAATATTGTATTGCACAACTCCAACCCAATAGTTGCTATTAACAGAGAGGAAAAGCAAGTAACGGATGGGAAAGGTGAAACCCATACATACGACGTTCTGGTAATTGCCACGGGTAGTAGTGCGTTTTTGCCTCCTAATGCACCTATCGATATTCCAGGGGTCCTCACTATGCGCAATAAAAGAAATGCCGACGATCTCAAGCAAAAGTTAAATGCTGATAGTAGAGTATTGGTAATTGGTGGAGGTTTATTGGGTTTGGAATTGGCTGCTTCCTTATCAGAAATCGATATAACTGTAAGCATCGTGCAATTGGGCTCACAATTAATGGAAAGGCAACTTGATCCCATGGCAAGCTCCATGCTCAGGGAGTATGTCGAGGAAATAGGCGTAAATGTTCACACTGATGATGAGGTCCTCTCTATTCAACCAAATGGATCTTCAGGGTCGTCCGAATTAAGAGTAGATCTCAAGAGCGGCAAGACACAGCATTTCGACGCAGTGGTATACGCTATTGGTACCAAGCCCAACACAAAATTGGCACAGGAATCAGGTCTAAAATGCGCAAGGGGTGTGATTGTAAATGAATGGTTGCAAACAAGCGATGAGAACATCTATGCACTAGGAGAGATTGCGGAATACAACCAAACACTGAATGGCATCACTTCAGCTGCGGAGCAACAAGCCGATATCTGCGCAAGGTACCTTGCTGGAGACTGGACGAGCTCTTACCAGGGAAGCGTATCCATGAACATCCTCAAGTTCCCTAACCTGGACCTTTGCTCAATAGGCACTCCCAAGATTCCTACTGGCGGTAAGAATTATAATGAAATCACATTTCTAGATAGAGAAGCGCTGTTTTATAAGAAGTGCATCATCCATGAGGATCGATTGGTCGGAACCATTTTAATGGGAGACAAAGCAGAATTTGCTGAGTTCAAAGACCTCATAGAATCCAGAACCGAGCTCTCAGAAAAGCGATTGCAATTATTAAGATCAGGTAAAACACCTGAACCAGTCAGGGGCAATCTTGTCTGTTCTTGCAACAATGTTGGTGAGGAGAACCTAATTTCGTCTATTGAAAAAGGGAATGATTCGCTCAATAAGCTTTGTGACGCCACAGGGGCCGGATTAGGCTGTGGCAGTTGCAAAACGCAACTCATGAGACTACTACAGGAGCGGGTACCTGAATTACAAGAATAGTGGAATGAACAAGAAACTCAGCGAGCTAGTACGAGCATTTGTCAAAGGAGGAGTCCTATCTACTGGAGATTTCTATAAACTGCTATTGCTTGCTGAGAAATTGGGGGCACCTTACATCCATCTTGGGTCACGCCAAGACATCCTATTCCCTTCTAAAATCACAGATCAAGCAACATTGGAAAAGGAATTTTCCTCGATCAATACCTTTTATGAAATCAATGCCTTCACCTATCAGAACATAGCCAGTTCTTATGCCGCAAAAGACATATTACCTGGAAGACAATGGCTAGCCTCTCACGTCTATCATTACATTCTGGATAGCTTTCAATACCGGCCTAAATTCAGAATCAATGTCGTTGATTCATTACAAGGACTGGTTCCGCTTTTCACAGGTCAAATCAACTTTATTACCTCTAATAAGGATAACTTCTGGTATGTCTATCTGAGGTTCAAAGAAATCAACGACACTCCTTTTCAGCTGCCGTTACTGGTCTTCACAGACGATCTTTATAAGGTTGCACATTGCATCGAAGAAGAAGGATTAGTAGAGAAAGGTCTTGATTACATGCAGATCTATGACTTTATGCTCAAAAACCTTGATCTAAATACTCAGCCAGTCACAGAAGAATTGGAATTGCCTGAGACCAGCTTCCCCTACTATGAGGGAATCAACAGATTAGATGATAAGAAGTACTGGCTTGGCTTATACTGGAGAGACAACAACTACCGAATCTCCACATTGAAGCAAATTGCAGAAAGGGCCATCGAAACCAACATTGGCAAAATCTCATTGACACCATGGAAGTCATTGATTATCAAAGGAATTGATGAGACTGACCTCATAGGTTGGGAAAAACTAATGGGACGCAGTGGGATGAATCTACGACACTCAGCCCTGGAATTGAATTGGCATTTGCCGGCCTTGAGCAAAGAAGCGCTCGAGTTAAAATTTTACCTGGTCCGTGAACTGGACAAAATGGATATTAGCACCTACGGGCTGACTTTTACCATCAAGACCAGTGAAGACATTACACTATTCACATCCGTAGTGATTGAGATTATATCGAAAGACAACTACAACATATTATTCAGTAGGGATTTCAACCCAAATCTCAACAGCTATAAGAGTTATGCAGAGAATGTTCCTAAGGCTGTTTTAGCCTCTCTCATAGTTGAGTTAAGTAGATATTATTTTGAAAGGATAAAAGAGGACTCGCCTACATCGTGGAAAGTGAAGACGATGGAAGAAAACTTCCAAAAAGATCTCTATCAATGCATGCACTGTCAGACAGTATATGACCCAACAATAGGAGATCAGTTAGCAGGAATCAACGTAGGGACAAACTTTCAAGACCTACCAGAAGAGTACACTTGTCCCACTTGCGGTGGCAACAAAAATGGTTTTCGCCAAATGTGACCACTAATAGACTATCCGAATATCTCTTCCAGTTTTGCTCTTAAAGACTCTCCTCTTAGTCCTTTCGCGACGATCTTTCCATCAGGGCCTACCAAATAAGTTGCAGGTATTGCACTGATCTGGTATTCCATCGCAGCTTCAGAATTATAGTATTTCAAATCAGAGACATGCTTCCAGGTAAGACCATCGTCCTCAATGGCTTTCAGCCAGGCTTGACGCGTTCTATCCAAAGAAACTCCTAGTATTTCAAAATTCTCCTGACTGTATTTGTTGTAAAGCCTCACAACATTAGGATTCTCCGCTCGGCAAGGACGACACCAAGCCGCCCAGAAATCAATGAGTACATAATTCCCTCGAAGAGAACTTAAAGTCACAATGTCACCATCCGGGCCTGGTAAAGCAATTTCTGGAGCCTCCGAACCCACGGCAAGACGCTTATACGCTTCCACTTTCGTTGATAAGTTAACAGTGAAAGGGTGGCCGGGAAGTTCTTCTTCAAACTTGGTAGATAAACTGTCAACAAATGAAAAATTAGTCTCAATATCCAGGTAATTGATCCCGTAGATTGCTGCCAGTGACGGTGCCGCATCCCAAATGGCGACTTTCAGCGCTTCCTCATTTTTTCTATCAACTCTTTGATATTGATTGACTATGTCATTAAAAGCCTGCTGATCTCCATCCATCCGAGCTTGTATCGCCTCTTGATTGAGTAAGCTTTCATCACCTTTCCGCTTCTCTTGCGCTTCATTGATCTTGATCAAAAAATCAGTATCCTTCGATCCTTGAACGACTGCCAACCCATTTGGCCGGTCTCCGTCCACCTCTACGTAAACACTTTCCTCTTCACCAGTCAATACCAAATTCACGTATTGCCGATCGTAAAAATTCAACCTGTAAAATGAAGCTTGCTCGACGGCCACTTTCTTATCGAACTTACCGTTCGCATCAAAATTGATACTATCTACTACCTCCACACCTGTATCAGACAGGCGCTCCACATAAACCTTTCCTCCTTCCATAGGCTGCTTTATAAGCCCTGAAAGTGAAACTCCTTCCTCAGAACCGCAGGACAACAATCCCACCAAGACAACAACGGACAGTAATTGCGAAAACTTCATAATTATAAAATTAAACAACGGCAGCCTCTAAAGATTCCCGCAAGAGCTTGTTTGCTTCTTTCGGGTCTACTTTTCCTCCTGTTTTTTTCATCAACTCACCCATGAACATCCCAAGAAGGGCTTTTTTCCCATTCTTATAAGCTTTGACCTTTTCTGGAAAAGCTGACAAAACCTCCTCAATAGCTGCTTTCAAGCTATCATTCCCCTCTTCCAATAGAAGATTATTATCAACCGCTAAAGTTCTAGGGGATAAATCTGGAGATGTCAACATCAACGGAAAGAGTTGTTGCGTTGCAATGGAATGGCTAATAGATCCATTAGAAATCATCTCAAATAATTCATACATTCTGGGACTCCCCATAGGAAATTCATCGATCTTAATATCCTGCTCATTGAGGTAACCTTGTATCGGGCCAAGTAGCCAGTTTGAGGCCATTTTAGGATCAACGGATTTCGATATAAAATCGAGCGCGTTTTGGGCGGTACTTTCCTCTTCTACCAGGAAAGAGGC
>CAZZHO010000059.1:3079-25411 GCA_964653795.1 uncultured Roseivirgaceae bacterium | reverse complement strand
GTAACATTTATTCTGCAATTACGAATAATATGTAAATTTATATTTTCTGCAATTACGAAATATATATAGGTTATGAAGAAGACGAAGCTGGGCGAGTTTGAAGAAATTGTTTTGTTGGCGGTACTCTTACTGAAAGATGAAGCTTTCGGGGTATCCATTAAAAGGGAACTTGAAGAGCGTCTGAAAGAAACACTCAGTGTCGGCTCTGTTCATTCAGCATTGAAACGCATGGAAGAAAAAGGGTTCCTATCTTCTCGTTGGGGAGAGGCCGAAAAAGTAAGAGGGGGTAAGCGAAAGCGCATCTATGATGTAACCCAACAAGGTCAGCAAGTGCTCAACGAAATGAAGGATATCCGTGCTTCACTTTGGAATTCCATCGAGCTCAACGAAAAACCACTTCATGCCTTCGTCTGAAGACTTATTTGAGCCACCAAAATGGCCAATGAAGATCATCAAGGCAGTGCTCAATGCAGATTATCTGGAGGAAATAGAAGGGGATATGTACGAAGAGTACCAATATCATCTGGAAGTATTCTCTAAGCGAAAAGCGCGATATCTCTATTGCAGAGAAGTATTCAAAGTACTCAGGTCAAGCCTTGTCAAAAGGCCATTTAAAACTCAAAAACTCAATACCATGGGAATGATTGCTAATTACTCTAAGGTCACCCTGCGAAACATCAAAAAGAACAAAGTGCAAGCTGCTATCAAGATTGGGGGCTTCTCGATTGGCATAGCCATTAGCTTGTTGATATGTCTATTCGTTTTGGGCGAATACAAGAAAGATCAGTCACTAGCTGATAATAACGTGTACAAGGTGGTGTATCAAAGTGATAATCCAGAACAGACGTACAAAACATCCACAGTGCCACCGCCTCTTGCAAAATCAATAAAAGAGGATTATCCAGAAGTCGTCCAATCTGGCCGTACCCTGGTCTTTGATGGCTTCGGTGATGCCGGTGGGAATCTATTTAGGCCAATGGATTCAGAGACTAGCATATACGAAGACAAATTCGGGTATGCGGATCCCTCCATTTTACAAATGCTGGAATTTGATTTGGTGCATGGCGATGTAAATACTGCTTTGAATGAACCTCTAAGCCTGATACTTTCGGCTACTAAAGCAGAAAAGTATTTTCCGGGGGAGAATCCCGTGGGTAAGACGGTGATGATCAATGAAAGGGAGGACCGAGTCTACACCATAAAGGGGGTCTTTGCGGATCTGGATGAATCACATCTACATTCTATTGACTTCTTTTTGACCCTTTCGGGAAAGGAGTTTTGGCGAAATGAACAGGGCAGTTGGTGCTGCTCCAATTACACCACTTACATAGAATTGGACCCAAGTGCGCAGGTAAGTGCATTTGAGGGCAAATTGAAGGATATCCATGATCACTACTTTGTGACTTACGAAAGGGAAAGTGACCCTATGTATGCTGATATGATCGAGGAGTTCAACACTTTGGCTGTTCAGCATGTCTCAGATATTTATTTGCGCTCAAGTGACATTTATGGGTTTCTTCCACTCGGAGATATTCGGATCGTGACAGTCTTTTCCTTGATAGCAGTGTTCATAGTCTTGCTGGCTTGTGTGAATTTTATCAATCTGGCTACAGCCAATAGTATGGAACGAGCTATGGAAATAGGCCTGCGGAAAGTGGTTGGATCTGGAAGGCAGGGGATCATCCATCAGTTTTTGACGGAAGCTGTGGTGCTTAGCGCAATCTCAGTTCTGCTGGGTGTAATATTGGCGGCGTTAGCCATGCCGATGTTTAACCAAGTAGTAGGAAAATCCATTCACATTCCTTTTGATGAACCCATATTCTATTTAATCCTGGTTTTCTTTTCTGTTGCTATCGGATTATTGTCAGGCATTTACCCTGCATTTTATCTCTCCAGCATTCAGAGCATAAAGGTACTGGGAGGTAATCTCCGGAACACCCGTTTGGGTACGGCTTCCAGACTAAGAAGCATTCTGGTGGTCTTCCAATTTTCCTTTTCCATGTTTCTAATAGCCGGAGCTTTTATTGTCTACAAGCAGATGGATTTAATTCTGAATAAAGACCTGGGTTATGATAAGGATCAAGTGGTTACGATTCATGGGATGGACAGCATGAAAGAAAGCATGCTCACCTTTAAAGCAAACCTGGAGGGCTTACCAGAAGTGGAAAGTGCGAGCTTTTGTAACTCCTTGCCAGTAGAAGGTACTCATCGGAATGGAACTACCTTCTATATCGGTGGGAGGAAAAATGTAGATAAAGGTGTTTCAGGGCAGATTTGGTTTGCCGATGATGACTATTTCGAAACACTGGGGGTTGAAATACTGGAAGGTCGGTCGTTTAGCAACGATCGGGCAAGTGATACCATTTCGGTTGTGGTCAATGAGGCCATGGTCAGGCAACTCGGAATAGAAGATCCCGTAGATGCCGCCATTGAAAACTGGGGTAAGTGGAAAGTGGTAGGCGTTATGAAGGATTTTAACTACGATCACCTTAGAGATTCGGTACGACCCCTTTTGTTGGCGCGAACACAATACTCTGATTTGTTGTCGATCAAATTGCAAACAGCAGATATGGTTTCGACCCTTGATAAAATCGAAAGTCAATGGCAGTCGATGAATCCCAACCAAGCTATCAGAATCACCTTCCTTGATCAGGAGTTCAAAGCGATGTATGAAGAGGTTACCAGAACCCGTAGCATCTTCCTCGCTTTTGCAGTTTTCGCCATCATTGTAGCTTGTTTGGGGCTAACAGGGTTGACCATGCATAGTATAGCGATCCGGACAAAAGAAATCACCATAAGAAAGGTCTTAGGAGCATCTTTTCAATCCATAATCAATCTCTTATCTCTGGAGTACCTGAAGTTGATCTTCATTGCTATTGTCATAGCTGTGCCACTTGGATGGTATTTGGCTGAAGAATGGCTGAAAGAGTTTACTCATAGTATTACTCAAACATGGGATGCGTTCTTAGTAGGAGGCATCATTCTAATCATTATCGCTCTGGGAGTGGTGAGTCTTCAGAGTGTGGGGGCGGCACTACGCAATCCGGCCACTGGACTTAGGAATGAGTAAGAAAGTCACCATGAGTTAATGGGCGGGTTACATTTGCGGCTATGTCCGATATGTCACTCGCTCAGGTCCTGGAAAATGTTCGTCATCTGACCAATGCCCAGCAGGCGGATCTGGAAGAGGTATTGCAGGAGCTTTGGAGCGGATATGGTCAACTGCTACGTATCCGACTGGAAGGTGCCGAATTAGATTCAGTAATTGTCAAATTGATTCATTGGGAAAAAGCCCGTTCGCATCCACGTGGATGGGGAACGGATTTCGCTCATCAGCGGAAAGTAAAATCTTACCAGGTGGAAGCCAATTGGTACCGAAGCTGGAGAGCTGGTGGGGATACTTTCTGTTACCTGCCCCGATGTTATGAGGTGCAGCAAACAGCCACGGAAATGATGATTATGCTGGAGGATCTACGCTCGAGAAGCTATTCGCGAGTGAAGCAATCGTTAGATTGGGAGGAGATCAAGGTGTGTCTGAGGTGGTTGGCTTACTTCCACGGCAAGTACATGCAGGTGGAACCGGAAGCGTTGTGGCAGGAAGGCACTTACTGGCATTTGGCCACGCGTCCGCAGGAACTAGAAGCACTGGAGGACTTGCCTTTAAAGGAGGCCGCTGAGGCCATTGATCAGTTGCTAAAATCAACCCCATTTCAAACAATAGTGCACGGAGATGCTAAACTGGCCAATTTTTGTTTTTCGGAAGATGGGAGCCGGGTAGCAGCAGTAGATTTTCAATACGTCGGTGGTGGTTGCGGGATGAAAGACGTAGCCTATTTCATCGGAAGCTGCTTGAATGAAGCTGAATGTGAGGAGAAGGAGTTGGAGATACTAGACTTCTATTTTGGCCAATTGGAAAAAGCTTTAATCCATTACCAGAAGCCACTGGATGGAAAAGAATTAGAGAAAAGCTGGAGGCCTTTGTATCAAGTGGCCTGGGCTGACTTTCATCGCTTTTTAAAAGGATGGAGTCCCGGACATTGGAAGATTAATAGCTACAGTGAAAGAGTCGTGTTAGATGTGATAAACAATTCGCTTACATGAAATTAACCCACTCAATGAAGGAGGAGCTTTATCAAGTGGCGATTGAGGCGGCAAAAACAGCTGGAAAGATGATATTCGATTCTTCTCAACAGTCTTTCGAGGTTTTTGAGAAAGAAGGAACATCCATTACTTCCCAGGTCGTAACGGAGGTTGATTTCAAAAGCGAGCGATTGATTCTAGATCATTTGCAGCCCACCGTTGAGCATTACGATCTTGGTCTTTTGACTGAAGAGACCACCGATGATCACAGTCGATTGACTAAGTCATTTTTCTGGTGTATAGACCCCTTAGATGGGACTTTACCATTCACTGAAAGCCAGCGAGGTTACGCCGTTTCCATAGCATTGGTCAATCAATCGGGAGAAACCGAAATTGGAGTGGTTAATGATCCTGTAGATGATATTACTTACTCGGTAATGAAAGGCCTGGGTTTGCTGCAAAACGGAGAAGTGTGGAAGTCGACGGAAAGAGAAACTAAAAGCGATAATAATCTCGTGCTTTTCATGGACCGAAGCTTCCGAAATGATCCTTTGTTTTTGGATCAAGACCCTCTCCGAGAACTAGCAAAAAAGGCCGGTTACGAAGATCTTGAGGTAGTAACAGACAGTGGGGGTGTCATGAATGCTATTTCGGTTCTGCACCATCAGCATGCCGCTTACTTTAAGTTTCCTCGGGAAAGCAAAGGGGGTGGAAGTATTTGGGATTATGCTGCTACCTCGGGATTGTACAAAGAAGCCGGGTTCCCGGCCATTGATCTTCATGGTGACCCTTTACATCTCAATAGTCCACACACCACTTACATGCATGAAAAAGGGATTCTTTTTGCTTCTAATCAGGATATCGCCAAAGCTGTTCGGGAGTTTTATCTCCAGTCATAGTCGCTCGAGGCTTAGGTAAGCGGCGCCTCAATTTCTCGGTAACCTTTCTTTTTGTTTATTTAAGGTCACAACCTCAACCTAGATGATAAAGAAAATACTCCTGTACGGACTTGGATCCATCGTTCTATTAGTGCTGATCGCCGGTCTTATCTACAAAGAAGAATTAGTTCGCCTTAACAAGGTGATTACGATGTTCGAACCTGAAAATATCTCCGACAACTTCAGGTCTTTTCCTAGTATCGTCAATACTGCGTTGGTAGAGAAAAGTGGTCAGCCAAACTCGTTACCAAGGGCCTCAAGTATCAATTTGCCCGAACGTTTTCAAATGGGTGATACATTGGTGGAAACCCAAGCCTTTCTGGACCATACCAATACTGATGGTTTATTGATATACCAAGGTGATAGTGTGCGGTTTGAATATTACGGCAATGGATTTACTGAAAGTGATATTCACATTTCCTGGTCCATGTCCAAATCTTTGATTAGCGGATTAATTGGCATTGCCTTGGAAGAGGGATACATCAAAAGCATTGAGGAAAAAGCCATTGAGTATGTACCATCACTGATTGGCTCGGGTTATGAGACCGTAACCATTCGAAATTTATTGCAAATGAGCTCCGGTATCCGTTTCAATGAGGATTATGGAGATTTCAATTCGGACATTAATCGAATGGGGCGCTATTTCGCACTGGGTATGCCGATGGCAGATTTTGCAGCTTCATTGACCAATGAAAAAACACCAGGTACTTACAACCATTATGTAAGTATCGATACACAGGTGCTGGGCATGATCCTCGTCAGCGCGACGAATATGTCTATAGCGGAATACACTAAACAAAAGATCTGGGACGCAATCGGCGCTGAGAGTGACGCACATTGGATCATAGACAAGTCCAACATGGAATTTGCCTTGGGTGGCTACAATACGACCCTGAGGGATTATGCCAGACTAGGTATCCTTTACCTGGATTCAGGAAGGTGGAACGGTGAGCAGCTCATACCTGAGGCCTGGGTGCTGGAGTCAACGCAACCGCAAGATGAGCATGTGCAGCAGAGGATTGAAAATGGTATTGAAAAAGATGGATATGGCTACCAGTGGTGGATTCCATATGGCGCTGATGATGAATTTATGGCTATTGGTGTGTACGACCAGTTCATCTACATCGATCCAGACAAAGATGCCATCATTGTCAAGCTTTCCAGTAACCACTACTTCAGACAGGATTACGATCGGTTATACAAAAGGCTCAGTGTCGCGCTGTTCAGAACCCTTTTAGAGGATTAAGTATTCGCTAGGTTTGGCGATTTACAGCCAAATTCAGATGTCAGGATTCAAATGGGGTAACCGGCCAAAGGCCACAGCAGGCTTGCCCTTTTAGGTTAAATTGGGTAAACTACATTGGAAAAGAGGCCCACCATCACCCCGCAAATGGCCTTACACAAAACCTAACCTTACGAATTTGACCTATCAACGACGCAATTTCCTGAAATCACTATCGCTCGGTGCACTTGTTCCGGGTACCATGGTAAATACATTAGCTGAGTATGTTAATACCATATCAATTGATGCTGGGAGTTCATCTTATCCCAGTAGCGATATAGAGGAACTTTATCAAAGGTCCATTGTATTTGATGGGCTGTTAATTCCCAGGGGTTGGGATGGGGACTCTTTCGATGCGTTGGCTAAATCTGGTTATACGGGATTCAATGCCTCCTTGCCCTCCAGAAGCTTTGAGTCCGCCATGATGGCCATGAAAGAATGGAGCCAACGAATAAATGATAACAGTGACAAGTTGTTGCATGCTACTACGGTAGCAGATTTAGAAAGGGCGAAGCGAGAAGGCAAGACAGGTATTATTTATGGGTTTCAGAATTCTACAATGATCGAAAGGTCGATTGATAATATCGATCAACTGTATTCGGCAGGGACAAGGTGGATTCAGCTCACTTATAATGAAAGGAACCTGGTTGGAGATGGCTGCACGGAACGAACCAATGTGGGCCTTTCGGATTTCGGCATAGAAGTCGTTAATAGGATGAATGAATTGGGAATTATAGTGGATTTGTCTCATTGTGGCGATCAGACGACCATGGAAGGAATCCAATTCAGTAAAACAGGTGCTACCATCAACCATAGTATGTGCGAGGCGCTGTATCCCAATCATCCCAGGGCCAAGTCAGACGAGCAGATAAGAGCGATGGCTGAAAAGGGAGGGGTTATGGGTATCATATGTCTTGGCTACATGATCGGCCCTGATCCTGGAGGTGAAACCACACTCGAAACGTATGTGGACCATATTGATCATGCGGTTAAAGTAGCTGGTATAGATCAGGTGGGGCTAGCGTCGGATTTCCCGATACAGGGACTGAAGGCCAATGGTGCTACACGTGAAAATTGGTATGTGCCAAGACTAACGAGATTCAAGCCTTCCTACCAAGTGAAATGGCCTCCATGGATTCCGGAATTGGAGGAACCACAACGATATCTGAGCGTCGCAAGAGTATTGGATAAAAGAGGGTATAGCACAGGGGACATAGAAAAGATACTGGGAGGAAATTGGATGCGATACTTTAAGGAAGTATTTGGGTCTTAAATCATTGATAATGAGAAATTTAATAATAGCTACTTTAATAGTTTTTTGTCTACACGGTTGTAATGTCGGTAGTGATGATAAAACCATCTATGATGTAGTCTTTCGAGGGAGCTCAGCCGGCAGCTATGTTAAAACCGCAATGGGTGACAACAGCTTTCAATACACCTACAACTACACTGATCGTGGAAGAGGTCCGGAAGTAAAGGAAGACCTTACACTTAATGATCAGGGTATGATCATCGACTTATCAGTTTCAGGTGTGAATTATCTGAAAGTAGCAGTGGATGAATTCTTTAAAAAGGAGGGCCAAAAAGCCAGCTGGAGAAATTCATTTGAAGAGAGCAATGGAGAATTTGATGGCGGCAGTCTTTATTTCAGATGGGATGGATCTCCGGCCATCTACGAGATTCTGGCTCAGTCGCTGGCGAAAACTGCTAATCGTACGGTAGCACTTTTTCCAAAAGGAGAAGCCAAATTGATAGATCAAAAGCCGTTCACGCTTTCTGATGGCACCATGGTAGAGTTATACATGATATCGGGATTGGATATGAATCCAACTTATATCTGGATGAAGGATGACCAGATGGTAGCGAAGATTGCTGGGAATTTACATATCGTACGAAAAGACCTGCTTGACCTCAGAACGGAATTGAAGAGACTTCAGGACGCAGAAGAAGACGGTTACCTCGCAAGCCTGTCAGAAAAGCTCACAAATCCTATCGAAAAGGCGGTTATTCAAAATGTAAATGTCTTCACTCCAGAAGGTGCAATACTGCCTAATCAGGATGTAAGTGTAGAAGGAAATAGAATCATCAGCGTAAAAGGCACTGGAGAGAATCTAGATAATGATGCGATGATTATAGACGGAACAGACAAGACTCTAATGCCAGGGTTGTTTGACATGCATACGCACAACAGTAAGTTCCGGGGGCTGCTGCATTTAGCGGGTGGCGTTACTTCTGTGAGGGACCTGGCCAACAATAAGCAACTGAAAGACCTAAGCGAACAGTTTGATCGGAATGAGATCATGGGGCCCCGCATTGTGACTTTCTGCGGTATAATCGATGGATCTGGACCTTATGCCAATAAGCGCAACGTAGTAGAAACACTTGAAGAAGGACTGAGGGAAGTCCAGGCGTACAAGGACTTGGGATATGATCAAATCAAGCTTTACAGCTCAATTAGACCAGAGTGGGTAAAGCCCTTGGCGGATAAAGCACATGAATTAGGAATGAGGGTCTGCGGGCATATTCCAGCTTACATGACCGCCAGTCAGGCAATAGATCAGGGGTACAACGAGATTCAACATATTAACATGCTGTTCCTCAATTTCTTATCTGATACTATTGACACCAGAACACCACTTCGGTTTACCATGCCAGCTCAATATGGTAGAGATCTTGACTTAAGCTCAGATGAGTACAAGACATTCGTTCAACAATTGAAGGATAATGACATCCTGGTAGACTTGACCATGAGCATATTCGAAAATATGTTCATATCTCAAAAAGGAGAAATCAGTCCAACGTACGCTGCTATTGCCGAGCGCTTGCCTTTGATGAATCAGCGCAGTTTCTACAGCGGTGGTTTACCCAAGTCAGATGACAACCTGGAGATTTACAAAGAGAGTTATCAAAGAATGCTGGACGTGATTCGCGATCTCTTCGAAAGTGGAGTGGATGTAGTGCCTGGAACGGATGGCTTACCTGGATTTCTCTATCATCGTGAATTGGAATTGTACGTGAAGGCCGGGATTCCCACTTCTGAGGTGCTCAAACTCGCCACCATCCATTCTGCTAAAATGACGGGTAGGTCCGAAACACTAGGATCGGTGGAGGCTGGAAAGTTGGCAGATCTGATTCTGGTTGATGGGAATCCACTTGAGGATATCAGTCAAATCCGTAGAGTAGAGTGGACCATGAAGGGCGGCAACCTGTATTTTGCGAAAGACCTTTATGCCACACAAGGCATACTACATTTTGAGTAAGCGCTTAACACAGAAGAAATGAGAATACTTGCTGTCATGCTATTACTGGGGCCACTCGTCACATTGGCACAATCGGAGCAATTCTTACAGAATAACCGATTGATTTTTGGTACCCACAAAGAGCGAACTGCTTCTATGGATATGGGAGACATAGACAATGACGGAGATATAGATGTGGTATTAGCCAATGGTCGGCATTGGCCAGGACAAAACCGTGTATTCATCAATAATGGACGAGGTGTCTTTACTGTATCACGATTGTTGGGTACCGATATGTCCACAAGTTATTCCACGGAGCTAGCGGACTTTGACGGAGATGGCGATCTGGATGTCGCAGTTGGGAATGACATGGCACCCAATTTTCTTTTCCTTAATGATGGTGCAGGTCGATTTACCAAAGGAGCTTCCTTCGGAGAGACGTATGCGCCCACCCGCAATATTGTGACGGCAGATGTTGATGGAGATGGCGATATTGATATACTCATTACCAATAGAGGGAGGGAGAACGAGATATGTCTGAATGATGGCGATGCCAACTTTTCAACTTCAATAGGTTTTGGATCCAAAGACGACTCCACGATCGATGTAGAAGTGGCTGACATGGATCAGGATGACGATATGGACCTTGTCCTTGCCAATCGTGATGGTCAGCAGAACTACGTTTACCTCAACGACGGTCAATTGGGCTTTAACAGGAAAGTACCCTTTGGATCAGGAAATGATGACACGCGCTCCGTAGCTGTAGAAGACGTGGATCAGGACGGCTATAAAGACATTATCACAGCGAATATTCAAGGAGCCAATCTGGTCTATTTCGGATCGAAAGAGGGTGCTTACATTCGAAATATCACTTTTGATAGCAGTGACAATCGTTCTTATGCTGTTGCTGCCCAGGACCTGAATGGCGATGGACTAATGGATATTGTCATTGGCAATTCCGGTCAATCCAATGGGGCTTTCATCAATAAAGGAAAGGGTACCGCTTGGGAAAGCATTCAATTAAGCGAAGAAAGCTATCGAACCTATGATATTGGCATTTCAGACTTAAATGGAGATGGCAAGCCTGACATCATCGAAAGTAATTCTGACGAGTTGAATTTGTATTATTTCAACCGTTTCTAGTCTCATTCTTACCTAACTTTAAAATCATGCAAAACCTGTATAGAGGCACCATGGTGCTATTACTATTCATTATGCTGCTAACCAGCTGTCAGCAAAAGGAGCAGCCAGAGCCTGGATACGACCCGGAAGCCAGGCTCAAAGCACTCAACATTGAATTACCCAGTCCACCACAGCCTGTGGCCAACTATGTAAATGGTGTGCAAGCTGGTAATCTCATTTTCCTTGCTGGAAAAGGGCCCAGGTATGCTGATGGTACCGAGATCACAGGGAAAGTAGGGCAGGATGTTACTATCGAGCGGGGCTATGAAGGTGCAAGATTAACTGCGATCAACCAACTGGCAGTCCTGAAAGCCATGCTCGGTAATTTGAACAGGGTGAAACGCATCGTGAAGGTCCTGGGAATGGTAAACAGTGATCCACAGTTCACTGACCAGCCAAAGGTGATCAATGGGTTTTCTGACCTGATGGTGGAGGTATTTGGTGAAAAAGGAAAGCATGCCCGAGCTGCCGTGGGAATGGCCTCTTTACCTAGGGGGCAGGCTGTAGAGATTGAGCTTGTGGTGGAGGTCTATGAGTAAAAACTTAAAATGTTTATGCCTGATTTTGGGACCTGGCTATTTTCTTTCTCTCCTTCATTTCAGAAAAGTCACTTATAGTCTAGTTTTCCAGTCGAAATAGTAGTGTGTTATGTTAGAAACATTGATAAATAAGCTTGGTAAGCCTTATAAAGACTTTCACTTTCTGCTAGAGGCCTTTAAGGAGGTGCTACTTGAAAATGATGAAGTTGAAATGGCGAATGAAATTCCTTTCCTGAATGGTAAGGACGTCAAGCTTGATGATAAACTGGACAGTAAACAGGTTCAGCTTTTTAGTATCATTTTCCAATTGATCAACATAACCGAGATCAACGGTGCTGTTCAGAATAGACGAGGGATTGAAGGTGAGGACTTGTCCGCCATAAATGGACTTTGGAGTAGAAATTTTAAGGAACTAAAGGAAGAGGGAATCTCTCCTGATGCCATCGCAAGCAAGATCAATATGGTTCGTGTCGAGCCAGTGTTGACAGCTCACCCAACAGAGGCAAAAAGGGCGACAGTGCTGGATCACCATCGAGAATTATACCTGCATCTGGTGAATAGGGAGAATACCATGTATACTCCTCAGGAGCAAGCCAATATTCGTCAGAACATAAAGCTGACACTCTACAGGCTTTGGAAGACAGGAGAAATCTACATTGAGAAGCCAGATGTAAAATCGGAACTGAGATCAGTCATTCACTACTTTACAAACGTCTTTCCTGAGGTACTGCCCATTCTGGATCGGAGAATGCTCCAGGGTTGGACTGAAGCTGGATTTGACGAAGAGTTGATTGTACATCAGCATGCCTATCCCAGGATCAGGTTTGGAGATTGGGTAGGGGGTGATCGCGACGGACATCCTTTGGTAACGGCTGAGGTCACGCAATATACCCTGGATCAACTACGTCTAAATGCCTTTGTGGTGCTGAGAAGAAAGCTGATCGAACTGGTAAGGCGTTTGAGTTTTGCTTGCTTCATGGAAGAGGCTTCTGATAGCCTTCAAAAACGAACGAAGACTTTGCTTAAGGAGCTTGGAGATCGGGGCAAAGAGGCATTCGATAGAAATAAGGGTGAAGCTTTTCGGCAGTATGTGAATCTACTGCTGGCCAAGCTGCCACTAGATATGGCCAGGGGTCACGCTACTTCCATCAATGAATTCCCAGGGTCGTATATGAAATCACAAGAGCTCATTGATGATCTGGAGTTACTTTCCGATGGGCTTGTACAGTATGGCGCTAAATCTATTGCTTATCAAGAAGTAAAAAATGCAATCAGGATTGCTGAGACTTTTGGCTTCCATTTGGCGGCTGTAGATATTCGTCAGAATAGTGGATTCCACGATAAAGCCATTCAGGAGCTAATGGATGCGGCTGGATATGACGGTTCTGATTTCGTGAACAACCAGGAAAGCTGGCGTGTACATTTCATTGATCAGGAATTGAACAATACCAGGCCTTTTGCCCATCAAAAGCAGTCTGTAGGAGAGCATGCTACCAAGGTGCTGGAGGTATACAACGTGGTGGACAAGCACATTACGAAGTACGGAGTACAGCCGATTGGTTCGCTGATTGTTAGTATGACACGATCACTTTCTGATCTTTTGGCGGTATATCTTTTGACAAAGGAAGCTGGGCTGAATGTAAATACTCCTGAAGGACCTGTTTGTCCTATTGCAGTGGTGCCATTGCTGGAAACCATTGAGGATCTTGAAGCAGGACCGGAGATATTGGATCAATTCCTGTCACACCCTTTCAATAAAAGGAGCCTCAAATATATTCAGGAGCTAAGAAACGATCCATATCCCGTACAACAGGTGATGGTCGGATACAGCGATTCCAATAAAGACGGAGGTATCTTATCCAGTCAGTGGGGCTTGTACAAGGCCCAGAGCAGTTTGAGCAAAGTAGGTGAGAAGCACGGTGTGACCATTCGGTTCTTTCATGGCAAAGGTGGATCCATCAGCCGTGGATCTGGACCAACTCACTATTTCATAAAAGCACTTCCTCATTCTGCGCTGAAAGGGGATATCCGATTGACTGAGCAAGGGGAGACCATCGAACAGAAGTACGCAAATAAGGTCAATGCTGCCTATAACCTCGAGCTTTTAACGGCCAATACCCTCTCCAGAACGCTTTTGGATGAACATCGCGAGCGTTTAGACTATCCATATGCTGATATACTAGAGTGGATGTCTACTGAGAGCAAAAAGAAATACAGTGCGCTGCTAAACGAAGAAGACTTTATTCCTTTCTTCCGACAAGCTACGCCGATTGATGCTATTGAAAACAGTAAAATAGGATCAAGACCATCGAGGAGAACGGGTGCCCAGTCTCTCAGTGATCTGAGGGCTATTCCTTGGGTATTTTCCTGGGCGCAAAGCCGATTCAATATGACATCCTGGTATGGCATAGGCACTACACTGGAGAAACTGAAAAATGAGAACAAAGAGGGCTACAAACAATTGATGAAAGCCATCAAATCCGATGATTTCGTTCGGTATGTTTTCACCAATGTGGACACCAGTCTCAATGCTACTAATGAGGAAATCATGAAGCTCTACGCTGAGCTTGTCGTGGATAAAAAGATCAAGGAAAAGTTCATGGGGCTGTTCTTAGACGAACTTCATTTAGCTCAATCAAACCTCAATGCGCTTTTGGACGAGGATATTGCAGTGAGAAGGAAGAATCACTTCTATTCGACAGAATTACGTTCGACCATGATGAAGCCACTTCACTTAAAGCAAATCAGCTTATTGAAAACATGGAGAGCCACTTCTGATACAAAAGAGAAGGAGTCATTGCTGTTACAACTGCTAACTACCATCAACGCTTTGGCCGGTGCCATGCGTAATACGGGCTAAGCTTGAAATAGAATTATATTCATTTCGTGCCTAAGTCCCGGCAGCAATGCGGGGCTTAAGGTAGAGCTGGATTTGTCAATTGCCTTGCAAAGGCGGATGCCACTTATGTAACAAAAACCTTAGCACTAGCTGGAGTAACCTACTTTTGCATTCACCGACCCCAAGATGAATCGTATAGTTCTATTTCTATTTCTTCTGGCGACAATAGATTTTGCCAGTGCCCAGTCTTCTAATCAGGAAACCCATCGGCACAACATATCCAGGATTACAAGTCCTATAAAAGTGGATGGAGTACTGGAAGAAGATGAGTGGGGAGAAATGGCCGAGGTGGGGAAATTCACCTATTCCTTTCCGGTAGAGTATGAGCTGGTAGAGGACGCCCATCAAACGGAGGTAAAAATCGCCTATGACGATCGATTCATTTATGTGGCGGCAAAATGCTACGGACCTGACGAAGAGATCGTAATTCCTACTTTGAAGAGAGATAATGGTCAGTTTTGGACTGGTGATGTGTTTGTGGTGGCCGTAGACGCTGTAAATGAACGAACCAATGGATATGGTTTCGGTACAAACCCAGCAGGAGTCCAGTTGGATACCCAGTTTGATGCGAATACCGGAACCAGAGGCGGTGGAGGTGGTGGATTCAATATTGCCTGGGACGCGAAATGGGTGGTCAATAGCAAACGATACGATGGCTATTGGACGACTGAGTTTGCCATTCCATTCAAATCATTGAAGTACGGATTGAAAAAGGAGTGGGGCATCAATTTCGTAAGGGGTGTAGCCGCTACCAACGCCTGGACAACTTGGGCGCCAGTGCCTATCCAGCTTACATCCCTGGATATTGGATTCATGGGGGCGCTCGATTGGGATGAAGTACCACCCGTAGCCAAGAGTAATGTGGCAGTGATTCCATACTTGCTTGGTTCTGGTATCAAAGACTTTGAAGAGGGTACTGATACTGACTATAACCCGGAAGTGGGTGCAGATGCCAAAATCGCTGTTTCTTCTAACCTTACATTGGACCTTACATACAACCCTGATTTTAGCCAGGTAGATGTGGACCAACAAGTCACAAACTTGACGGCTTCACCCATTCGATTTCCAGAGCGAAGATTGTTCTTCCTGGAAAACACGGACATCTTCAGCAGTTTCGGAGTGCCACCGATGCGGCCGTTCTTCAGTCGGAGGATTGGTTTGGATGATGACAACAATCCTATACCCATAGAGTTTGGAGGGCGTTTGAGTGGGAATATCAATAAAGACTTGCGTATTGGCTTCATGAGTCTCCAGACAGGAAATACCAATGAGTTCTTAGGTCAGAACTATACTAGCCTGGCGTTGAGCCAACGTGTATTTGGTCGGACGCTACTTCGCGGATACTACCACAATAGACAAGCATTCCAGAACTCTGAAATGGTTGATACCGACTACAACCGGACGACAGGTGGTGAAATTGACTATCGATCAGAAAATGGTGCCTTCCGTGCTAATGTAGGTTACGGTGCTACGATCACTGATAGCCTTAAAAACAACAACCATCTCTTCCAGGGTGTGTTGTCCTATGATAAGCGTAATATTTCCCTCTACACGAATGTTGTGACCATTGGCGACAACTACATTCCCGATATGGGGTTTATGCACCTCAACCAACAGCGTGACTCGGAGCTAGATACCAGCTTTCGGGTAGGGTATGTGCATTGGTTTGCCAGAGCAGCTTATATCCATTACCCGGAAAACAAGCGTATCGTCAATCACCGGTTTCAGCTACGTTCTGTTTACGATTGGACACAAACAGGAGAGCTTTTCGTAGGACGCAAAACATTGGCCTGGACTGTCAGCTTCGTGAATACCAGCCGCTTCGAAGTGAGTTGGACACATGAAGATGGAGCGCTATTGTTTCCCTTGAGTTTCACAGACTTTGATGCTTTGCCCGCTGATAGCTACACGTGGACTTATGCTAATGTCCAATATAATTCCGATCGTAGGAAAAACTTCTTTTACCAGATTGGAGGGCAGTATGGTGGATTCTATAATGGAGATCGCATTGAACTATCAGGCCAACTCAACTACCGAATACAACCTTGGGGTAACTTCTCCATTCGGTTTGTACAAAATGAGCTGACCTTCCCTGATCGATTTGGTTCAGAGTCTTTGACACTCATTGGCCCCACTGCTGAGATCAATTTCTCCCGAAATCTGTATTGGACCACTTTCCTCCAATACAATACTCAGGCGGATAACTTCAATATTAATAGTAGGGTGCAGTGGCAGTTTCAGCCTCTTTCTAACCTTTTTGTGGTCTATACTGACAATTACGCCATTGAGCAGTGGGGCGCTAAAAACCGAGGTGTAGTAGTCAAGCTCAACTATTGGTTAAATCTGTAATACATCTGGCGTCATTCCCAGCGTAGTGCAACGAAGCGTCGGGAATCTTCTCCACAAAGCCATCATGAGGAAAGAACCGATCTAATTCTGCTTCTTAAAGATTACTTCGTCAGAAGAAAGAAGACTAAAAGGCAAGAACCAGTAACTTCCTCGTAATGACGGGGCGGGCGATGGCAAATAAAATTCAGACTATTCTTTCCTAAGGGAATACTCCAACCCAATGGACTTATTCGAAAGACGTAATTCAGGGCCAAAGACTTTGATGTCCCAGGCTGTTTCCTGTCCCTCGAAATAGAGCTTCTGATACCGAGTATTGATGATGACCCTGCCAGATTCATTGATGCCATCATCACCTGAAATACTATATCTACCTGGCGATAGCATAAACAATGTATTGTCAATGTCTGTTGCTTTTCCTTTACCGCGGATCTTATAAAGTTGCCATTCACCAGTGACCTCATCTTCAAACGCCTGATAATCCGGGATCTGATCTATTTTATTGAAGACAAGCTTTGTATTCAGTAAGCCAATGGGGTTGCCAGATTCACTGATGACGTGACTATAGTCTCCTTTCCCAGATAGAATTAATTGATCCTTGCTCCGAACTGCCATCCATGATAGGTAGAACCATTTCCGATCAGGGCTTTCGAAGGTGATCTTATCACCTTTTAAAACATAGACACCTCGGGTATCACCGGACCTTTTGGCTACTGCGAAGGTGCCGTCCGGCTTTATTTCAAGAAAGTGATCTGTTTCTAGTTCGATGCGCCCATCAATCCACAATTCCTCCAAAGCCCAGAGGCCCGCAATATCCTCAGGCTTCCATCCTGGTTGACAAGCTATTAAGATGGATAATAACGCCAATGAGAAAAACCTACATGCAGCCGATCGCATGTATTTGCCTTACAAGATTTGGATACCGAAGAACTTGAAGAGCACCGTCAGCACAAAGACAATAGCCAATAGGGCAGGAGCGAAGTAACCGATCGCAAAATTCAAGTACTTGCGTAGAAATGAATTTGCATAGTTTGGTGCTCCCTGAGCTAGCTCTTCATCCAGATTGGCTTTCTTCCATACATGCGCTGCAAAGAAAGTGATCAGGCATCCGCCTAAAGGCAGAATAGTATCATTGGCTAAAGCCGCAACGAATGAAAGGAAATCCGCATCGGAACCTCCATCCTTATAGGTGATGAATTTCGTGCTGAAGAACTCGGAGTAGCCGCCACTGAGTAGAGAAGGAATTCCCACAATAAAGATAAACAGTGCTACCACCCAAGCTGCTTTCTTACGATCCATTTTAAGATTGTCAACTGCGAAAGAGATTGGCACTTCCAATAAACTCACTGTAGAAGTTAGGGCTGCGAAGCAAAGCAACACGAAGAACATAGTACCAGTGATGATACCCAGCACTCCGCCGATGGATCCGAATATCTGAGGGAGCGTCACGAAGATCAAAGCGGGCCCTCTGCCAGCGCCTTCCATAGTACCACCACTCATGAAACCAATCAAAGGGAAGATCATCAACCCGGCAATGAAGGCAATACCTACATCCGTAAGTGTAATTAAGGCTGCGGAAGAGACGATGTTATCTTCTTTTCTCACATAGCTGCCATAAGTGATCAAGGCACCCATTCCCAGGGAAAGGGAGAAAAATGCTTGCCCCATGGCATTGTATACTACAGAAGCAGTAAGCTTACTGAAATCAGGAATCAGATAGAAAGCCAAACCATCAGAGGCATTTGGCAATGTGACACCATATCCAATGATCAATAGGATCATGATGATCAATGTCGGCATCAATATTCTTGCTGTCTTCTCAATACCACCGGAAACTCCTCTAGATACAACAAATGCCGTTGCACCCATAAATAGGAGTCCATAAGCTCCTACTTTAAAAATCTGTGATATATAAGAACCAAACTCATCTGCAATACCGAAGTTGCCAGATACCATTTCGAAGATGTATCCGAAAGCCCAGCCAGCGATGACATTATAAAAGGAGAGGATCAGGACGCCACTGAATAACCCAAGCATACCCAGGGGTCTCCATCTTCTAAAGCCTAATTCTTCAAATGCACCAACAGGGTTCTTTTGGGTTTTCCTTCCGATGGCGATTTCTGTTACCATCACAGGAAAGCAAAGTACAAAGCAGAAGAACAAGTACACCACGACAAAGGCGGCTCCACCTCCTTCACCCACTTCATATGGGAATCCCCAAATATTACCTAGCCCTACAGCTGATCCAGCTGCTGCCAGTATGAAACCAAATCTATTTGAGAAATTACCTCTTGCGCCCATTCAGGATATACTTTGAAAATATTAAAAGCGTCAAATATAACCGAAAATGGAGTTCTGGACTTGGGATGAGATTAGGTATTCATCCACCTCCAAAAACGCTGGAACACGTTTCCTCCTTGTTGCGTCTGAGGTTGTGCTTTTGTAGCTGTTTCTGTGACTTTTTTTGCTTTCTTGGCTTTCTTCTTTACAGGCTTGGTTGAAACCATTTCATTGTATCGGCGAGCCTTTCTTTCTTTCTCTTTTTTCTTCCTTCGCTCTTTCTGCTGTTGTGCTTCCCTTTCCTCTCTTTTTCGTGCTGCAGCCACTGGATTATGATCTCTTCGTTTCTTACCTCGTCGACCGTGTCTTTTATCTCCGTTCCTTTCTTCTCGCTCTTCCTTCTTGGGTTTTTCCTTCTTTTCGGGCAGTTCTATTTTACCCTGTACTTTCAAGCCAGGTAGGTATTGCTTAGGTGCCTTAATCAAAACATTGTCCTGACCCTCCAGTTCCTCCTGATTCTCCAGTAAGTCCGCTACCTCCAGAATTCTCGGTGCCTCTTCTGTTTCTTCTTCCTCTATAGCCACTGGCTCCGTCTTCTCCGATTCTACTTCGGGTAGGGCCGCATCTTCAGGTTCGACCACTTCAACTGGATCGGCCTCAATTGGATCTTCTTCATTGGCCTGTGGTTCTTCACTAACAGTCTGTTGTTCTTCATTTATAACCTCTGGTTCAGCTTCCTGAACAGATTCAGCTTGCTCTTCAATCTCTTCGGCTGGTTGATCTCTGGTTTCCACCACTTCAGGCTCCTGAACCTCTTGATCAATAGCGCTAGGAGCTTCTTCAAGCTCCTCTACAGGAAAGGCTCCAAATTCTTCTTCCAGTAGTTTAAGCTGATCTTCAGATAGCTTGGTATTGCCATGCAGTCTTTTCCCCTCTGGACTTAAAAAGTCGATAACCTCAGAGGGTTTCACTTTCAACTTACGAGCGGCAAGGCTGATTCTCATATGGACTTCATTAGGAGGTGATAAGCAAAAATAAAAAGTCTTCTAAAGCCTTTAAAATCATTCAGAGTTGTCTCGAGAAATAGATTCACTATTCCATGGATGATCTACATCTACCAGTCCTCTTTGCAGGTCTTGTTCTAACAATTTTTCCTGCAGAGCGATTTCCTCTTTTACCCTGAATACATATTGATCATCGGTGGTGCCTTTTTCGGCTAATCGTTTAAGGCTTTCTTCATCGTATTTAATAAAATTCTGCGCCTGCTGATGAATAGTGTACTTTCTGAATCCCATATGGTTCAGTACGTCACTGGCCACTTTAATAGAACTTTCAAGTGATTCCCGATAAACATTTTGCACACCTAAATTGAGTAGGTCAGATGCATCAAATCGGCTCTTTGCCCTTACCATCATCTTTAGGTTAGGATAATTTTCCTTGAGCTCGGAGATGATTTCCATGGTAACATCAGGATTGTCCAGGGCACAAATCAATATTTCTGCCTCATCAATACCTGCGGATTCTAATAAATCCATTCTCGTCGCATCTCCGTAATAGACTTCAAATCCCATTTTTCTTAGTAGATCAACCCGGTTGGAGTCATGATCCAGAATGGTGGCTTCCACACCATAAGATCTTAGAAACCTGCCAATGGTACTTCCAAAATGTCCGAAACCCAGAAGGATAACTTTTTGCTGCTTGGCTATATGATCCATTGTCCGCCTCGCTGATTCCTTGGTGCCAACTCTCGGTAATACGATTCGTTCATTCAGTACACCCAAGATGGGTGCAAGCGTCATGGTCAAGGCGGTCACCACCAACATCAGATCTAGTTCTTCTTTGCCGATGATATTCAATTGAGAGGCAAATGATAGAAGTACAAAAGCGAATTCCCCGATCTGCGCAAGCGCCACAGCCAATAGCAGCTTTTGATCCATTTTCATCTTGAAAATAGTACCTACCAAAAACAGCCCAACCGCTTTTAGGGCGATAATTCCAAAAACCAGTCCTGATACAAGGAATGGGTTCTCCTTAATGATCATAAAATTGATCGAAGCACCCACCGCCATAAAGAACAGTCCTAGCAACATCCCCTTAAATGGCTCAAGATTGCTTTCCAATTCATGGCGGTATTCACTTGTGGCCAAAACTACTCCGCCTAAAAAGGCCCCAAAAGCAGGACTTAAGCCGACTAATTCCATACTAAAGGCTAATGCCAGGACGATAAGTAGGGCAGAAGCTGTAAGTAATTCTCTTAACCTGGTCGTCGCGACCAATCTCAGCATCGGCACGAAAAGGTATCTTCCAGCCAGTACAACCAGGACAACTGAGAGTATCACTGCGATGGTTTGCACACCCAGCGGTAGATTCTCTAAAAGATAAGTTTGCATCTCCTCACCATGAGACCCATGACTATCATGACCAGTGTCCATCACTGGCTCACCACTGGATAGAAGTGGGATAATGGCCAACATCGGAATAACGATAATATCCTGAAAAAGAAGAATGGAAAAAGAGGAGCTACCGAAAGCGGTATCGAAAAGGCCTTTTTCCTTAAGGCTTTGTAGGACAATGGCAGTAGATGATAGCACCACGGCCATAGAGATAACTACCGACACCTGCCACGGAAAGTCCAGGAAGAGGAAGAGTCCATAAGAAAGTAAAAAGGTGATGGCTAATTGGCCACCGCCCATCCCTAAGATGGTCTTGCGCATTTTCCAGAAGCTCCTGGCGTCAATCTCAAGCCCAATCAAAAAGAGCATGATGACCACACCAAACTCAGCAAAATGCATGATGTCCTGACCCTCAGACCCTACGAAATTCAAAACGTAAGGGCCTATACAGATACCTGCTATTAGATATCCCAATACAGAGCTCAAACCAAATTTCTTCGATAGTGGGACGAATACGATAGCACTGACTAGAAAGACGATCGCTTCAAACAGAATCCCTCCGCTCATAATGATTGCGCAGTTTGTAGTTGAGGAATGTCATTGAGGTAGTCGCATCTACCTGCAATCGAAGGTACCAAACCCTCTTGAAGGACAGAGATAAGTTGATCATACTGAGCTACAGCTGTGGCAATGCCTTCATCAGAAATGCCATTGGCACCCATCACACCAAAAGGAGGGAAGTAGTCCATTTTACACAATCTGGCCGTTTGCTCAAATGGTCGCAAAAACTCATTGATGGAATAGTTATTATTTCCTTCAGAGCAATAAACAGCCCTTGTACCTCCAGCGGTAATGACATTCAGCGCTTGCTTTCCCTTCAAAGCGTCACCACTTGGACCATAGGCCCAATTGAATTCCAATACCAGATCGATCCAGTGTTTTAAAAGTGGAGGGCAACTATACCAATACAGTGGATGATGCCAGATGATCACATCATGCTCTGACAGGAGCTTCTTTTCAATAAAGACATCAATATTGAAATCGGGATATCGCTCATATAGATCATGGAAGGTCACACCCTCACGTTTCCGTATTTTCTCTACCAAAGCCCTGTTGACTTTGGATCTTTCAAATTTTGGATGGGCGAAAAGGAC
>CAZZHO010000059.1:0-2979 GCA_964653795.1 uncultured Roseivirgaceae bacterium | reverse complement strand
TTATCAATATTGGCATCATCCAGAGGGGCATCCACTTCGTCAAAAATACAGAAAGGTGCGGGCTTGATCAGGTAGATAGAAAATAGCAGTGAAGTTGCAGTAAGTGTTTTCTCACCACCTGATAACTGATTGATAGTCAATGGTCTTTTGCCTTTTGGCTTAGCTACAATATCAATAGTGCTTTCCAGTGGATTGTCAGGATCTGTGAGCTTCAAGTCACAATCATCCTCCTCGGTAAAAAGGGTTCTGAATACCTTGATAAAATTGGCCTTGATCTCCTCAAAGGCTTGAAGAAAAGTCTCTTTAGCTACGGTATCAATTTCAGCAATTGTTTCAAGCAGCGACTCTTTGGCTTGCAGCAAGTCTTCTTTCTGTCCTGTAATGAAATCATGTCGCTCTTTGATTTCCTCATAAGCTTCCATAGCCATAGGGTTGATAGGCCCCATATTCTCAAGGCGATTTTTGAGCTTTTCGACGATCTCCCTCAATTCACTCTCAGACCTTGATTCCTCTGGCTGTTCTTCATCCTTTATAGATTCAAAATCGATATTGAATTCAACCGAAAGTCGGTCCTTTACGGAAGTAAGCTGCAGCTTGGTTTCATTTTCCTTTGATTGCCACTGCATCAAAACCTGATCGACCGTTTCACGCTTACGCATGATCTCTCTTATTTCTTTCTCAGAAGTATCGATTTTACCTCTTACCTCATAATATTCTTTTTCTGCTTCGTTGACGCCTGCTTCGATAGATTCCTTCTCGTCGTACATGGCGACAAGATCCTCATCATTGATATTGGTCTTTTTTACCAACTCATCCAGGTCCTGCTTTGAAGCATCCAGCTCTTCCTGATTACGCTCAATTCGCTGCTTGCTGCTTTCAAAGCTTTCTTGCTTGAAATCTATTTCCTGACTTATAGAAGAAACCTTATTTTGCTGTTGATGAAAGAGGACATTCTCTTCATTGAACAGGGTAGATTTTTGAGCCAATAGCTCATTAAAGGATTCCACCTCTTGCCTGAAGGAGTGAACTTTCGATTCCAGCTGCGTGACTTCTTCTTCCTGCAATTCAATCGCGGGTCCGGTATCTGCTAAATCCAATTCGAGTTCCTTGATTTGAGCGTCAAGATTCTCTTGTTTGGAGCTATTGGAACTAAGCAACTCCGCAAACTGCTCCTGCTTTGTTTTCAATGAAACATACGCTTCATTCAAAGCCGACAATTGATCCCGACTTTCCTCCAATTTGTCTGCGTCCGACTGGCTGGAAAGTTCGCTGGTGGCCTGATCTAATGATTCGATCTTGATCTTGGCCTTTTCTTTCTTTTCCTGAAGGACCTTGATCTCCTTCTCAAGCTTTTCAAGGTTCTTAGCTCTACCTATCCGTTTTCCCTCAAACAATCCAACGGAACCACCACCTAAGCTATAGGTCCTCTTGGCTAGTTTCCCACTCTTCTCAATTAAAGTCAATTGAGGATCCAGATTGGCCGGTAATTCTCCTTCATATACCCAAACATTGTCCAGTAAGTAGCTAATCAGATGCTTATACTTATCATCATACTCCACAATGTCCATGGCGGGTTTCAGCTCGTCAACTCCTTCAGCCCTGGTGGATTGATACTGGTCTAGTTGGCTTAGCACAAAAAACTGAGCTCGTCCTTGTGAGCTATTCGAAAGGATCCCGACTGCTTCCATGGCATCCTGGTAGCTATCGACCAGATAATAGTTCATGAAGGGCTCCAGGTAATTTTCAATACAAACCCTATACTCTTCAGGACAGCCAATGATATCGGATAGGAGAGGTGTGTCTTTGTAATTCTTGTTCTTCTTGAGAAACTTAATCGCCTCCGGAAACCCCTCCAAGTTCTCTACTAATGACTTAGTGAGGTTATACTCATTTTGCTTGGCGTCCAGAGAACGGTTGGTCTGAGCCTGCTCGGATCTTTCTTGTTCTAGCTTCTCCTGCAGGCCTTGAAGCTTCTCTTTGATCTCCTCTTCCTGTGTTTTCAGCTTCTCAAAGGCTTCCTTCTTTTCTTCACGCTCAACCTCTATCTCTGCAAGCTTGTTTTCAAACTGCTGGAGGCTCGCAGACTGCTCCTCAGAATCGAAGCTACTTTGCTCTCGCTCTTTTTTTATAGCATCAAGTTGTACCTGCTTGATTTCAATTGACTTCTTCTTTTGGTACAACTCATCCCGCAAGGAGTTAAAAGAGGCTGTATTTTCCTGCAATTGTTCCTGTAGGTTACGGGTTTTTACTTTCTGCTCTTCATGATCCGCCTGCAGAATATCCTTTTTTCTACCAATTTCTTCTAGGATCTTGGAAGCCGTCTCTTTTTCTGTTTGTAAACTCTCAATTGAGAATAAAGCCCGCTCATTGCTCTGTTTATCCTGTGAGATCTGCTGCTTAAGGTTTTCTATCTTATCCTGTAGGAAACGCTGACGTTCATTCCTAATCTTCTTGTCACTCTCGTACTGACGAATTTTTAATACATGATCGTTAAGCGTCTTCTGACGGCTGGCAAGTAGTTTTTCCTTAGACAACTGGTCTGTTTTGGACTGCTGCAAGGCAGCTTCTTCCGTACCTAGCTGCTTCGATAAGCTGAGCTTCTTATCATTTTCTCCCGTTATTTCATCTTTGATTCGTTCCGCTATTTCATTAAGCGATTTGACGGTGACGTGCGCCAGCCTGATGCTTTCTTCTTTGTAAGTCTCCTTTACCTCGTAGTATTTCTTGGCCTGTTTGGCTTGCCTTTCTAATGACCTAAGATTCTTTTCTACTTCATAAAGAAGATCTTCCACTCGATCCAGATCATCAGCTGTGTCGTTTAGCTTCTTTAGTGTCTCTTTTTTCCTGATCTTGAATTTCGATATACCAGCGGCTTCTTCAAACAAGGAGCGTCTAGAGTTGTCCTTATCGTTCAAGAGGTCATCCACCATCTTCAATTCGATAATGGCATAGCTATTGGAAGCTATACCCGTATCCAGA
>CAZZHO010000058.1:4370-26007 GCA_964653795.1 uncultured Roseivirgaceae bacterium | reverse complement strand
CCATTTGACCACCAATTGGCCAATCCTCCATGAAACTCCATCGACTTCCAGACTAGTTGACCAGCTTCTGAAGCATCTAGCCTGGCTTTAGCTTCTTCTACTCTCTTCGCTACCCACTCAGATTTGGGTTTGGCCAGGGTATATGGCTTTTCAACAGCCGATTTTTCCGTAGAAGTATCAGCTGGTCCACCGCAACAAGTTAAGAATAAAATAGCCGTTGCAGCGATCAAGAATTTTGTCTTCATGTTTGATAGTTTTCAATTCAAAATTTCACCAACCAAACGCCACCTAAAAGCCTTTGTTTCCAATCTCAGGCTAAATGTCGCTCGGCCGATCAAATTGACCTATTTCGCGAACTTGAAACCCAGATATATCCCGTTGCCATCATAGGCCGGGTTGGTCGGAACAAAACCTGTCCCATTTGATATGTGCATCCAGCGCCAACCAAAACTGAGGTACTTCTTATTTGAAAGATGTACGGTATAACCTATACCGTACTTCACCATAAAATTCCAGACGGTTCCTCCAGGCGGAAACGAGTCCACAGTGAATATCATCCCCTGTTGAGTATCGACATAAAAGGTATGGTGATTTAAATTCAGCAGCTCCAAACGCAATGAACCCGCTAATGATACCCCTACGGTATTGGCGGATAAACTTCGATTATCATCAACTATTCTCTCCCCTCTAGGGATTGTTACAAGCCCTACAGCTCCGATAGCTACTCTACTCAATACATAATAATCTACCAGAGAACCGAACTGAGTAACTGAAATCGGTTTATCATTCCAGTCTTTATGCAGGTTCTCACTAAAGTAATGCTCCAAAACAGTTGAATAGTGGACATTACCTCTGGAGTGATACATTACTGAATCTATTCCGAAAGGTGTAAACTTTTGGGAGAATCCAAGAAAGGCGCACAAGTAAAGAACTGAACTTAAAAAAGCCTTCATGCGCCTAATATTGATTGATTAGCTAGCTAATACCAGCGCCGTTTTCCGCTTCTTGATCGGGTGCCACTGCTTTCAAGACACCATCATGATTCTCAGCAAAAAGTAACATCCCCTGAGACTCAACACCCATGATCTTTCTTGGAGCAAGATTGGCCAGCACAACCACTTTCTTACCGATCATCTCATCAGGAGAAAAGTGCTTGGCAATACCGCTTAAGATGGTTCGCTTATCTACTCCGGTATCAACAGTAATCTTCAAAAGCTTATTTGACTTCTCAACTTTCTGAGCAGAAAGAATTTCCCCTACTCTTAGGTCCATTTTCATAAAGTCATCAAAAGCGATTTCATCTTTCAATGGTGCGACAGGAATTGTTTCTTCAGCCTTTTCATTCGCTTCTTTCGTTTCCATCAATCGGTCAATTTGTTTTTGTATTTCAGTATCTTCAATTTTTTCAAAAAGCAATGCTCCCTTAGAAAATTGCTGACCTGGAGCCAATAGATCAGACCTACCAGCATCTTTCCAATTACCAGCAGCAATACCCAATGTATCGGTCAACTTTCTAGCTGTATCAGGTAAGAAAGGAGCAATTAGAACAGAAAGGTTTGCCGCTACCTGTAGCGACACATTCATGATTGTTTTTACCCGCTCCTGATCTGTCTTAATTAGTTTCCAGGGCTCAGTATCTGCCAGGTATTTATTACCTAATCTAGCCACCTCCATGGTCTGACTTAGCGCCTCACGAAATTTGAATTGATCCAAAGTGTTACTGATTTTATCAGGGTAGCCCGATAATTGATCCAATACATCCTGGTCAATCGGCTCTAACCCTTGTATCTCTGGCACCTGGCCCTCAAAATATTTGTGAGTGAGCACCACAGCACGGTTCACAAAGTTGCCGAGTACCGCGACCAATTCATTGTTGTTTCTGGCCTGAAAATCCTTCCAGGTAAAATCATTGTCTTTCGCTTCGGGAGCATTAGCAGTTAGGACATAACGAAGGACATCCTGCTTTCCAGGAAAATCTTCCAAATACTCGTGTAACCAAACAGCCCAGTTTCTAGAGGTGGAAATTTTATTGTTCTCCAGGTTCAAAAATTCATTGGCTGGCACATTATCGGGTAAAATGTAGGAGCCCTCAGCTTTTAATATAGCCGGGAAAATGATACAGTGGAAAACTATATTGTCTTTGCCTATGAAGTGTAATAGACGTGTATCGTCATTTTTCCAATAGTCCTCCCAGTTTTTACCATTGGCAGCCGCCCATTCCTTAGTAGCAGATATATAGCCAATCGGAGCATCAAACCAAACATATAGCACTTTACCATCAGCTCCTTCCACCGGTACCGGAATACCCCAATCCAGATCTCTTGTCATAGGTCTGGGACGCAAACCACCATCTATCCAGCTTTTGCACTGGCCATAGACAGTCGATCTCCACTCTTTATGACCTTCCAGGATCCACTCTTTCAGCCACTGTTCGTAATTGTCAAGAGGAAAATACCAATGCTTAGTCTCTTTCTTTATCGGTGGCTCTCCACTCAACATCGACCTAGGGTTCTTCAGCTCAGAAGGACTCAATGTTGAACCACAGTTCTCGCATTGATCTCCATAGGCATCCGGAAAACCGCAGACTGGACAGGTACCTTTTATATACCGATCTGCCAAAAATTGACCTTCAGCCTCATCAAAGAATTGTTCTGAAGATTGCTCAGTAAAAGCACCCTTATCATACAGGTTCTTGAAAAACTCCGATGCCGTTTTATGATGAACTTCCGATGATGTGCGGGAATAGATATCGAATGAAATGCCAAAATCATCAAAAGACTTCTTGATCTGCTCGTGGTATCGATCTACCACCTCCTGAGGACTGATACCTTCTTTCCGGGCTCTTAAAGTGATGGCCACACCATGCTCATCAGAACCACAGATGAAGGCGACATCTTCACCTTTGGACCGAAGATATCTCACATAAATATCAGAAGGAATGTAAACCCCTGCCATATGGCCAATATGAACAGGACCATTTGCATAAGGTAAAGCAGCAGTAATCGTATGCCTTTTGAAATTTTTACTCATGAAATTTTAATTGAGCGCAAATCTACTGAATGACCAAAGCTTCGATGCATTGGCGCGCTAGATGAAGTAAAGAAAAATGAATGTTAGCGGAAAAAGCTGCTACCAGCCTGCTCCATCCCAAAAGCCAAACAACCAGTTCCCTGGAGCATTGGGATCATCACTTCTGTAGAATTCCTTTACAGCACTAAGAAGTTCCTCACGGCTGATCATATCATCCTTATTGAGATCGATCTTGGTAAAGCTTTTGGCTGAATATCGAATCTCAATTCTGTAAGCCATGAAAAGGTCGATGTACTCATCGAGTGAAATGAAACCATCACCATTCGCATCAAACACATCGAAAATGTCTTTTACGAACTGGTTAACATGTTTCTCATAGAGTTCATCGCTTCCATTTACGATTCCTTTATCGGCAAACTCTAACCACTCATTCAGATTGGCGCTTTCTTCTACATCCTTACCAATAAACTCTCTGAAGCTCACCCAGAGGTGCTCACACTTTTGGATATATTGATTGTACTTATCTGTACCAGGCTTAAATCCCCACAATACATTAAGATTCTCCCCGATGTTGGTAAAATCTTCCTTTTCTATCAATTGATTGTTATCAAAATCAAGGATATCAAAGTAGTGTTGAAGCTTTTTCTTTTGATTGTCAGTAAGCATGTTCAGCGATGATCACAAAATTCCCTGCAAGATAGTTAATCTTGCTGATTCCTCTTTTTATCTGGGGTTAACCATAAGCATTGAAAAATCCTTTTATAAGAAATAATAAGATCGAATGTCTGTAAAAGCTGAAATTATCACCATAGGTGACGAGATTTTATACGGTCAAACCCTCGACACCAACAGCCACTGGATTAGCCAAAAATTAGACGAACTCAGCATCAAGGTCTACCAGAAAACGACAATTAGTGATACGGAAGATCATATACTCCAGTCTTTAAAAGATGCTGAATCGCGCGCTGACATCATATTGGTCACTGGTGGTCTAGGGCCTACATCCGACGACCTCACTAAACCATGTTTAGCGAAGTATTTTAATGTTGGTCTTACCCTAAATGAAGAGGCTTTACAGGAGATAAAAGATCTTTTTAATAGAGCGGGCAGGGAAATGACCATACACAATGAGCAACAGGCGGAATTGCCTGACAACTGCGAAAAGATCAGCAATACAATGGGTACCGCTCCGGGTATGTGGTTCGAAGAGAGAGGAAAGATCTTCATGTCTATGCCTGGGGTACCTTACGAGATGAAAACAATGATGGAGCGGGACGTGCTCCCTAGGCTTGCCAGCAGATTTCAGAAAGAAGTAATCGTACACAGAATCGTCAAAACCGTAGGCATACCAGAGTCCCGATTGGCGGACATGATAAAAGATTGGCAAAAGGCCCTGCCACAAAATCAGAAACTGGCATATCTCCCGACCCATGGCCAAGTAAAACTTAGAATTACTGGAACAGGGGCAGATGAGTCCAAAATCCAGGAAGACATTCAAAAAAGCATTGATAGCCTCGTTCCTCTGATCTCAAAATACGTTTATGGGTATGATGATGATGAACTAGAGACAGTTCTAGGAAAGCTCCTGATGGCTAAAGGCGCTACCATAGGTACTGCAGAAAGCTGTACTGGTGGAAACATCGCTGCCACCATTACCAAAGTACCTGGAAGCTCATCTTATTTTATGGGCTCAGTAGTGGCTTATGATAATGAGGTGAAGAAGAAGGCGCTGGGAGTTTCGACAGAGGCTTTAGAGAAATTTGGAGCAGTAAGTGAAGAAGTAGTAAAACAAATGGCCGAAGGAGTAAGGTTGAAACTGGGAACAGACGTTGGTATATCTGCCAGCGGCATTGCCGGCCCGGGGGGAGGTAGTGAAGACAAGCCGGTGGGAACCGTGTGGGTTGGCTATTCCGATAAGGATAAAACTGTAGCCAGGAAAATGAACTTTACAAAAGATCGGGAGATGAACATAAGGTTTGCTACCACTTTCGGGCTAAACATGTTTAGGTTGAATTTTTAGTTCAAAAAACAAAATATTATCTTTGACAGACCCAAAATTGAATCCCAAACAGAATAATCTATGGCAACAGTAGAGCTTTTAATGCCTAAAATGGGCGAGAGTGTTATGGAAGGAACCGTTCTTTCCTGGTTGAAGAATGTAGGAGATGCTATAGAAGAGGATGAAAGCATTCTGGAAGTGGCTACCGATAAGGTTGACACGGAGATACCATCTACCCATGCTGGTGTACTAAAAGAAATATTAGCCGAAGAAGGAGAAGTCGTCCAGGTTGGGAAGCCGATTGCGATCATTACCACTGAAAGCGAAGAAGTAGTGACAGTGGAAAGCAATACCCCCGCTGCCGTAGCCGCTGAAAATGATTCAGTTGCCGCCGCATCCGCATTGCTGGATGAGGCCATAGCAGAACATGCCGCTACCACTGTCGAAAGGATACCCGCCACCTCCCCGTCGGGAAAATTCTATTCACCGCTAGTTCGCAACATGGCCAAAGAGGAAGGTATTGCCCTTGTGGAGTTGGAAAAAATAGCAGGTTCCGGCAAAGACGGTCGGGTTACTAAAAATGATATGCTCGCATATATCAAGGAGCGTACGAATGGCGGTGTTAAAGAAACTACGCCAAAACTTACGCCCGCTCCCGCTAATGGTATTGAGCGTAAAATAGAACCAATGTCAGTAGCCATCTCAGGAGAGGACGAGATCATCGAGATGGACAGGATGCGCAAAATGATTGCGGAGCGTATGGTTGCCTCCAAGGCAATCTCACCACACGTTACCTCCTTTGTAGAAGCGGACATGACCAATGTGGTCAAATGGCGAAACGCCAATAAAAAGAGATTTAAAGAGCAGGAAGGCCAAAACTTAACCTTCACTCCGATTATCATGGAAGCTGTCATCCGGGCCATAAAAGACTACCCGATGATAAATGTCCAGGTTAATGGGAGTCAGATTATCAAAAAAGGCGAGATCAACATGGGTATGGCGGTTGCTTTACCGACCGGCAACCTGATTGTTCCCGTAATCCACCAGGCAGATCAAATGAACATTTTGGGCCTAACCAAGAAGGTGAATGATCTTGCCAAGAGGGCCAGAGAGAATAAACTAAAACCTGATGAACTCCAGGGAGGAACTTACACTGTTTCAAATGTTGGCTCATTTGGAAATGTGATGGGAACCCCGATCATTTTGCAACCGCAGGTAGCTATACTGGCGCTGGGTGCTATACAGAAAAAGCCTGCAGTAATCGAAACACCTGAAGGAGATTTCATAGGCATCAGACATAAAATGTTCCTTTCCCATAGCTATGATCATAGAGTAGTGGATGGAGCGCTCGGAGGTATGTTTGTTAGAAGAGTCGCCGACTATCTCGAGAAGTTTGATCCTAACAGAGAGGTTTAAGACCTTTTCTTCATAGAACTGATACCCTTCATTTGAAGGGTATTTTTTTGTCCTCTTCTACACATTTAAAGGTTTTCAACGGGGACCCAACTATACTTCGGATTTGAGTGTTTAAATTGATAATTAAACAGCACTCACCCAATGAAAGCCTCTGATCTATTTGTCAAATGCCTCGAAAATGAAGAGGTAGAATATATTTTCGGGATACCCGGAGAAGAAAACCTTGACCTTCTCGATTCCCTAAAAGACTCCAAAATCAAACTAATACTCACTCGTCATGAGCAAGGAGCAGCATTTATGGCAGCTACTTACGGACGATTAACCGGAAAACCTGGAGTTTGTCTATCTACCCTTGGCCCTGGCGCCACCAACTTCGTTACGGCGGCAGCTTATGCTCAACTAGGCGCTATGCCCTTGTTGATGATCACAGGCCAAAAACCGATAAAGAAGAGTAAGCAAGGCCGCTTTCAAATCATCGATGTGGTAGACATGATGAGACCTATCACCAAGTTCACCCGCCAAATTGTTAATGGCAATAATATCCCCTCTGTTATCCGAGAGGCTTTCAGAGAAGCGACAGAAGAAAGACCAGGGGCCGTTCATATCGAACTACCAGAAGATATCGCGGCAGAAGAATGTTCAGAGAAAGTTTTCAGCAAGAGCTATATCCGAAGGCCTCTGGCGGATACAAAAGCTTTGGACGCTGCTTTGGAAATGATCCACCTGTCCAGAAGACCTCTATTACTCATCGGTGCAAGTGCTAATAGAAATCGTACGAGCAGTGCATTGGAGAGCTTTATCGACCAGTCTGGTATTTTCTTTTTTAACACCCAAATGGGAAAAGGGGTAATTGACGAACGACATGACCAATTCCTGGGAACGGCTGCGCTATCCGACAATGACTACCTGCATGATGCCATTGACAAGGCAGACTTAATTATCAATGTTGGCCATGATGTCATTGAAAAGCCACCCTTCTTCATGAAAGAAGATGGTTGCAATGTGATCCACATCAACAATTTCTCAGCACAAGTCGACGAGGTGTACTTTCCGCAGGTGGAGGTAGTTGGCGATATCGCAGCAAGTATTGAATACTTAGCGAATCATGTGCACCGTCAATCCAACTGGGAAATAGATCTTTTCCGAGGCCTTAAAGCCGAAGTAGAAAGTCACATATCTAAATATTTTGAGGATACCAGATTCCCTGTTTTACCCCAGCGAATTGTCAATGAGATCAGAAAACTGATGCCAGATGATGGCATCGTGACATTAGACAATGGTGTCTATAAAATTTGGTTCGCGAGAAACTACAAAGCATTCGAGGCCAATACTTTGCTCTTGGACAATGCACTCGCCACAATGGGTGCAGGATTGCCTTCTGCAATGGGCGCTAAGATCACCGATCCCAACAGAAAAGTTGTGGCGGTTTGCGGCGATGGAGGCTTTATGATGAATTCACAGGAGCTGGAAACGGCGGTAAGACTGAATTTGGATCTGGTAGTGATCATACTAAATGATAGCGCCTACGGTATGATCAAATGGAAGCAAGAAGGAATGGGATTCCAAAACTTCGGACTGGATTACAAAAACCCCGACTTTGTCAAGTATGCGGAGGCCTATGGTGCACACGGTTATAGGATTGAAAGTGCAGAAGGCTTCACTACTACCCTGGAAAGTTGTCTGAATAGTCCTGGTGTACACCTGATCGATGTGCCAGTAGATTACTCATTGAATTATCAGATCTTAATCAAAGGATTAGAAGAAAAAAAGACCCAAAATGGCTGAGAAATTAAAAGTCATATCTCCCTATAATCTCGACTTGATTGAGGAGATACCCATGCATACGGCATCGGATGTGGAGAAGACAATCACCAAGGCTAAGGCAATTTTTGATGATCGATCAAAATGGATACCGAAGCATGAGCGCGTCCAAATCCTGGAACGAGCTAAGGACATCATGTCCAACCAAATCGAAGAATTGACAATTGTGGCTGCCGAAGAAGGTGGAAAGCCATATGTGGATTCTGAGGTAGAGGTGAAAAGGGCAATCAATGGATTGCAAATAGCCATTGAAGAGATAGGTCACTTTGCTGGTGAAGAAATACCTATGGGACAAAATGCCTCCTCCACTAACCGGATGGCTTTCACCCGAAAAGAGCCCATTGGCGTAGTTTCATCTATTAGTGCCTTCAATCACCCATTGAACCTTATCGTACATCAAACAATCCCGGCTTTAGCCGTAGGAGCTCCGGTGGTGGTGAAACCAGCCCTTACCACTCCCAGGTCTTGTATCAGAATGATAGAAATTTTGAAGGAGGCCGGATTACCAGACGGGCACTGTGAATACCTAATTACCAGCAATGAGGACTCTGAAAAGCTGGTTACGGATCCAAGAATCAACTTCCTATCTTTCATTGGTTCAGCGAAAGTGGGATGGTACCTCAACTCGAAAGTCTCTCCCGGGACACGAGTGGCACTAGAACATGGTGGTGCAGCACCAGCTATTGTCGGTCCAGATGCTGATATTGAGGAAATCCTACCTCCTCTTATGAAGGGTGGGTTTTATCATAGCGGGCAAGTATGTGTTTCAGTTCAGAGAGTCATTGCACACAAAGACATAGCCGAAAAGTTGGCCAATGCCATGGCCAATGCCTCCAAAGAATTGGTAGTCGGTGATCCTGTGGCGAAAGAAACTGAGTGTGGTCCATTGATCCTTCCCAGGGAGGTAGATAGAGTAGAATCCTGGGTCAACGAAGCAGTAGATCAAGGAGCCAAACTACTGAGTGGTGGTAAGAGGATTTCAGATACGCTCTATGCTCCAACCATATTGTTGGACCCGCCTAAAGATGCCAAAGTATCCACTCAGGAAATATTCGGGCCTGTAGTATGCATCTATTCTTATGAGAAGATTGATGAGGCCATTGACTTTGCGAATGCACTACCCTACGCCTTCCAGGCTTCTGTTTTCACTAACGACCTGGAGTTGGCCTTGGATGCTAGCAATCGAATCAATGCTGCAGCGGTGATGATCAATGACCATACAGCTTTCAGGGTCGATTGGATGCCGTTTGGTGGGCGTGATGAATCCGGTTTGGGGATGGGTGGTATCAAATATTCAATGGAAGATATGTCGCGAGAAAAGATGCTAGTTTTCAAAAGCAAACATCTCTGAAGCCTTAGAAATACCATTGTAGAAATCGAATAGAGCCACAAGATCCGCTTTACTGCCAAAAGAAGTCTTATTCTGTTTCAAGTAGGCCTTAACCTCTTCGGCCCGTTGATCCAGGTGAGAAAGAAATTCCTTTTTAGTTGAGACGGAGTAGATAGAGTTGTCTCTAGAAATAAAGAATGGAGGAAAAGCTTCTTCGTCAAATTGACTAAACTTCACTCCTTCTCTAAAAAGAAGGTTCACTTTACCAGTACTCAGAATCTCAAATAGAATGTATTGGTTGTCAGGTCCAAACGAACCAGAAAAATAACTGCGAGGAAATCCAGGCTCGTAAACAATGACCTTTTTGACCTGAGAAGCAACCATATTGTAATATTTGGAACCTGATCGAACCTTTACAATATTTCGAACAAGATCGACTTCCACCTTACCGTGAATGGTATCGACCTTTGTGACAACCAAACCATCATAGGCTTCTGATCCTAAATTAATTGCACACAACTCCAAGGAAATAAAAAAACACATCAATACGAATAGTCGATACCTGAACATAGCTGATTGGTTTGTTAGATGTAACAACGCAAACATCAGCAGCAAGAACCTTCTTAATGCGTACCAATCGCAGATTTAACTAAAGAATTACACTGGAAGCCCGAGACTTAAAGAATGTTTAATAACCATAAATACAAGCTAATATTCAGGGCTTTTTCAGCTTAGCGAATGAAGAAAAGATTCCACTTCGTCGTAGGCTTTTTGCATATCCCTATTCTTAATCACATACGGAGGCAAAAAATACAGCACATTGCCCAAGGGTCTCATCAACATATCCTTCTCCAGAAAATGTCGATATATAGTTTCTCGAATGTTAGAACTGTATCCACCATCCTGTACTGCGATCTCCATTGCAAAAATGGTGCCTGTCTGGCGTATATCTACCAGCCTCTCATGCCCTTCAATCCTTTTATGAAATTGGGCGTGATTCTCTTTTAGTTTAGCGATCGATTCCTGTGTGGATTCTTGATGTAAAATATCAAAGCTCGCACAGGCAGCTGCGCAGGCAATGGGATTGGCCGTGTATGAGTGACCATGAAAGAAGGTTTTCTCCCGAACATCGTTATCAAAGGCTTCAGCTACTTTTTTATTGACTGTAGTAATACCCATGGGTAAGAACCCTCCTGTTAAACCCTTGGATAGACAAAAGATATCAGGCTTTTCCTTCAGGTAGTTACTGGCAAAAGTCTTAGCTGTTCTTCCAAAACCTGTCATGACCTCATCAGCAATGCAGATAATATTTTGATTGCGAGCAATACCGATCAGTTGATCTAAAACCTCAGGACTATACATTCGCATACCTCCTGCACCCTGCACCAATGGTTCAAAGATGAAGGCTGCAACATCGTCGCTAGCCACTTCCTTCATTTTCTGGATGGCCTCACTCCCATCTCCTTTTGGAAAAGGGAGGAACTCAACTTCGAATAAATGATTATTGAATGGCTCGGTAAAAATAGATCTACCTCCGACGGACATAGCACCAAATGTATCTCCGTGGTAAGCTCCATCCAGGGCAATAACCTTTTTCCTGGGTTTGCCTGCATTATGCCAATATTGCAACGCCAACTTAATCGCCACCTCAGTAGAGGTACTCCCATCATCAGAAAAGAATAGCTTAGACTGATCTGAGGGTAAAGCAGATAGTAACAGCTCAGAAAGTTTCAGAGCGGGCTTGTGCGTGAACCCGGCAAATATGACCTGCTCCATTTTCCTGGCTTGCTTAGCAATGGCCTTCGCTATTTGCTTATTACCATGCCCCAATATGGTCACCCACCAAGAAGAGATCAGGTCCAGTATCTTCTTACCATCCCTGGTATATAAATAAGCACCTTTCGCCTTTCTTACATAAATGGGCTGCTGTCCCTGCAAAGGAGTAAAAGGGTGCCAAATGTTTTGTTCATCAATTTCTTTCCAATTCTCCATCACCAGTTGATTAAAAGCTCTTCACTTAACCTCTGAACTGTTTCCTTGTTGACTATATCAAGTTGCGGAATTCTCAATAGAACCGGCCATCCTGATTTTTTCTCAATGACGCGCTCACTCTCAGGATTGCTGGGGCCATTAAAAATGATGCCTTTCACCTTTAGCCCTCTATTCTTCAAGGCCTCTATACTCAGCAAGGTGTGATTGATGCTACCTAAATACAGATTAGACACAAGCACAATTTCAAGGTCCAATGCCGAAGCGAAATCAATAACGTAATCCTCATCATTTAACGGGACAAGCATGCCGCCAGCTCCTTCTACTACTAAGTCTCTGTCTGTCCGAGGCAAGGTAAAGTCATCCAACTGGATTTGTACCTCATCAATTTTAGCTGCCGCATGCGGCGATGCAGGTGTTTTAAGCAGGTGTCTTTCTGCATGAAAAACAGTTTCGGCATTCGAAATAAGGGAAGTTACGGTATCCGTATCACGTGGCAACCCAGATTGAACAGGCTTCCAGTAATCAGCTTTTAGTGCTTCTGTTATTATGGCAGAAACCAGTGTCTTTCCACTGTCTGTACCTATCGCGGTTATGAGATAATTCACCTCGCGAAAATAAGCTAGCACTATTTACAGACAAGGAAGTATTTAGGAGGAATAAGAAATTCTCAGACGACCGACCAAGGCATCTATTTCTTCATCAGAGTTGTAAGTATGCAAACACACCCTAAGTCGCTCTTCCCCTTCTTTCACAGTTGGTGCTCTTACCCCCATGATATCAAATCCTTCCGACCTTAACTCACTACTCAAGCTCATCAAATCATGGTTTCCCGGAATGGCAATAGGTTGAATGGCGGAGGTGCTATCAAAATTAGTATTTAAGCCTTCTTGCACCACCTTTCTTCGGAAATATGCAATGCGATCCATTAATGTACTGGAAAGGCGTTTTTGATGCTCCTTCAAATATTCAAATGTCTCAATAAGGGTCAACAAGGTATGAGGAGGTAAAGCTGTAGTGTAAATAAACGGACGGCTAAAGTTGATCAATTCATCGGTCAAGGCCCTGGAGCCTACCACGCAAGCGCCATGACTCCCAATGGCTTTTCCAAAAGTGTAGATTCTGGCAAAAACTTCCTCACAACCATTTTTAACTAACCATCCGGCACCATTCCTCCCATAAACACCTGTACTATGTGCTTCATCCACAATGAGATAAGCTCCAAACCTATCGGCCAGATCAACCAATTCCTTGATAGGAGCAAAGTCTCCATCCATGGAGAAGAGGCTTTCTGTTACTATAAATATCTTTCCTCCTCCTTTCAGCCTCTCCAGCTTCTCAACCAAGTGATTGAGGTCATTGTGTCTAAAAGAGTAGCCTTCAGCCAGACTAAGTCTGATACCATCTTTGATGCAAGCATGTGATAGCTCGTCGTAAAAAATGATGTCTCCTCGTTCCGGAATAGACGACAATACACCAACATTGGCATTATAACCAGAATTAAAAAGGAGAGCTGATTGCCCTTGAAAGACCTCAGAAAGAATAGATTCAAGCTGCTCATTCCAGCTAGAATTACCAGATAAAAGCCTGGAGCCAGTGCTGCCTAGCATTTTTTCTTGTAACACACTCCAGGAGTATTCAACCCTGTTTAACAACTCCCGATTTCTACTCAGCCCCAGGTAATCGTTTGACAAAAAGTCGATGAGATCATTTCCTCTCTCAGGCAATTCCCGACGAAGACCCTTTGCATCCCTTTTCTCCAATCGCCGGTGTAAAAATGATTCATCCATTTTCCTCAATAATCCTTTTCAATATCTTCAGAACGACGTTTTGCTAATGGTCCAAAACTATATCTTTGGCGGATGCGATACGCTATACTGCTGTTGGTTTTGTGCTGTGCGGTCTCCTCAAAATCCCAAGACACTTTAAATCAGAAAGTACTCAATCACGAGCTTGAGTTAATTGTCGAAAATGATGTTTTTGTGTCACTCATCAGGGACCAATATTACAGCAGCGGCATTTTTGGTTCTTATCGACATGCTTTAGACACATCGAGGTACGGCAGAAACGTCATCAATACCAGCAGGAAGTATTCTTTGACGCAACGAATGTACACAGCCAAGTTTGTAGAGTATGACGAACTAGACCTAATAGATCGCCCCTATGCGGGAATTTTTTCACTGTCCGCAAGACAAGATTTCTTTTTTAGGAATGGCCAGTATTTTGGGGCTGAATTCGAACTAGGCTGGATGGGACCCAAATCATTTACTGGCGACATTCACGAAGCCTGGCATGGATTCTTCGGTTTACCGGACCCCAATGGCTGGTTCTCTCAGATAAACGATGCGCTGGTAGCCAACCTCTACCTGGACCATGCGAAGAGGTTATTGCGATCCAATTCACCAGAGGTACAAGGTGATATTACCTCCGTTAGTCGTCTGTCCGTAGGAACTATCTACAATTCGTTTTTCCAAGGGCTACTATTTCGGTATGGAAAGACACGTTCAATCGAAAAGTCTACTCATTTTGGCAACACTTTATCAACCTTGAAACCACTTCAAAAGTCTGATATTGCCACAGAGGCGTATATTTTCTATCAACCCGCTGTAATGTACGTGGCTTATGATGGGACATTGCAAGGCGGTTTAATCACCGGTAATGAGTCGCTTTTCACTAAGGAACCAGTATCCTGGAGATTCATGAATTCCTTTGGTTTACTTCTTCGGTATGGAACATTCGATATCAACCTCGTCTTTTATATACAACCAGCTGAAACCGATGGTGTATCATCGCACAGCTACGGCGCAATAGAGCTCCGACAAAGATTTTAACTTAGGGCTTTCATATACTCAGTTGTAGATACTAAATGGTCAGAAAATTCGTCCCCGCACTTCTCCTAATCTTACCTTTCACCCTGCTATCACAAGGTTTTGGCTTAGGGCTCAACCCGTCCAAAATGAAATGGAGGCAAATTGACACGGATAAAGTTCAGGTCATCTACCCAGTCGGGCTTGAGCACAGAGCGCAGCGTGCGGCCAATATCATGACCATGCTTTACGATAGTAGCTATTACGCCTTGGGGAATAAGGACGATAAGATTACTATGATCGTCCAAAACCAAACCACCATTTCCAATGGCTTTGTATCCCCTTTTGGACCGATCCGAACAGAATTTTTCACTACCCCTCCTCAGTTCAGTTTCCTGGGAAACGTTGAATGGTGGGATGCACTTACCATCCATGAATATCGACATGTGGAACAGGTCTACAATGCGAGAAGAGGCTGGACCAAAGTTGCCTCCATACTATTCGGTCAAAATGGTCTTGGTGGTGCCGCGGGTTTAGCGATGCCTAGATGGTTCTTCGAGGGAGATGCCACTTTCTATGAGACACAACTAACTAACGCCGGCAGAGGAAGAACACCAGATTTTGATAAAGAGTATCGCTCGCTCATGCTGGACGATCGCTTTTATGGATATGAAAAAGCTTCTGCTTTTTCCCTAAAAGACTTTGTCCCCAATCACTATGCTCAAGGTTATTACATGACTACTCATATCCGACGAAAGTATGGAGATGACGCCATGACTTTAGCGGCTCAAAATGCCACTGCCTATAAGGTGCCTTTCTGGCCTTTTTCTGACGGATTGAAAAGACAAACCGGCCTCCGCTCCCCTGCGCTATATCGAGAGACTTTCGAAGGACTTCAGGAAGAGTGGAAAAAAGAAAGCGCTGAAATTGAACTGACAAATTCCACCAAAATAAATGGTGAGAAAAAAGCTTTCACCTCTTACAGGCTGCCAGTTTTCCTAAATGAAAATGAGCTTATCATAGAAAAAAGAGGTTTTCAAGATATTAGGCAACTTGTGAAGGTCGATCTGAACGGGAAAGAAGAAAAGATCATCACGCCAGGCCTCTACGGATCCGATAACAGCACCCATTCAGTAAAGAACGGACAACTTGTCTGGACAGAGCTAGCTTATGATGAAAGGTGGGCTAATCAGGACTTCTCAATAGTCAAGAGCTTAGCACTAGGTAAGAGTACACCTAAAAAAGTCACATCACGATCTAAATACTTTGCTCCTGATCTTTCTCCCGATGGGAGCCAGATAGTAGTAGTAGAAGTGACCCCTAATACCGAATATCGTCTAGTCCTGTTAGACAGCAAAACAGGGTCTCCATTGAAGGTACTTTCCAACCCAGAAAACTATTTCTTCTCCTTCCCTCGGTTTGATCAAAATGGAGATATAGTAGCTATAGCCCAGAAGAACAGTAAGAACTCCCTAGCCAAAATTGATGTCGATACGGAAGACATTCGCCTGTTGACCGTACCCAAGCATGAACAAATCAGCTATCCCAGACCTTATGGTAACTACATTTTTTACTCCAACATCATCTCGGGCATTGACAATATCTATGTTTTTGATTTAGAGAAAGGGGAAGAATATCAAGTAACCAGTACGCTATTAGGGGCTACTCAACCAGACATCAGTCCATCTGGCAAGAAAATCGCCTTCAGTGAATTTACAGCTGATGGATGGGATTTGAGAATCATGGATTTGGATCCTTCAACCTGGATGCCTGTCAAAAGTAGTTACCCCACTGAGATTGATTTCTGGCGCCCAGTTAGTAAATATGGGAGCATTCTGGACAAGGTACCAAACGAACAATTTGAGACGAAGAAGTTTAACAAATTCAGTGGCCTGGCTAATCTTCATAGTTGGTCACCAGTGGCTATCCACCCGGAATACGGTGGGGGCATCAGTTTCGACAATAAATTCAGCACTTTCAGTGCACAAGGCTTTTATCAATACAATGTAAATGAGGAAACCTCCAGCTGGTCGGCGGGGATCACCTATGCAGAATTTTATCCCGTTTTGGAGGCTGAAGCTAGGTTCACGGACAGATCTAGGGTCACAAGGTTCTATTTCCAGGCAGAAGAAGATGAGCCTGGAGCATCCGTTGATGGTACCGTAAGGTGGGATGAAAGGGATATAAACGGGGGAGTGAGAATACCTATCAACCTGACCTCCGGCAACCATTTCGGCAGTCTAGAGGTGGCAGGTATCTTTCATCAGATAGATGTGGATTATGAAAATGATGTGACAGGAACAGATGGTTTTTTCAGCGCCATGGAATTTGAAGCGGATTTCAGTCGATTCCAAACCCGCGCCAGGCAACAAGTGGCACCAAGATGGGGCCAAATAATCAATATTGATTATTGGAATACTTTAAATACGACAAGCAACGAGAGCGAGTACTTTCAGATAACAGGTAGATTTTTTCTTCCCGGCATTCATAAATTACACGGCTTGTCTATTAGAGGCGGTTTCAGACAAGAGAACTCTGAGGCATCCTATAAGTTCCGAGATATTTTTGCCTATGCAAGAGGATACAATGTATCTATCAATAGTGATGAAATATGGGTAGCAGGGGTGGACTACACCTTTCCTATCTGGTTACCGGATGTGGCCTTAGGTCCATTAGCATTTATTAAAAGGGTAAAAGGAAGTGTATTCGCGGATTTATCCGAATCAACACTCAACCCAATTAGAGTGAGAGACCTAACCCCATTATCCGAAGTAGATTTCAGGGGGACATTTGAGGAATTCAAAAGGGAATACAAGTCGGTAGGTTTTGATCTAAGATTTGACTTCCGAGCCTTAAGAATCATTGAAATTGATGCAGGTATCAGGTACGCCTATCTATTTGATGGTGAAGAAATTGGTCTGGATCGTCATCGTTTTCTTCCTATTGTAGCCACTATCGGATTCTAAGGTTAACTTGGCAGGATGGTAAAGAAAATTCTGCTTTTTGTATTGGCAGCAATCATGTTGTTGGTGTTGGTGATACTGGTCAAAACTTTCACTTTCTCAAGCCAACAAATGCAAGTTGAGAAAGTCGCACCTGTAGCTACACCCGATGGAGCTATATCCAGGTTCCAAAAAGCAATTCAATCACCTACCATCTCCTACAACGATCCTGCAGATTTCAAATCTCAACCTTTTATCGATTTATTAGCCCATCTGGATAGCAGCTATGTACTGGTGGATTCTCTTCTTGAGAAACAGAGCTTTAACTACAGTAGACTGTATAAGTGGGAAGGTAAAAATCCTACTTCAGATGTGGTAGTCTTGATGGGCCATTTGGATGTGGTACCCGTAGACCAAAACACCCTCGACGGCTGGGAAGCTCCTCCCTTCTCAGGTGAAATTAAGGACGGCAAGATTTACGGTAGAGGTGCCATGGACGATAAGATCAATGTAATGGCCTTATTGGAAGCATGTGAGGTACTGCTAAAAGAAGGCTTTCAACCAGATAGGACAATATACTTTGCGTTTGGTCATGACGAGGAAATAGGTGGAGAAAATGGAGCTAAACTCATGGCCGAGTTTCTCAAAGAACAAGGTGTAAGAGCTGAATTTGTATTGGATGAAGGTGGATTCATTGCAGATGGTATGATCCCTGGACTAACCAAGCCTTTGGCAGTAATTAATACAGGGGAAAAAGGATATGTTTCCTTCAAGATATCGGTCACTACTCCTGGAGGGCATTCGTCAGCTCCTCCCAAAGACAATACGATCGCAGTGCTCGCTAAAGCCATCACCAAACTTCAAGATAATCAATTCGATTATCGAATGCTTCCGGTCATTGATAAACAAATCAATAGGGTTGGTCCCGAGTTCGAATCATTTGTTTCCAAAATGGCATTCGCCAATCAGTGGCTATTCAGTGGTCAAATTCTTGAAGGATTGAATGCGCACACCACCATCGCACCGACTATAGTGGAGGGCGGCGTGAAAGACAATGTAATTCCAACTACGGCTTCTGTGGTAGTCAACTTTAGGATCATGCCAGGAGAATCCGTGGAAGATGTAAGGAATCATATATCCAATGTGCTTGGAGAGGGAATTGCACTCGAATCGATCAGCAATGAAAATGAACCATCGGTAGTATCAAGTGATGAGACAGAGAGCTTTCAGTTAATTGAGAAGACCGTCAGGCAATTATTCCCAGAGGCCATTGTAACACCAGGATTGCTAGGAGCAGGCACCGATAGCAAGCACTTTCTTCTGATTTCAGATAATGTCTACCGCTTTTTCCCTACCCGGGTGCACCCTGGTAATGTGACTGGGTTTCACGGTATCAACGAACACATTCCTGTTGAAAATTATGAGGAGACAATTCAGTTTTCTTATCAACTGATGAAGAACCTTTAAACAGGTCATCTACCAAATACAACAATCTGGTAAGATGCCTTTTTTCCAACTGGAGATTTACCATTTCTTCGATAAAAACAGTGAGATGGAACAGGCATTGGTAATTGGACATATCGCGGGTGGCACTACCGCTTTGATAGTCGGGTTGATTTTGATGTTACGACCCAAAGGGGGTAAAACGCATGTAATTCTAGGCTGGATTTATACCGTAGGAATGTTAATGGTTTGTTTCAGTGCTTTCTCCATTATCGCTTTCTATAGATCTAGTTTCTTCCTGTTAGTCATCGGAGTATTGACGTTCTACAACACTTACATTGGCGTAAGAGTAGTTCGGCGAAGAAAAACCAAAGCGATACAATGGTATGACTGGCTGATAACAGTTCTCACTTCCCTTTTTGGCATTGGATTGATAGGGTATGGCATTCACCTGTATTTAAGGATCCAGGATTTCCACTTCGCGATCCTATTGTCTGCCATATTTGGCATCTTCACGTTGTTCAATGGGCTTAGGGATTTGAGGAAATTCAGAGCTAAAAGCTACAACCATCCATCGTGGTGGCTAAGAGAACATATCGGGAATATGGGGGGATCTTACATTGCGGCTTTTACGGCTTTTGCCGTTCAAAATGGCGATGCCTTTCTGCCGGATCGTTCCATTATTTGGCTGCTATGGGTGCTCCCAGGCGTTTTAGGCGGTTTTATTATCGCCAGAACGATAAGATTGAGAGGGCTCGGCAATGCCTAACAACCCTCTCCTATATCTTAGCTAATTTTCAAGAGAATCTTCCCGGACCTTCCAGGAGTATCGGCATGCTTAGTGGCGGCAGCCACTTCCTCCAAACTATACGTCTTTTCAACATCTGCCTTTAGCGCTGATTGCATTAAGCCTCCGAGCACCGTCTTCGTTACATCGATCTTCTCCTCTTTTGACAAAGATGCCATCCATGTAGTAAGCCAAAAGCCTTTCACTTTCAGATCTTTGAAAATAAGTAATCCGCTGTTCAATGGAATTGGCTGCAATGACAACAGCCCGAAGACCATCATGGTCCCACCAAAAGCTAAAGTATCCAACACTTGCGCCCCTAGCGCTCCACCTACCGCATCAAATATGTAATCAATTCCTTTACCTTCTGTCAGCGCTTTCACTTCCCTTTTGAGGTCTTGAGTTTCCGTATTCACTACCGCCGTAGCACCATTGGATTTAAGTTCTTCTATTTGACTATCTCTACGTACGGTACATAGCGTATTGATCCCTTGCTTATTGGCCATTTGAACTACAAACTTGGCAAATGCACTCCCACCGGCAGTGAGTAGCAACCACTGGCCTTTTTGTAAGCCGCTCTCTCTCAGCATTCCATAGGCCGTAAAAGGATTGACAAAAGCCTGACATGCCACTTCATCAGACATGCCTTCAGGAGCTGGTATTACGGTCTTAGCAGGTACTACTACGTATTCCTGCCAAACACCCAAAGAGGTAAATATTACCCTGGTGCCCTCCGGATAGGAAACGCCTTCCCCCACTCCATCGACGATGCCCGCCGCTTCGAATCCGGCACCACCTGGTACTTCTGGTCTTATACCATACATACCTTGCACATACATGATATCTGAGGGGTTAATGTTGGCCACCGTGACTTTTATCCTGACTTCCCCTTCTGCAGGTTCTGGCTTAGGTTCTTCTTTTATTTGTAAAACATCCCAGGGCTTTCCCAATTCCTCAAAAACAGCTCTCTTCATCGTCTTTTTTTCATTAAACTTATCGTATTTTCAACATCTTATTGAAAAATCATTAAATGACAATTCAAGAAAAATTTGATCTATCCGGTAAAACCGTAATCGTCACCGGAGCCAGCAAAGGAATTGGCCTCGCCATGGCCCAAGCGTGCGGTGAAGCAGGTGCCAATGTGGTCATCTCTAGCAGGAAACAAGAAGCATGTGACCAGGAGGCTGACCGACTGAAGCAAAGTGGCATCAACGCCACAGGCGTGGCCTGTCATATGGGCGATGAAAGTCAGATTCAAAACCTGATCGAGGAAACAGTTAAGGCATTCGGATCGATTGATGTCTTGATCAACAATGCAGCGACCAATCCGATTTTTGGTTCGATAGAGGATGCAGAAAGTGGTGCTTTCGATCAAATCATGAATGTCAATGTGAAGGGACCTTGGACTTTGTGCAAATTGGCATATCCCCACCTGAAGGAAGTCAATGGGTCGGTCATCAACATCAGTAGCATTGAAGGTCTCTCTCCAGGCTTAGGATTGGGGCTATACAGCGTAAGTAAATCAGCACTGATAACCTTGACGAAGGTGCTAGCAAAGGAATGGGGAAAAGAGGGCGTCAGGGCCAATGTAATTTGCCCTGGGCTGGTAGAAACCAAATTCAGCGAGGCACTCACATCGAATGAAAAAATATTGGGTCATGTAAAGTCTAAGCAGGCATTACAAATGCTGGCTCAACCTGATGATATGGCCGGAATGGCCCTATATCTGGCATCAGATGCTTCCAGGTTCATAACAGGAGGAGTATTCACCGCAGATGGAGGTTATACCATTTAGAAGAAGTAAAGCAAGTAGCCATGACTACAGTAGAATAAAAATTTGAATGAAAGAATTACAATTAGCAGACATTAGTAAAGTCCTAATATTGGGTAGTGGCACTTTAGGCTTAAGAGTCGGACTTCAATCCGCAATATCCGGATTCAACACCACCATTTATGATATCAAAAAGGACGCTTTCGACTATGCTTTGAAGGTGCATGATAAGATCTTACAGTCACAAGTGAAGTATGGCGTGATACAGGAATCAGATATCCCAGATATCAAAGAGAGAATTA
>CAZZHO010000058.1:0-4270 GCA_964653795.1 uncultured Roseivirgaceae bacterium | reverse complement strand
GTGAAGTATGGCGTGATACAGGAATCAGATATCCCAGATATCAAAGAGAGAATTACCTGGACCACAAATAAGGAAGAGGCTGTAAAAGGTGCTGACTTCATCAATGAGTCAGTGCTGGAGAATCTGGATGTTAAGAAAGAAGTATGGGGTTATTTTGGTCCTGCAAGCCCAGATCATTGCATACTTACTACCAACACAAGTTATCTGCTTCCTTCGCAGATAGCTTCATCTTCAGGTCACCCGGAAAGGTTTTGTGCCTTTCATTTTCATGATGTTTTCTACGCCAATGTCGTGGATATTATGCCTCACCCTGGTACAGCACCATTCATTACAGATTTACTTCATGAAATGGGTAAGAGACTAAATCAAACCCCTGTACTGGTTCAGAAAGAAAATCCGGGCTATATCTTCAATTTCATGCTGATGGCGATCATTGGGGCTGCAGGTAGGCTTGCTGTCACAGATATTGCCAGCATCCATGATATTGATAGATCATGGATGGGAAACTTCAAAATGCAAATGGGTCCCTTTGCCATATTAGATGAAGTCGGACTCGAAACAGCCTGGCATATTACGAGTTCCAGACCGGATGCAGCGAGTCAAGGTTTTGCGAAATTTTTGAAGTCTTACATCGATCAAGGCAAATTGGGTGTCAAAACAGGAGAAGGGTTTTATAAATACCCGGATCCAGACTATAAGAAACCTGGATTTATAGAAGGAACACTCTAGACATGAAAAAAACACTCGCTCTACTACTCCCTACCATCATTTTCGCTTGCTCCTCTCCTTCAACATCCGAAGAGACGGAAGAGGTCCAGGAACCAATTGCAGAACAAACAGAAGTAAAGGAGGAAGAACCTGAAAGTGAGTCCGCCGGATTTAGCGAAGAGTTGGCATATGAACTGGGAGCAGACGATTATGGTATGCGGCAGTATGTGTTCGCCTATTTGAGGAAAGGTCCGAACAGAGACCTGGATTCTACTGAGGCCGCCTCACTCCAAAGAGCACATCTTGACAATATCAAGCGGCTGGCAGAGGATGGCAAGCTGGTACTGGCAGGCCCATTTATGGACGATGGTGATATCAGGGGCATTTATGTCTTTGCTGTGGAATCACTCGAAGAGGCAGAAAAAATTGCGCTTTCAGACCCGGCTATTGAAGCTGGCAGCTTAGAAATGGAGCTCCACCCGTGGTATGGCTCAGCCGCTTTGATGCTTGTGAATGACTGGCATACGAGAATTGCCAAGGAGGGTATATAATATTTCGATTGTATAGTAGTTAGTAATTAAGATCACAATCCCTAACCAATGAAAAAATTCACCGTTTCCTTCATCGCGTTTTTTGCTATTATCAATATTTGCTCCAGTCAGTTCATTTTAAGCAAGACCAAATCCCAGTTCGCCGGAATCAGGGGTTCTATTGGTGGTTATTCGGATGATTTTCACAATGTATCAATGGAGGGTCTTTTGAGTCTCATCAAGTCCAATCAAGATTATGATTTTGACCCAAGTCAATATCGAGAAGGTGACTTTTATGCTGCTCTATCTGGTGGCAATATCGGGTTTGACGCCATTTTCCACCCGAGAGGCCTGGATGGCGAGGCTAAACTCAACCAAGAAATTAGAATTGGTGCAAGCGCCAACATAGCGCGAGAGGCCATGCTGGATGTTGAAACCTTAGACGGAGGGTATGATTACCTAACCCTTTGCATCATAGAAAATGAATTTTTAGTAAATGGAGCCTACATATTCAAAGCACCTTACTTCGGCGGTCTTTTTGATGTATATGGTGGCCCTGGTGTAAGTGTTGGCTCGACATTTGGAAACGAATTTATATTTCTAGGTGGGCCAGAACAATCTAGCCTGGAAGCTAAGAATAGCAGCTATTTCCGGGGTTCCGTTATTGCTGGAGGTTCTATTAACCTCAGACGATTCTTCTACCAAATGGAAGGAGCATTGGGGCTCGGTACACAGGTAGTACACGATGGTAAGGCCAATACTTTCAACACTGCAAATTTCAGATTTGCAATAGGTTACAAATTCTAAGTGTAATCCCGGATCTTATCACCACACCTAGAGCAAAAAGAAGCCTCTTGATCTGAAGTGATATATCCGCATTTTTGGCAGGAAACAAGGCTATTTAGGAAATCCTGATCTTCCTTAATGTTAGCTGCTGTGATTTCAGCGGTAACTATCCCCGTAGGTACTGCAATGATGGCATATCCCATCAGCATGATGAAGGAAGCTAAAAACTGTCCTAAAGGGGTTGATGGTGAAATATCTCCGTACCCTACTGTTGTTATCGTAACTATAGCCCAATAGATACTTCTGGGGATGCTGATGAATCCATTTTCTCCCCCCTCTATCAAATACATCAGCGTACCCATGATGATGGCCAGGGTAAATACAGCACCTAAAAACACCATGATCTTATACCGACTGGCCATTAGAGCATTGGTGATCACCTGCGCCTCCCCTAAGTAACGAGACAACTTTAGAATCCTAAACACCCTCAATAATCTAATGGCCCGAATGACAACCAAATAACTGCCTCCAGTCAGAAAGAGAGTGAGATAGGTTGGCAACAATGCCAACAAGTCAACGACACCAAAAAAACTAAGCGCATAGTCCGAAGGCTTCTTCTCAATGAATAAGCGAATGCTATACTCAAGGGTAAAGAGAATGGTAAAAGTCCATTCTGCTATCTCAAAGAAATGTTCATATCTAGTACCTAATGACGGCACACTTTCCAACATTACTTCCAGAATACTAAAGATGATAGCACACATCAGGACGATATCAAAAAGCCTTCCAGTGTATGTATCTGTCCCAAATACTATTTCATAGAGCTTAGCCCTGACCCTGGGCATAAAAATGAAGTCCTTTTCAGTAGACATCCTCTAAAAATAAAAAACCCCGACATCAAATGTCGGGGTTTTATTATACCTAAGGTTGATTTTATAAGGTAAAGTAAATCGTTCGTAAAGGAAGCACATCGATAGTCGGTATGCTTGCTCCGAAGTTCTCATTGATTGTCTCAATAAATTTATTCGCTATTAACCCATACCCTCTAGGATTAGGATGAATACCGTCTGCAGAGAAAATTCCATTTGGCGTAAAGTCAGGTGCTAATGTAGTACCATTGAAATCTATCCCCTGTACGCCATCAGCAGCTGCAATACCAGCTTCTGTAAATACTAAGCTTGTAGCAGTTGCAGCATCCAATCCAGCCGCATCTGCGAAGATCGGATAAACATCAGCTACTGCCAGAACGGTTTCTCCTGCGGCGGCATTTGTTTGAGCTACTATACCATCAATAATAGCAGTGAAAGTAGCAGACGCTGTTACAATGGCAGTGACCTCCGCCAAATCCAAGAACCTTCTGTCTCCGTCTAGCACTGGTGCACCTGTAGTTGCATCCAAATTGAACCCTAATGGCACTACTACTCCGACAGGATCAGTTGTTGATTCGTCACCATCCCAGTCAGCACCAAGCTCAGCCAAGGCAGGAAGCAATACCAATTCACCTTCTGTTAGTTGTCTAGACTGCTCATAAGGAACAAGTCCGGCTCTGGTGGCTGCATCCACAGCACCCAAAGCCAATAGGTTATCGAAGAACGGACCTAAATCAACTAAATCTTCATCCACTACCAAAATAGCATTGTTGCCTTCCTGGTAAGTCATAGTTCTGGCAGCAGCATCATCAATAAATCCTGCATCTTGAGCAGACTGAAAAAGTCCATTTATTGCCAGGATATTTTCATTGATACTCAAAGCTGAGGCTGAAACACCATCTAAAGGAATTGCATCCCATTGAACTGCCTGGAAATATGGCAAGAGTATTACCGGAGGCAAATTCATCAATACCCCTTTTGCACCTGTAGCGACCATCGCTTCCACAAATTGGGAATATTGTGACTGAAAGTCAGCTGCACTCGTGATGGCAACAGATCCGTCGCCTCCAGTTACCGCATAGCCTAGGAAATCATTTCCACCTAAAGAGCTGGTAAAAAAGGTAGGACTAGTTGCTATTGCGTCGGTCAAGATAGTAGATGTTCCAGGTGCAGAAGCAAATCGCTCGTAAAATGGATTGTAAGCAGGATTAGCATCAGAAGCTGGGCCTCCAGTAAGAGGAGTCAAAGCCTGACCTAAAATAATTCCACCTACACCAAAGTTGTTCAATTGTGTCACATCACCTGTATAAGCTCCAATTGGATCTCCACCTGGTTCAGGATTCAAGGATAGACTGGCAATGTCCAAAGTCAATCTAC
>CAZZHO010000057.1:13565-26124 GCA_964653795.1 uncultured Roseivirgaceae bacterium | reverse complement strand
GATTGGCCAATCAGCTACGACGATGTAAAGCCTTACTATGATAAGGTAGACAAATTGATTGGTGTATTTGGGTCGAAAGAAAACCTACCTAATGAGCCGGATGGGTTTTTCCTGCCGGCACCTAAACCTAGGTTACATGAGCTCTACTACATAAAGGCTGCCAGAAAAGCGGGCATTCCGGTCATCCCCTCCCGAATGTCCATGCTAACAAAGCGAATTAATAACGATAGAGGTCTTTGCTTCTATTGTGGCCAGTGCAGTCGGGCATGTAGTGCTTATGCCGATTTCTCTTCTGGTTCTTGCTTGATATTTCCGGCTCAAAAATCGGGTGGCCAAATAGACTTGTACCTCAACGCCATGGTGCGGGAGGTAACCACTAATAAAGAAGGCAAGGCCACTGGTGTGTCTTACATCAACAAAGACGACCGAAAAGAGTATCAGATCAAAGGAAAAGTGGTGGTACTGGCTGCCTCCGCCTGCAGTACCGCGCGGATCATGCTGAACTCGAAGAGTTCAGTGCATGAAAATGGATTGGGCAACAGCTCTGGAGTAGTTGGAAAATATTTGCATGACTCAACTGGATCCAGTCGAGCCGCATTTGTACCGGGTCTGATGGATCGAAAGATTTACAACGAAGACGGTGTAGGTGGCATGCATGTCTACACGCCCTGGTGGCTGGACAACAAGAATCTGGACTTCCCAAGAGGTTATCACATGGAAATATGGGGAGGTATGGGAATGCCTTCCTACGGGTTTGGGTTTAATGTAAATGGCCTGGCCAAATATCTTGGGGAAGAAGTCGGTGGATATGGCAATAAACTACGCGAGGACGCCAAGCGATTCTATGGGTCGGTTATCGGCATATCGGGCCGTGGTGAGTGCGTGGCTCGAGAAGACAATTATTGTGAAATAGATCCAAATGTGGTAGATGAATGGGGTATTCCGGTTCTCCGCTTCAATTACACATGGTCGGATCATGAAAGGCTGCAAGCCAAACACATGCATCAGACTTTTGAAGAGATCTTCGATGCAATGGATGCCACCGTATTGGGTGACACGCCTGGCAAGGATCAGGACTATGGTCTACTGAACCCCGGATTGATTATTCACGAAGTGGGAACTGCCAGGATGGGTCATGATCCCAAAAGTTCTGCCACCAACCAATATCAGCAGCTGCATGATATCAAAAATGTGTTTTTGGTGGACGGAGCACCCTTTGTATCGCAGGCGGATAAGAATCCTACCTGGACGATTATGGCACTGGCATGGCGTACTTCGGATTACATCATCGATCAACTAAAACAACAAAACCTCTAAGCCGAATATTTCGGCTCATAATTATTGAGATAATGGATAGAAGAGAAAGCTTAAAAGGACTGTTTGTAGGAACATTGGCCACCGGACTGGTTGCCAATGGATGTGCTCCAAATGAAAAACCTGAAGAAGTAAAACCAGAAGCAGCTGGCTATGGCAGAACTCCAAAGGAGAAAGCCAGAGACGAAAAGCTCATGTCGGAGACCTTCTTCACCCCCCATGAGATGGAAACCATCGCTGTGCTCTGTGATATCATATTGCCGGCCACTGATCAATATGGATCCGCCACGGAAGCTGGCGTACCGGAGTTTGTAGAATTCATCTCTAAAGATCTTCCCGATCACCAACTACCGCTCAGAGGCGGTATTATGTGGCTGGACAATCGTAGTAACGCCAAGTTTGGCAAAGAATTTAAGTCTGCTGGTGATGCGGAGCAAAAGCAACTCTGTGATGAGATCGCTTATCCTGAAGTGGAAGACCCTGAGCTACAGCCAGGCATCAAGTTCTTCTCCAGAATGAGGAACCTCACCCTGACAGGTTACTACACTACCAGAATGGGCATAGATGATCTAGGCTACAAAGGGAATACGCCGAATGTTTGGGATGGTGTGCCTGAAGATGTGCTCAAAGAACATGGCATGTCTTATGATGAAGAGTGGCTGGCGAAATGCGTGGATCAAAGCAAGCGCGCAGAGATTGCCCAGTGGGATGATGAGGGCAATTTGATTAGTTGAAGGAAACAGCTAAAAAAGGAGCAGGTTTTTGACTGATGCTATTGGTGGTAACGTTTATTCTGTCGATTTAATTTTTCCTGGATGACTTCAAGGCTCACTTTGTGGAAGAAACTGGCACATTCAAGTTGCTCAATGGCCTTGGTCCTCAATTTTCCATTAGTTTACTTATCGCAGAGAAGAAAATACATAGTTTGATTTAGATTATTCTAATATTGATCACGTTATTTACTAAAATTCTAATGATTACTTCTGGGCCAGGACGTTACCTGCCTTGCGGCATACTCATCTACATGTTGAAAGAGGATAAAGATGATTCTTAAGATATCACCACCGTATCAGTTCTTGTTTATTTCGCACTCGCAAAGAAAAGTCCATCTACCTACTTCTTGTGCAAATTGCATTTTCCCGGCTCCTACTATCATTCGTGCCCGGAAAAGAGCCTCACTTTTCTTTTCGTTGGTGCCAAATGCCAAAACCTGAATTTGTTGCGCGCCAATTGCAGCTACATTAGACTCGAAGCGAAGTTCGTAGGATATGCTATCATGTTCAAGTCTATAGATACCAGAAAGATCGTTCGCATCAAGGTAATCTTTCAACTCGATGCTATCTACCTCCCCCTCATCATAAAGGATTTGCATTTCACTGCAATCCAATGTCCAAACTGGATCATTAAACGAAAACGTAGAGCTTATTAATACGATTACTAGTAAGGTTTTCATTACTTCTGAATTTTATAGATTAAAGTATCATTTGGTTCGGCATACTTATCAACTATCATCAAAAAGATTACTGGCTTTTTGGAGAAGTCATTGACCCCAAGGATGACGTTATTGAACCATGCTTTCCGATCTGCCGTCTCTCTAAGGCTGCTACTAGAAAAATTAACCTTGTCTATTGTGTTTTTCTTACCTGATTGAGAAAAATTGGACGGATCATATGATACTTTAAAATCAAAGAATGATGGATCGAGGGCGGTAGGGGTGTTTCTAACCAGCACTAATTGAAACAATCCAAATTTTGCTTTCTTAAATTTTCTCAACATAAACCTTCGCTCCCTTTTCCTTGTATACGTGTCGGCGATCCGAGCTTGCAAATAGGCATAAGATTGATAGGTTAGGCGTGTGCTGGTACCATTTTGTCGCAGAGCGTCGCCTTTGTACACCCGAACTTGACTGCCATACCGATCGCTGAAATTGGGATCTGTTAAACCTTCCTCATCAATGAAGGTATCCATGTAATTGCGAGAACATGAGGAAAAAAGGCACAATGCCATAAAGAGAAAACTTTTACTTAGCAGGTTAATTTTCATTTTGAAAGATGTTTTTCACGCCTGAAATAAACTCCTGAAATACTCGCTGATTGATACCCAAACTGAAATACGGTTCAGCTCTGTTTTCGCTATGGGCCCCAAAATTCGCGCCGACACCAATACTTCCGTACGTGTTGAAATCGTAGGTCAATGCAAGCGCCAGGATCTCGGCATCGTCCTGAAAAAATTTGGGCGTAAAAGCAAAAGCTACTCCTAATCGACTGATTGAAAAACCAGGATCGAAGAGCTCGTTACTCACAATGGTTCGACTGCCAAAAGTCAAACCCGCCTCAAAGACAATAGGAAATCCAGATCTCGCCGGACCCGCCAGTTCATCCCCTACCACCGGAAAGGGGATATACCTCAATCTAAATACCCCTAGATCTTCAGCTGGATCCAGTGCTTGGAGTTCCCGGTTCTGAAGTTTGTAATTGCGGTACAAAATCCTTGCCGTTTCAAGCCGATTGTCAATAATGATATCCGCTTTCTTAATACCGATTCCCGTATAATCTTTGTCGATCAAATTTGAGATAAGATTATTCTTTATCGAGTCTTGAAGTGCTTCTGAATCAGAAAGGATACTTGTAAAATCCTTTGAGAAGTCGGTATTCTCGTCATTTAACTGAGAAATGACTTGCTTGATGGTATCTATGTTTAGCACTTTTGATTCTATCTTCCGGATAGATTTATAGAGGTGATCAGAAAGGGTTTGAATGTCCCATACCTTTGCTTGCCAGACAAGATTAGATATGGTGGTATCGGTAGCGAAAGCAATCGAGGCCTGAATCTTCAATATAGTGGGTTGTAAAATTGTCAGTAGCCCTTGGTTATTAACCAATCCCTGTACATCGGTAAATAATACTAAGTCTTTATTAGGTTTATGAAAATGCGGCTTGATGGAATCAATATTTACCGTGGCTTGGCTCAACAAGGAACCCAACTGCTCCTTTAACCTGGTTCTCATATTTACTGTATCGTCAGCCAGGAGTTCTTTCTTATCCGTGACCATGACCATTGAATCAAATCTTTGAAGTGCATTGGTTGTATCGAACTTTAAGACTTTTTTAAGCAAGCCCGATTTTTCAAACGCCTCCAAGTAAGCAGCCCAAGACTCTTTGGATTTGGACAACAAGATCGTATCCTGCTCAAAACCAAAAACATTTCTTTTGATCGAATCGGCTCCTATTTCGTTCACAACTGCCAATAAAGAATCGAATGCTACGAGATCCTTCGAAAGCATGTAGGACGAGTTTTCCCTTGCAATTTGCTTTGTTACTTCAGCAAGGTTTTCCGATAAAATGTCAGACTCATCACTAAGACTATCTGCCTGCGCTTTGAGATAACTTTGTCTTTGGGACCAATCTTTGGGGTTCAGAATGTTGGAAAAACGTCCAAATGAAGTCTTGATATTCTGATACCTGCGAGTAATCTCATCCCTTCTCTCTCGGAATTCTTCTAGATCCTGTAGTCTCACCAACGTTTCGACCTCATATCGCTGGATGGACTGTCCCAAATTGAAGTCCGGCAACCTCACCTCCCAATACAGACTGTCAGAGCTTGGCAACGCCTCTCTTCGATATACCTCTCCACCATAATACACGGTGACTTTTACCTCATCCGTGAGAGATCTAAAAGCAAATACAGGGTAAAATCTCAGTAGATTAATACGATCAATTTTCGGTTGACCGTCGATTGAGTTGTTTACTGCGTAATAACTCAGCACATTTTTCTTTTTAGATTGCCCCTCTAAAGGCGAAGACAACCACAGTAGCAGCAAAAGTGACAGAGAACAACTGACTTTCATCTCTTTGATATTCAGTTGAATCGGAGTGGATAACTCACCTGAATAGCTGGCAACGGATCAGAATTGTTATCTTCTTTAGTCAGACCTACTAAGATAGTTGGTGCACCCGGGTTGGTACTTTGAAAAGTAAGTCCAAGTGACCATATAGAGCTGGCCATAACGTCCGTTTCGATTCCATTTTCCAGAATAGGTCGATCCAGCTTCTGATAGAATCCTGATAGGCCCAGGATCAAACTAGCATTCGTATTGTATTGTACACCTAAACCAAACTCTAAGGATACTCGTCGATCTATTTGGTCCTTGTTTAAAATGTAGAAACTCATTAGTGCATTGATCTGGAATTTCGGATCTACCTGAATCTTTAGGGCTGCCCCCGCCAAAAATGGTTGGTTAACGTTATCATCGACCAATACCGTATCCATATCGATCATCTGGCCATCCTCGTCCATCACCTCCACCTCAACCGAATCTGAACCAATGCTACTCTGAAAGACTTCCCCAGCGCCATTGAGAAAGGCACCTATTTCCATCTGGAAGCCTGAAACAGTCCGGTCCGTTTTCAAGGCAGCGTAAATCCCACCTCCCAAATTACCTTCATCACTTGAAACCGAAATTCCTGTATTTGCGCCGATCAAACCTTTGTTAGCATTCTCTTTCAAGTCTTCCAACTCCCCTTCTAATACATCTATCAGGCCTATTAACTGACTCTTTTTGGCTTCTAGAAAGTTCTGCAAGTACTTGTCCGCGATCTTGATTATGTCTTCCGTTTTCCGATCCGCAATAGTGGATAAGAGTTCCTCTTTGAGAATACCCAAATGTCTCAGCAGCTCCTTTCTCAAGATTTCGAGGATTTCCAGTTTCAACTCTTGATATGAAATACTACGATGGTAACTCCCGGCACCGAGTCCTTCATAAAACGTGCCTAAGACAAAGAGATGAAGCTGACCTTTGGGATCAGAGGATAAAGCAGGGTTCGGTAAACGCTGATTCAAAAACTCCAAAATCGTTTTATCAACTATGTAATAAGCAATGGAATCAAGTAACAACTGCAAATTGGCTTCATTGGAATTAATCTGAACGGGAACTTTAATTCTAAATTTCAGTGTATCACTACTGATCACCTGAGGTAAGGTGGCAGAAATATCTAGGGAATCACATGTGGCGCAGGATATGGTGGCGGAAATGGTTTTGATTTCTTTTCTCAACCTGGTTAACAAAGGCTTCGTCAAGTTCTCTGAAAAACCTAGCTCCGTATTGGCGACGCGATCCGATATTCCATCTTGAACTTTCTGGAATAGTGGATCTCTCTGAATCATCGGATTCATGGAAAAAAATTGGTGTAGTTGTGATACCTCTTGAGCAGAGCTGCTTAAAGAAAGAAGCAGGACTATTCCAAATAAAAATTTCTTTAATCTAGGCATAGGTCGGTAGTTCTGAACACAACTAAAACAAAAATTAGACTCAACCTCAATACCCAGTTCTAGGTATTTTTCACAACGGATAGGAAAAAAATTATATTATTCTATTCATCGAGAGACAAAAACATAAATAAATCTTCAAATAGTTATATGAACAAAATCACTCCTTCAATACTTCCACAGGGTTGACATTACTTGTTTGCTGGATTTTACTCCAAAATGTCAGTAATAGAGCAAGACCGATTATGAGCAAAGCATATACAGCCGGCAGTACTGTAAAAGGTTTGCTGATGGTGAATAGTTGCGTAATCGTTCCCTGAATACCCCAGGTGCCAAGGGGAATTCCCAGGAAGATCGCAATGGTAAAAATCCATCTGTATTCCTTAAACGCCAGCTTGACAATCTGCTGCTTGCCTGCACCCATGGTTTTGCGAATTCCAAATTCCTTTCTTCTCACATAAAGACGGTAACTCAGCAGGCCATAGAGTCCCATACATGTAAGCAAAATAGAGATCAGACCAATTGTTGCCATCAGCTTAATATTGGCGTCTACATTTTCATACCAAATATCAAATACCCGCTCTTGAAATACCCGATCGTAAGGATCATTGGGAGCTACTTCATAAAATGCTTGCTGCAAGGATTCATCTACTTCCGTCAGCTTACCGGGGATTGCCTTGATGGCAATCATCGGATACCATTCCCGGTCCTGCAGTTGAAAAACCATTGGCCTCATTTTATCAACGGAGAAGAAAACATGGCGTATATCCCCTACTACTGCTATCACTTCCATATCTTGACCTTGCAATTCCAATTGTTGACCGACGGTCTTTTCTATCTGCCAATCCATAGCTTTTACGAATGCTTCATTAACCACCACTTTAGAAGACTGACCTGTCATTTCGTAGCTACCCTCAAGAAGGTTAGCCTCGATCGTTGACAAATACTGAGGACTCACGTCATATTGCAGTGCTTTGAACCTGTGGTCTAAATATTCATAGTCAAACAGCTTATTCTTTAGCCCGACGTGGGCAGCCGCACCGGATATGGCTACAATATTTTCATTTAAAGAAGCCTGCTCCTCCATCCAGCGGTATTGCTCGGCATCGGATACCTTGATACTCAATACATCCTCACTTCCATATCCCCAGTCAATGTCTTTGATAAAAATGGCATTGTCCAGAAATATCAAAACCGCTATTACCGTGGTAAATGAGATGAATAGCTGTATTGTCAAAAGCACTCGACTGAACAGGTTTCTTCCACCAAACTGCTGATTCCCTCGGAAAATATGAATGGGCTGATATTTTGATATGTAGTAAGCCGGATAAGCACCCGACAAAAAGGCAATTACCAGCCACAATACCAATAAAATCATGATACCGGAATCCAGCGAAGAGAAGGCAAATGGCAGCTCAACAGGAGCTATGTAGTTAAAGCCAGGCAGCAATAAAAAATAGCAAAGTAAGATCCCTGCGACCATCGCCAAGGCGGTGACTACTAAGTTTTCAATTAAAAACTGAGAAATGATACTCCCTCTATTTCCTCCCATTGTTTTGCGCAATGCGATTTCTTTAAGGCGTTTGGTTGCTAGGGAAATGGCAACATTTAAATAGTTGAAGCAGGCTAAAATCACTAATAACCCTCCCGTGATCGCCATGGATAGATAATCACCCGGGCTGGACCCTCGAGAAATGGCTCCAACAATGAACTCCGATCTCTTCGACAATTCTGTAAGCGGAATTAATGAATAGCGATGAAGTGTGGATTTGTTATCAGCTAGCTTGATCTCTTGCACGCTTTCTTCCAACCCAGTCAAAAGTGCTTCAGGTATCTCCTTATTATCTAATGTTATGAATGTGCCCTCCACCGATTGGTCCCAGTTGTTCTTGGCTTCAGCGTGTCGACTATTTATCAAAATGGTAGGTTTGAAACTCGCTGAAGTTGGAATAGTCGCCAGTACTCCACCTACGGAAAAAGTCAGAATAGTACCATCTTCCAATTTCATTTCCAGTGTCTCTCCTATTGGATCAATATCTCCAAAATACTTTTCAGCAATGGGCTCACTTAAAATGACTTCTGGCTCCGTAAATGACTGAACACTGCCTGATAAAAGCTTGAAGTCAAACATTCGAAAGAAATCATTGTCCACAAACCACAATTGCTCTTGAAATACAGTGTTACGCACTTTCACATTACCGGCGCGCCTATCGACTTGTGTGGCATACTTCACTTCAGGTATAGCGCTTTGAACTCTGTCTTTAAGTGGCGCAGCAGTGGCACTGAATGTCACTAACTCATGTTCTTCCATCTTTTCCGTTACTATCTGAAACGTACTCTCTTTTAAAGAATGAAAGTTGTCACGGTTGGCTTGAAAGTCTGCCCATAAAAAGGCAGTAATGGCACAGCCTATGCCGATAGCCAGACCAAATATACTGATGAGCGAAGTGCTCAAATTAGTGCCCACCATTCTTAGGGCCATCAAAGCATAGCTCTTCCACAATCCAAAAGGTGTCATTCTTGTTCGGTATTCCGCTTTGAGGTCTATGTTCCTAATGGATAAGAAAGCATCCAATACAGATCCTAGAGTGGCTACAAATCTTCCTTTGCTTTCTACCCTCCTGTTAAAAACTTCTTCAAAATCACCACTTATCTCCTGAAATAGGTAATCGCCATAGACTCTCTTTAAAATCCACCGGCTTAGTCTTGGTAGCTCCTTTTTCATAGTCCTGAAAATGAAAGTTGAGGAATGGTTTCCCACATTTTACTCCTGAAGTCCTTGGAAGTCTTCAGTTCGTTGAAGCCGGATGCCGTCACTTTAAAAATTCGCTTGCTCTTACCTCCTCTTCTCTGGCTCGCTTCCCCAAGATAGGAAGTTAGGTAGCCCTTCTTCTCTAGGCGATAGAGCGTGGAATGGATGGCGCTGATGTTGACAGTCCGCTTTGCATTCTCCATTAATGACTCTTGCACCGCCACCGCGTGTGACTCATTCCCTTGCGAAGCAATTAGCAGCATCAAGGTTTCTTCAAACTCTCCCAGTAACTTCCTATTCATTTTTTACAATTTTGTAAGTAAAATCAAAACTAAACAAAATCATATTAAATACAATTTTGTAAGTAATATTAGAAAAACGGGATAGCGCTAGTTTGGTTCGATGGTTTTTGTTCTTTTGTAATCAATGAGCAGAGAATTCTTATTCTTTTTCAGTGCTTTAGGGGCTTTCAATGGCTTACTGCTTTCAGTGTATTTTTTGTTCCTAGCAAGGCCCAAATCCATTTCCAATACCTTCTCAGGATTATTGCTACTGACGCTGAGTATCAGAATTGGCAAGTCCGTCATTTTCTTTTTCAATCCCGACTTAGCAGGTGTATTCCTTCAATTTGGCATGACTGCTTGTCTCTTTATCGGACCATCGCTGTATTTCTATATCAAATCAGTTTACAATGAAAAGCCTCCCAAAAACTGGTACTGGCAATTCATAATATTAGGGGTTGGAATCGCATTTATCAACCTGCGATACCCCTGGGACGAGATACCCAAGGCGTGGTATTACACCTATCATGTGATATACGCCATATGGTTAATTTATATCATCGCGACTATCTGGCAAGTGAAAGGAACCATTCAGAAGATTTTCATCAGGGATCAGAAAGTCTCAGGTATGGAGAATTGGGTCTTAAGTATCGTTGGTGGCAATTCCATCATTTGGCTCGCCTACAACTTATCAGACTACACTTCTTACATTGTCGGTGCCCTCTCCTTTTCTTTCGTATTATACCTCCTTGTCCTTTTCGTCTTTCTGACAAGAAGAAAAGACCCAAGCTTCCTCTCAAGGCAGGTAAAGTATGCTAACAAAAAGATAGATGATACTGAAGCTCAAAACCTTGAAATGGGATTAGGTCAATTACTTGGTGAAGAAAAGCTCTATACCAATGCAGATTTGAAGCTGTCGGATCTTGCCACGAAAATGAAGGTAACACCACATAAGCTGTCACAACTGCTGAATGATAACCTCAATAAGAACTTTGCACAAATAGTAAATGAATATCGAATTACCCACGCAAAAGAGCTTATTTTATCTTCTCCCCATCTTAAACTAGAGTCAATTGGTTACGAATGTGGCTTTAACTCTAAGACCACTTTTTACTCTTCGTTTAAGCGCATAGAGGGTATCACACCTGCCACATTCAAAGAGCAAAATGCTCATGAAACGGGTACAGATTTATAAATCTGGCCTCCTGAATTATAGATAAGCGCCTCTTCTTTCTCTTGACACACCTTCTTAGCTAAAAAAAGGTCATGAGAAAAATACTTTTGATTTTGAGCATTCTCATTCATTGGTGCTCATCAGGTCAATCCGAAAATGAAAGTGGAAGGATATTATTTGTAGTGTCCAATGCCCATTACTACGGTGATACTGATATCAATACTGCCAATCATTTTGCAGAAATAGTACTCGCTTACGACGAGTTCACGAAAGCTGGTTACGAAGTAGATTTTATCAGTCCGGAAGGCGGTAGGGTCCCTCTAGGCTACATATACTCCGATCAACTCCTGCAGGAATATCTTTTTGACAGCATGTTCATGGAAAAGCTGGATAATACGCTACGACCAAACGAAGTGCGGGCTGCCGATTACGCTGCAATCTATTACCCTGGTGGGGGTGCTGCTATGTTTGGAATCCACAACAACGAAGCCATCAAAGAGATAGCCGTCGCTATTTACCAGCAACCGAGCGGTATCATTTCAGCTGTTTGCCATGGTACGGCAGGTATAGCTGATATACGATTGGCTAATAACCAACTTCTTGTAAAAGGGAAAAAGGTCAGCGGCTTTCCTGACTTATTTGAGAATAAGGAAGCGGCCTACTATAAGACATTCCCTTTTTCCATAGAAGAACGCATCAGAGACAATGGTGGAGAATTTCTTTACTCTGAAGAAGGTTGGGACGAGCATTATGTCATTGATGATAAACTCATCACCGGCCAAGATCCCACTTCCTCCGCTGGAGTGGCCCAGGCCGTGATCAAAAAAATCCAGCAAAAACAAACTTCCAAAAACTCAAAAAACACTAAGTAATGAAATCAGTATTCTATACCCTGACACTGGCTCTCAGCTTCTCTTCAATGTGCCAGACTACTCTAGACATTGACAGTATTTTCCGCGAATTCCATACATCTGATCACCCAGCTGTTGCTGCTACGGTCATCCACAAAGGTCAGGTCATTTATCAAAAAGCTTTTGGCAGCGAGTCTATGGACTCGAAAAGGCCGGCTACCGTGAACAGTAAGTTTCACATTGCTCAACTTTCCAGACATATAGTAGCATACGCCATTTTTTTGTTGGAAGAACGAGATAAACTTAGCCTGGAAGACGATATCCGAAAGTATCTTAATGATTTACCTGCATACAACCACACTGTTCGGGTCAGGCACTTATTGGAACAAACGAGCGGTTTTCCCGACATCTATACTCTGAAGCTATTGCTGGGGAAAGGAGAAAATGAGCCCTTCTCAAGGGAGGATACTTACAACATCATCCAAAATGTGCAGTTGGCTTTCGAACCTGGCTCTGATTATCAGTATTCAGACACAGACGAAATTCTCCTGGCTTTGATTATTGAAAAAGTGACACAACAATCATTTGAGCAATGGATGTCTGAGAATCTTTTCCAGCCCCTCAATATGTCCAACACATTCTTCACTAACGAAGCCCTATCTAATCAAGAAAGATCTGTGCCCTATTTCAAAGTAGAAGACCAATGGATTATAAATGAGATCATCAGGCCCGTGAACCTATACAGTACCATTGCCGATTTGGCTACCTGGGAACTTAATCTCTTGAATCCGAAGGTGGGCAGCCAAGCCATTATTGATAAAATGAACGAACAGGTTGTACTGAAAAATGGCTCTCAGGTTTACCCAAGCTATGGCAAAGTTCATTACTCTCAACGATATGGAAGTAAAGAACGAGGAATGCC